>NZ_JBSRZI010000003.1:0-441816 GCF_054057495.1 Mucilaginibacter sp. UYNi724 | reverse complement strand
AAAACGCTTTTACAGCTCTCGCTGCTATCGTTCGCCAGCTAATTGCCTGGTCAATTTGCCACGGAATCAGGTGGTCAACATCCCCGGAATATCAAATCTGATGCGCCGGCTGGGTTTAGACCCGCCTGCACATCCGATGATCACACTGGTCAATTACGATAAGGTAGGGATCAATCTGCGTGATGCGGGCAGCTGGTTCATGCTCGACTTTTATAAGATCACTTTCAAAAAAGATTTTAACGGCAGCGTTAAATACGGGCCGGGCACTTACGATTTCAAGGATGGCGGTATGGCCTTTTTAGCACCGCGTCAAGTGGTTCAAATGACCGCCGATCCCGGGGATTATCAGGGTTACGCTTTATATTTCCATCCCGGACTTTTAAACAGCCATTCGCTGGCACAGGGTATCCATAACTATGGCTTCTTTGATTATGCAGTAGCAGAGGCATTGTTCCTGTCTGACAAAGAAAAACAGATCATGGAAACGCTTTTTAAGGCTATTGAGATCGAGTTGGATAACCATATTGACCAGTTCAGCGAAAGCGTACTGGTATCGCAACTCGAACTGTTGCTCAACCACAGTAACCGATTCTATAACCGGCAGTTCCTGACCCGAAAGAACCTGCACCATGACCTGATCAGCCTGATGAACATTTGGTTGAATGAACGTTTTAATAGTTCGGAGGCAGTCGTTTCCGGCTTACCATCTCCCCAGGATATCGCAACGCATTTGAAGGTATCACAGCGTTACCTATCAGATATGCTTAAAACACTGACCGGCAAAACCACGCAGCAGCATATTCACCTGGCACTGATCGAAAAAGCAAAAGTGCTGTTGAACCAGACCACCCTGACCACCGCAGAGATCGCTTATCAATTAGGATTTGAGCATCCGCAGTCATTCAATAAACTTTTTAAACAGCGCGCCAGTGTTTCCCCTATCCGGTTCCGGCGGGATCAGCTAAACTAAAGGTTATAGCGGCTGGGTGCCGGGAACAAGGTGATCACAGATTCTTTTCTTTGCGCATCATACTGAGAAAAACCGCGGTTATGCCCAGATAGCTGGCAATATGCTTTTGGGATGTGCGTTGTTCAAGTCCCGGATAATGTCTGCGAAATTCGCGGTAACGCTGCTCAGCGGTTTTTGACAGATTAGACGTAACCCGCCGCTGAAACATGTCAAAACCGTTTTGGGTAAGTATCCGGAAAAAACGCTCGAACTTCGGCACATCTGTAAATAATCGTTCCAGGTCCGGCAATGTAAAATAGCATACTTGTGTATCTTCCAGTGCCTGTATGGTATTGGTTGCCGCCATTACTTTAAAAAAGCTCACAATGTCACATGCCCACCAGTTTTCCGGGTAAAAGCAGAGGTTGTGTTCCTGCCCGTCCTTATCGGTGTTGTACATACGCAGGCAGCCTTCGTTAACAAAATAAATATGCCGTTCTATCTCACCGGGTCGCACAAGTATGCTGCGTTTGGTGACTGTTTTACGTTGCAACAAGGCAAGCACTTGCTCCTGTTCAATAGGAGCAAGTGCTATATGCAAGGCAAAATTAGACAGGATCAGTTCTGACATATCAGCAAGTATAACCTTTAAAAGTCAATTTTGCGGGTCATGAACAATTTCAATTCCGCTGTCCAGGCCTCACGAAGCGGGTTAGCTATTTGGTGATAAACATCGCTTTGCGCGATAATTTTGAATGCTTCAGCACTGGGGTATTCTACCAATACGATTTGATCCCATTGCTCTTCTTCGTCGGCAATTACGTTAGCTACGACCTCGCTCACCAGTTTTACGGTGACACCTTCAATGCCCAGTTGCTGCACTACACGGTTAAATGCAGGTATATACTGTTCGAAGTAAATCTTCTTGTCCTTGAACTTGATCATGTTCAGCATCAACACAGGCCCCTGGCCGGGTTCAATATTCGGTAATGTTATGATCATGATCGTTTGTTTAAAAAAAGCCTACAATACGGGTAATGCGGTTCTCGCTGTCAAATTCAAAATAATCCATGCCCTCAATCGGATATCCTTCGGGACGGATGGCCAGCCAGCGGAAGCGTCCGCTTTGATGATGCACCTGTGGCTCAGCCAATACCTGAAATGTTCTTGGCCCCATTTGTCCATATGAACTAATGATCAGATCAGTAATCGCATCCGGCCCTGTGATAGGATCAGTTAAGCGGTCAGTGTAAGTACCATCCAAAGCCCAGCACTTGCTGATCTTTTCCAGGATGGCTTCCCGTTCGGTCTCATTCCATGCACTCGTATAAGTGAGGATCGTCTCTTCAATGTTTTTGATATTTTCCATAATACAAAGGTCGACAGGATGTGCCGGAAAAAAGTTCAAGTAGTTGAAGAGTTTAAGTTATTAAAGACTTTGTACCTGGTGATTGCCCTAAAGCAGACACAACGGAAATCATTTATTTTTTGAATTCAATTCGTTGCCACAGATGCGGAAACCGGACGATTGCGGCAATCCATATCAACGCTTCAATAGCTGCCGGAAAAATAATGCTCTGCCCATGTCGTAAATGGGTAGCTATAGCGCCACCCAGGTAAGATGATAAAAGCAAAAGTCCCAGCAATCCTGTTCTTGGAATCATAAAAAGAATGACCGATGTTAACTCTACGACACCTAGCAGGCGATAAACAGCTGGCGTAATACCAAAGGAACGTGTCATTTCTAATGAATGCGCACTGCCGATGATCTTATCGATTGCCGAGCCGGCCATCAGTAGCAGGACGATCCCGCTCAATGCCCAGCCGGTTATTTTTCTGGTTTTATTACTCATTTCAATTTAGTTAAAAGGTTAAACAGATCTGGTATGCCCGCCATCTACACGCAATAGTGCACCGGTCACGTAATCGGCCATGGGGCCGGATAAGTAGGCCACGGCGGCCGCCACCTCTTCAGGCTTGCCAAAACGCCCCACATCGTTCTGTACGAATTGTTCAACCGCATTGCGTTCAATGTCGGCCCAGTTGTCACCCCAGCCGTATTGCCCGGCCATGTTCATTAGCATATTTCGGGTATTTTCTACGAGCATTGGTCCGGGAGCTACCGTGTTAGAAGTGATGCCTGTACCCTTCAGTTCGCGCGCCAGAGAAACAGTTAAATTATGACGCGCAGCGGTAGCCGCCAGATAATCGGGCTGCAAAGCAAATGGCTCAATACCGCCCGACGATCCGATCTGAACCATCCGACCCCAGCCCAGGGTTTTCATGGCGGGCAGCAAACGGTGAATCATGCGCACATATGCCAGCACATTAACATTATAGCTATCGCGCCAGTCGTCTACACTCACCTGCAGCCATGGCCGCGGCGTATAAGCGCCGGCGTTATTCACGAGTACATCTATCGGTCCGACTGCTAAAGCGCTGTTGGCAACGGCGTCGGCGCCTTCGTCAGTCGACAGATCCCCCAAAACATATATGGCCCGTCCTCGGGTATCATTAATGCTTTTTGCTACCGCTGCCGCACGTTCCTCATTACGGCCATGAATGATCACCTCGGCACCTTCGGCAGCCAGTAACCGTGCGATCGCTTCACCCAAACCGGCACTGGAACCGGTGATCAGTGCTCTTTTTCCTTTCAATTGTAAATCCATGGTATTCTTTTTATTACTTTTGTTGATTAACTTACTTTAAGTAAGTCAAAGCTAAGGGGTGAATCATTCTAAAACAAGAAGGCACTTGAAAGTCAGACAGTCACTTATAAGTAACTGTTATTGAAAATGAGGCGGATATGAAGAAAGAAATTTCAAGAAAATGTGAGAACGACCGTGATAACTGCCCGGTCAAAGATGTTTTGAACCGTGTAGGTGATAAATGGTCGATGCTTACTGTCATCATGTTATCTGACCACGGCACGCTGCGCTTTAACGAACTGCACCAGCTGATCGACGGCATCTCGCAGAAAATGCTGACCGTGACCCTCAAGATGCTGGAAGCCGACGGGCTGTTAACGCGTAAGATGTATCCACAGATCCCGCCTAAGGTGGAGTACGCCTTAACGCCGTTGGGCGAAAGCCTGGTAACGCCGCTGATGTACCTGTACGATTGGGCCAACACCAATATGCCAGAGATCAAAGCTTCCAGAGAACGTTATGAAAACGCTGTAGTATTATGAATACCTATTTCCTACCAGATGATATATTAAATGGATCTCCTGCTAATACAGATGAAGTAGTGATCCGTTGCTACACCTCCGGCAAGGATTCCGTTAAGAACAGGATCGTCTTAAATCAGAATATGATCAACCTGCTGGTCAGCGGCACCAAGACCGTTGTTTACGCTGATGCCACGGCTGTAGTGAACGCCGGGGAACTGGTGGTATTATCAACCGGGAACGTGCTCACCTCTGAGCTTTTGACAGGCGGGCAGCAGTTTAGCAGCGTCCTGTTTTACTTCAGCAACGAGGTATTTAACCGGTTCCTGATCAAGTATGACCATTTGCTGCAAAAGGTTATTCCTTTAGGCGGTAAACAACCCTACCTCATATTTAAGCAGGATGACCTGATCAAGCATTTTATCACCTCTATGCAGGCATTGATCACTACGGAAAGCAAGCTACCCGCGGCGGTCCGACTGATCAAATTGGAAGAGCTGCTCTTGTATCTTTTACATTTTGACCCCGAACGGTTCCGGGCTATTCAGATCATTACAAAGGACCGGGAACAACTGCAGATCAAAAAAATAGTGGAGAGTCACGTTGGTCAGCTGATCACCGTAGATGAACTGGCTTTCCTCTGTCATATGAGCACGTCTACCTTTAAAAGGAGATTTAGCGAGATCTATCATACTACTCCTCAAAAATGGCTCCTCACCAGAAAGCTGGAACTGGCTGCCGAATTGCTAGGATCAGGAGGAGAAAACCCTTCGGGTGTTTATCTGAAGGTTGGGTATCAAAATCATTCCAGCTTTTCCGAGGCTTTCCGTAACCATTTCGGTTATACGCCAAGCGATTACCAGCAGCAACAGTTGAACGTTGTGCCATAACACCTGAACGTTTAGCCCTAACCGACACCTGCTTCCGGCCGGTACCTTTGTATCATCAAAACATGAATATATGGAAACGATGATAGAAAATAACAGAGCAGCAGTGCGTCGCTTTAACCAGGAGGTAATCGAACAAGGAAATGTCGCCAGCTTCAACGCACTTATGGACAGCAAGTTTGTTAACCGGTCAGCCCCGGCCGGCATGGACAACGGCCCGCAAGGCATGATCTGGTTCTTTAATGAGGTCTTACGTCCGGCGATACCTGATCTAAGAGTGATCATCCATGACCAGGTAGCCGAAGGCGATTTGGTCACTACCCGAAAGACCATCAGCGGCAGGCAAACAGGACCGTTATTAGGTGCGCCTGCAACCGGACGGGTGATCAGCATCGAGGTCATAGACATCATAAGAATTAAAGACGGCAGATACGTTGAACACTGGGGCATTACTACATTACCTGAACTCCTTGCGACTTTAGCGCAAGCCTGAACAAAAAAACCATGTTAAAACAATATTTCACTGATCTGGCAGCTTACAATAGCTGGGCAGATCAAAAGGCGATGGACTGGTTAAGACAGATCACTGATGAGCAATGGGAACAGGTTAATGTCAGCAGCTTTTCCAGTATCAGGCAAACCGCGGTACACCTAGCCAGCGCCGAAAAGATCTGGATAGATTTTTGGACCAGGGCAGCAGATCCGGTTTACCTCTCGGCAAATTTCACCGGTAGCAAGAACGAACTGTTTACCATCTGGAAGGCAGCCTCTAATGGCCTTGAGGCTTTTATCAAAGACCATCCTGCGGATCATATGGATGAGTCAGTTAGCTTTATTTATCCAAATGGTAACACCGGGCAGATGCCCTATTATCAAACCTTTGCCCATATCGTTAACCATTCAACCTATCATCGGGGACAACTGGTTACCCTCTTGCGGCAGGCCGGCTACAACCAGTTTTCATCTATCGACTTTGCTACGTTTTACATTCAGAAGGAATCAATCGTATAAAAATTAATCTTATACTTTAACGAATAAAGCATGTTATTCTAAAATCTACGCTAAGATATTAGTATGTTTATTATGTCGTGTGTTGATCGAATAAAGTAAGGTTGCTATTGCGTCATTCGTAGAGTTCGATGCTAATTAAAACTTAACGCACTGACATAATAGAGATAGTTCTGAACTCTCCCTCTCACACCTATCGGTAGCAGTGTAACTTAAGGGTGTGTTAAAATCCATAGAAAGCTTATATTAGTGGAAATTTTATTTGCCCGGTTGTGTTTAACCGCAGCTAATTTGTAAATATCAAACATAAATTCAATTGAAAAAGTATCTTTTATTTATTGTACTGGCATTAGCCTTTTATAAAGGTAAGGCGCAGGGTAGTTTAAACTATGCCACCTTTGGTATTGGTTTAAGCGCAAGTTTAAACCGCCCGTATGCCGATCTTAAGAAAGAGTATAATAATAAATCTTTTGCGTTAACCCTCAATTATTTTTATACACCTTATGTGCCTATTGGTTTAGAGTTCCAGATAGGTAAACTATCCGGCGGTGGCACAGACCTTAAGATAGATAAAGACGGCCGCCAATACGAAAACAATTATAAGGCGGTAATAGTGCATATGGATGTGCAGGCCGGCGAAATAATGAATTACCAGGGCAGCACGGTATTGAATGTGCTGAAAAACTTTTACCTGGGGTCAGGTATAGGTGGTATCATGAATAGCGTTAAAACACAAAGGGTAAGTGTTATTAACCCTCCTTATATGTTTCCGGGCACAGATAGCGGCGTTAACCTGATAATCCCGTTGCGTTTTGGTTACGAGTTTAAGTTTTATAACGAATATGACCAGCCAAACATCCGCCTGGACATTGGTTATCAGCATAATATAACTATTGGCGAGGGTATTGATGGTTACGCCGACCCCACAAGCCAGTTTAAAAATAACGCGCTTGATCAATACAGGCAGATAACCGTAGGTATTAAGGTAAACTTTGGCGGACAAAACAGTTACGATAAAGAGATAAGGGGTTATTAAGTTGAACATAGAAGAACTACGCGATTCGGCGGGAAGCCAGGCAACTTTTGAGCGCACTGCTTGAACTTGGCAGGACAGTTGCGATCCGTCAGCTTTATCCTGATAAGCGCATTATACATTCTGGGATTACCTGCGCACTGCTTACCGCAGGAATGCAGGCCTGCGTCTCGACCATTTATGCTGAATGATGGTCAAATATACAGGTCGACAGCTGGCAGGAGATGTCAACAGCTGCGGCACACATCCCCAATAAAAGGGACTGCAATAAAGCCTCATGACGGCCAGAATCAGCGATGTAATTAGAGAAAGATATTAATCTTTTCATGACTTAGTGTATAGAATACATTTATATATTGATTTTATACACCCTCAAAAATAGCGAAAATACAGTTATGACAAGGATTATAACGTACAAATGGAATGCAGACCCAAATATACTAAGTGTATAATTTTATACGTTTGATTTTATAAATCATTTTAATGACCCTCGCATTCTGATCCGTTGGGCACGGCTGTATCCTCATCCTTTCCATGTACAGATATCCGGAGAGTGTTCGACTTTATCACCAAAGTATCCCTTTATAGCACCTGCGTATATTCACCTAGCTTTTGCTTTTTGAGATCGACCTACACCTTATCCCCGGTTTAAGGGAATTATTTGAATGTAGTACAGGCATTGATCGGGTTTAGGTAATAGACATGGAGCTTGTGGTCTGAACGCAGATCGACCTGGATGTCGTCATCACCAGCAATATCCCTGCATCCGGGGATGCTCAGGTAACCCCATTCCAAGGGGCCCTGATCATCGCCGCGGTCGGTTCGGAAAATATGGTCGGCCGTAACATAATTCAGGTAGCGCTCGCAGGTGGTTTTTCGCGGATGCCGGAAACTTGATACGTGCCCTGCTGGTATGATGATGTACTCAGGGCGGACTTTATCAAGAAAGGTTTTAGAACTGCCGTTTTCCGCCCCGTGATGAGGGGAAAACATGATGGTCGATCGTAGTGTCTCACCCGCATGCTCTACGAGGAATTTCTCTGTCGCGATGCACACGCTCTCAGCATCATTTTTGCGGCGGCCAAGCGCGTCGCCGGTGAACAGCACAGAATTGCCGCCATACTCCACTTTCATTACGATACTGACACCGTTCAGCCGTTCCGCCGCGTCAGAAGTGAGATGCCATTCCGGCATAGGTTTCCCAAAGCCGCAAAGCAGTTTAAAATGGGCACCGGAGATCACGATGTCGCCCCCCGGGTAAATAACGCTGTCACGGTCGTTCAGGTTGATGCTTTCGGTAATGTCTGCACGGTCTTGCAAGGCACTTTTGAGTTTCTGAAAGGCCTTGGTTTCGATAGCATTCGTTCCGTCGATTTTACGGTCATATCCGCCCCAGATCACTTTTTTGATTCGGTAGCCCCGAATAGCCTGTGAGGCAGCTACGATGTGGTCGCCATCCATGTGGCTTAACACCATGAGTTCTACGGTTGCGCCTTCTGGCAGGAACTTTTGCATCTGGACCCAGGTCTGACTGCCGTCCGCCGTATTCAACCCGCCTGCGTCGTAGATGACATATTTGTTTCCGGGCATGCGTATGATGGTACAAAGGCCGTTATCCACATCGATTACCCGTACACTAACAGAATCCGTACCGGTAAGCGGACTGAATACTAGTGGGACGTGAACAGCTGTATCTGTTGCACGGGATATGAAAGTTTTATAGATCCAGCCTTTCTTACCGCTTCCGGCTGCTTGCACCTTGTAATAGTTATTTTTACTTTTTGCCAGCAATATTTGCAGTTTCGTTCCGGCAGGAAGGCGCGCAACGATCGGGGAAGCACTGTTCGGGTACCTGTGCAGTATCGCGGAGCGTGTAGCTTCCCAGCCGGGCTGTTGGGCGTAAGCGGATACGGCCAAAAAAAAGCTAACATACAGGATGAGAATTCGTTTCATGTGAACCGGGTTTGATTCGTGCAAGGTAACCAGAGCGCGGCGATAAAATGCGGGTGCCAACAGCTTTTTATCGCCGGGTAAAAGATCCCCTCATGCAATTGAACAGGATGTAAGTCATACACGTTTGTAACGGGTTAGCTTTGAAGGGACAGTGACGACATACCGTAAGATTGGGAAAAGCTAAATCATACTCATTTCATCATAACCGATGCTTAATATTAAAAAAAACTCATCATAATTGAGAGGCTTTTGCCGGTTGTTTGTGTATGGTAGTCATTTTAGATAGTTTTTTACCAAAATTAATTGATGGTAATTCAATAAATTTATACCTTGTTCTAGATAAATAAACCACAAGAACCAGGAGAATAACATCTAATAGGGGGGTTAAGAAGTACATTGCTTTTTAGAGGAGGCGCATTCCGATAGATACCAAAAGAATAAGCTGTTAACGGTACATGTATCAGGTAAATTGAATATGAATAATCACCCAATCTGCTAACTAAATTATCTGACAGCGGTTTGTAGTGACTTATCATGATCAAGCCAATTGTTAATATACTTGTTATGAAAAATGGCAAGCTTTGATGAGCTGGATAAAATGCAAACACTGACAAACCCAATAATAGCACGTTTAATAATTGCTTTGTTTTGTCGTGATGTAGTAATTTAAATAAAGCAGTGCCTATGCTAAATAACGGCCAAAATTTGAAAAAGGATGAGAAGCCCAAATTCGTGGAGGGGATTGTGCAACTGACTACGGTAATCAAAATCAGCAACAAAGTAAAGTAGTTGTTTTTTAGGAACGAGCATAAGAATATCGCTAAGTAAAAGAGAACTTCATAGGGCAATGTCCAATAGACCCAATTAATTGCCGCGACTTTCGTAAATGGATCAGTGGCCAAGCCAAAAGTAGAGAAAAGTTCATATCCTGTTTTAGGGAGCACGGCCACCGAATTTACACCGCGCAACAATTTTAAACTAATAATCACAATGCCGGTTATAAAAAGGCTAAACCAATAAGGCGGGTATATCCTAAAAAGTCTCCTGATAATAAATTCTAAAGATGTTTTGGCGTGGCTTAAAGCAATCATTATACAATACCCACTGATAACGAAAAACATAGGGACGCCTAATTTGCCAAAATTGAAAAAAAATATAGTGTAAAGGCTTTTTGGCTTATATAACATCTGGTAATAGATGTGGAATAATGCGACCGATAATGCCGCTATAAAACGTAATAGGTCTATAAGGTTGTTTCTTGTGCTGTAGCCATGCTGTATAACGCAAAGTAAATAAATTCTTTTAAGGGTCTTTAAAAAACGTTTAATCGATCCTCTAAAACATCCAATCGTCAAGGCACCCGCTTAAATACCTAACAAGTCGTTCGATTTAACTTACTACCAGATCTAATGATCTTATATTAAAGGACGTCAAAACCATTTTACGTAAGCATTTCTATTTTAGTTTATGTTCGTTCGGGTTCAACATTTATTAGTTCCGCGGCAGATTTGGCTGATTAATTACGCTACTTATAATTTATTGATTTTCTTCATTTGGAAAAAGTAAAAGCTGACGTTACAACTAAAAGCACGTTACATGCTTAAGAATATAGTTATTTACTTACGCTTTAAAAACCACAACTTTTGATAAGTTTTTTCGTAAAAATTAAAATCACAAATTTCATTACTGAAATTATCTGATCTATGCCTTATCACCTATTTTACCTGCTTTAAATTGCATCTTCAAAACTCTTATTATCGTGTATGAAACATATTAAAGAACTTGACGGAGTTCGAGGTATTGCTGTCACGCTTGTGATTATCGAACATTGGTTTCCGAAGAGTAGTTTCCTTAATAAGTTACCAAACGGCGCAATCGGCGTTTCCATTTTTTTTGTTTTAAGTGGTTTCTTAATATCACGTATATTATTCGAAACCCGAGTTGAGATCCAGGAGGCGCAGCAATCCGCTTGGCAAGTCATCAAAAACTTTTATTTGCGAAGGGCACTTAGAATATTCCCGATATATTACCTGTGCTTAGCTATCTTGTATATCTTTGAAGCAGGCACTTCCCAGGAGGTTCGGGGTCCTATATTTTATTTTATAACCTTTACACAGAATTTTTACTTTTTTCACATCGATTTTTGGCCGGGCATATTATCACATCTCTGGAGCCTGGCCGTCGAAGAGCAATTTTATCTATGCTGGCCTTTCCTGATGCTTTTGGTGAACAAACGATATCTGTTAGCTGTAATCGTGCTGGTCATTAGTTTCAGTGTATGCACGCAGTTTTTAATGAGGAATATAAATATGTCCGGTTTGCTAACATTTAATTGCCTTCATGCGTTTGGGACTGGGACGCTTTTGTCCTGGTTTATACATTATAAATCAGACATGGCTGATCGAGCCCTTAATTTCCTTCAAATCATCGGACCATTATCGGCGGTATTAATCCTCCTCGGAAATTATTTTTCCGTTCGGTTATTTGCATTTCAGGATCCTTTGATTTGTGTAGTCGGAGCGTGGCTTATCTTTTATATTTATAAAAAGCATGATACAGAAGAAATGCGGTTCAGGTTCCTATTGTCAAACCCAATAGCAATTTATATAGGGCGTGTCAGTTATGGGATATACCTTTACCACAACCTCGTTCCGAAATTATTAAATTACAACCTGGTCAACATTTACATTAACCCCTATCTTCCGAACATCTTAAAAACCAATCTTTTCGGTTGGCTATTTTTGACTGAGAATCTTTTAATGTTACTGGCGGTCGCGAGTTTATCATATTATCTCATAGAACGTCCAATCCTAAAATTAAAGAACAGGTTCTCCTACCGGAGGCCCCAGTCAAACCAAAAACGCAATTTCTTACCGCTCTCTAAAAGTCTTAAACTTTAAACCTCTGTTACCTGATAGATTTTATTATTGATAAGCTGCTATTAGCCTGCGTTTATTTACAGCAAATATGTAAATTTGAATCCATGGTGAGCCTTCAGAGTCGTTGACATGTTTTATATAATGCTCAGGCGGCAACAACAATTAAACCTCGTCTTGTTATATCAAGATCTCTAAGTAATTTAAATTAAAATCACCCGGTATTATTTGATGGAAGAAACGGAAAAAATCGTTAAAAAATTACCCAACCAGGATGTTGACTATTTCAAAATTGGGAAAATATTGGTCAGCCGCTGGTATTGGATTGCCGGTTCCCTCCTGCTGTTTGTTCTGGGCTCTTACTTCTATTTATGGTATACGCCCAAAACATATGCTACGTCGGGCACAATGAAGCTCGAAGAAAAAAAATCAGAAATAGCCGACCTTGCTACAGCGATGACAACCTCCGATAGAGGTCCGTCAAAAATACAAAGCGAAACGTCAGTGATCCAAAGCCCCTCCGTAATATTAGCGGCGATCCGGGACCTTGACTACCCGATAAGTTTCTTTATTGAAGGGCATGTCAGGACCAGTGATATCTATCCTGAAAAACCGCTTGAAATTCAGGTGCTGAGATTCGACAGCTTAAATTTTGTACATGAACTGATGACCTTTAAGGCCGTTAATAAAACCACGTATAAGCTGTCCTACAATACTGCTGAGAAGCAGATTTCCATGACTTACCGGTATAATGACCCGGTTACTATCGGGCCGACTACTTTCACTATTAAACCCTCTAGTTCCATTGCAACTAACGCGGTATATTTGTTTAAGTTCAATACGCCTGAAGAGCTCCTTGGCCGGGTAAGAGGCGGCTTACGCATGGCAGAACTGACAAAAAATTCAAACGTCTTACAACTTCAGCAAACAGATGCGAACCCCAAATTCGCTGCGGATATTTTAAACGCCATCATGAAGGAATATCTTCTTTATGACCGTGACCGCAAAACACAATCGGCCACCCAAATGATCAATTTTATTAATGACCAGTTGGAATATTTGTCAACAAAGGTAAAAGGATCTGAAAAATCCATCCTGGAGTTTAAGCAAAAAAATAAGTTAATGGAAGTTAGCACTTCCGCTGAGAGCGCTCTTAGCAAAGCCAAGGATATAGAATCTCAACAAGCCATAGTCAAACTTCAGTTAATTGCTATCGATCAGTTAAAGGAACAAATAGACAAAGAAAAAAATAATGTAAATCTAAATTTCAATGCAGGCAAAGATGTCGACCCTGCGCTTGCCTCGTTGATAGAAAGATTGGATATTTTACTTAATCAACGTTATGAGTTATTAAAAACTTACAATTATAATTCACAACCAATACAAGATGTGAACCGTTTGATCTTGCAGTTAAAGAATAACGCTTTAAATAGTATTAATGCTACTTATATTGGTATAAAACGTAACTACGATTACCTAACATCGCAATTGGAAGTAGTTAACCAACAGATATCTGTTTTTCCGGTGGCTGAGCGAGACTTGATCGCCCTGAACCGCCCCTATGAAGTAAACGAAAAGGTGCTGTCTTACCTTGAAGAAAAGAAGCTGTCCGCTCAAATAAGTCGTGCGGGGATACTTCCCGGTGCAACTATTGTCGAAAAAGCAGAAATAAATAACGCGCCTGTTTCGCCGGATGAGCACGGGATCCACCGATCAGCGATAATATTCGGCTTGCTAACCGGCCTTGGCTTAATTGTCTTGTTGAGGATGTTAAACCCCTATATCTTCGATAAAGAAACCGTTGAAAGCCTAACTTCAATACCAATTTTAGGGGTCATAAGAGAATTTCCTGAAAAGATCGATGAAAACAACTCGCAGATCCTCGCCATAAGCAAGCCAAAAACGATGTTTGCAGAATCGGTCAGGTCTGTTCGTACCAACCTAAATTTTCTTGCTGCTGATAAGGAGAACAAAGTAATCTGTATCACGTCAGAAGTAGCAGGTGAGGGTAAATCCTTCGTCGCGGTTAATTTATCAAGTACGCTGTCTTTAATAGATAAAAAAGTGGTGCTGATAGGCGCGGACCTGCGCCGTTCAAAGCTCCATAAAACTTTTAGCGTAGCCAATGATGTTGGCCTCAGTACTTACCTCTCTCGCCAGTCTGACCTGGATGATATTGTAATCAAAACCGGGCAGGAAAACTTAGATCTTATCACATCAGGCCCTGTTCCCCCCAACCCGTCCGAGCTTCTGCACAGCGTAAAAATGGATGAATTGATAAAAGCTCTTAAAACCAGGTACGACATCATTATGATAGATACCGCGCCCATAGGGCTTGTTTCTGATGCCATACCACTTATTCGTGCAAGCGATATCAATATTTTTGTAATACGCTCGGGTAAGTCAAAATATTATGCCGCTACAATACCGCAGCGTATTGCGCAGGAGTATCATTTGGATAATACGGTGATCGTACTGAACGCTTTTGCAGAAGACCTTTTACATTCCAGATATTATACAACACGCTTTACCGGCGAAAACTATGGCAAGTACTATTACTATTCGGATTATAGCGGTTACAAAAGCTCGGGCTACTATATCGAAGACGACAAAAAGAAGTGGTGGAATTTTAGTCGTTGGTTCAAAAAATAAGTGTTCTTTTACGATATGGTTTTAACGGCAAGCGATCGTGACCTTAAATGGTACCCCGTGTATACCCATCCGCGTGCAGAAAAAAAAGCGTATGCGGCTTTGTTAGAAAAAGGGATAGAAGCATACCTGCCACTTAGCCGCCGTTTAAAACAATGGAGCGACAGAAAAAAATGGGTGGAGGAACCGCTTATTAGATCGTATTTGTTTGTACGCATTGCCAGTAACGAACAAGCCGGTGTTTTAATGACCATGGGCGTAGCCCGCTTCCTATACTTTTGCGGTAAAATAGCAGCTATGCCTGACAGGCAAATAAATGACCTCAGGTTAGTCATGGCCAGTTCCCTTGAGTTGGAAGTGACCGAAGAGAATTTACAGCCGGGAGAAGAGATAAGGATTAAAGCGGGCCCCTTAAAAGGAATTACAGGCGAAATTATAGCGTACAAGTCACAAAAACAACTATTATTACGTTTAGAAAACCTTGGTTTCTCAATCATCGTAAACGTGGCGGCGTCATTAATTGAAAGAGCTTAACTGCATGATAGAGGTGCAGTAAAGCCTGAATATAACATAATGAAATAGCTTTATAAGCTATTGATAAATAATAAGTTACAAAATAGAGTGTGACTTACGGGGCGAAGCTATGTATAATAAGATTTAATGTGTAGGATAGCAGGGCTGGTTAGTAATCAGTCAAATGACGCGAGAGGAGAAAGAATGGTAACTGCAATGTGCAACGAGTTGCAGCATGGCGGGCCTGATGATGCTGGCATCTACAGCAGTCACGACGGCAAGCTCGTATTTGGACATCGACGGCTATCCATTATTGATCTGACCGAAAACGGCCACCAGCCTATGGCGGATGTTGCATGTAAAGCCTGGATAACATTTAACGGCGAAATTTACAACTACCGCGAGTTACGGGCCGAGCTGCAAACCTTAGGCGCCGCCTTTAAAACCAGCACCGATACCGAAGTTATTATACAGGCTTACTTACACTGGGGCACAGGTTCGTTTACCAAATTACGGGGTATGTTTGCTTTTGCCCTTTATGATACCGTTAGCCAGGCAACCTACCTTGTGCGCGATACTACGGGTATTAAACCCCTGTATTATTACACGCAAGATGGCCAAATTACTTTCGCGTCGGAAATTAAAGCGTTTAAAGCTGCCGGCATAACCACCATCGGCGACGCCCGCTGGCCTGTCTGGCTGTTGGCTTTTGGGCACATACCAGAGCCTTTTACTACTTTAAAGGGCGTGTTAAGCTTACCTAAAGGCCATTTCTTATGCTGGCAAAAAAGCGGAGACTATACTATAACAAACTATATCAGGCCGCTAATTCCCAACCATATTAAAGATTTTAATACCGCACGCGAGGGTTTAAAACATCACCTTACAAAAGCAATAAACAGGCAATTAATTGCCGATGCGCCTATCGGTGTGTTTTTAAGCGGTGGCATCGATTCAAGCCTGCTCACCCTTTTGGCTGCCCGGCAGATAGAAGAGCTAAAAACTATTTCGATATTTTTTAATGAAAAGGCTTACGACGAGCGCTCTTACCAACAGGCTGTATTAGACAAATTGCGCGGTGATAATTTTACCCACCTGGTAAATCAACACGACTTTGAAAAGCACCTGCCGCAAATATTGAGCGCCATGGATATGCCAACAACCGACGGCATTAACTCGTGGTTTATTAGTAAATATGCCCGAGAAGGTGGTTTAAAAACAGTTTTATCTGGCGTTGGTGCCGATGAGCTGCTGGGAGGTTACCCTTCATTTAATAGGATCAAATACCTGCAATACTTAAAAATGCTGCCATCTGCTTCGTTTACATTAGCCAAGCTGTTTAGCAAGGACCGTTTTAAAAAGCTGGGGTATCTTAAACACGATGGCACCGTTGCCGATTACCTGTTCTTACGCGGTTTATTCACAACTGTAGATATTGCCAAATTGACCGGCATGGCAGAGGATGAAGTTAACAGCATACTCTTTGATGACCTTGACATACCTAATTTTGGACGGCGTGATAAATTATATGCCGCCTGGTTAGAAACCAACATGTATATGCAAAACCAACTATTGCATGATACTGATGTAATGAGCATGAGCCACGGCCTTGAAGTTAGGGTACCATTCCTTGATGAAGATTTTCAGCAATTTGTTTCGCAGTTAGACCCCTCCATACGTTTTGATGATAAACACCCGAAAAAACTATTGGTAGATACTTTTAGATATTTGTTACCCGAAACGGTATGGAACAGGCCAAAAATGGGTTTCACATTCCCGCTTCAAAGCTGGATGGCAGCTAACGGGCAGATAAGCAATGAAGACTATTATAAAGGTGTACAGGCAAAAAAAGTAATAAACAGTTTTAACAAAGGGACAATACATTGGTCAAGGGCCTTCGCATTATACCAGGTACAAGGGCATGTCTAAACATATTACGCTTTTCTCGTTACAAACGTTTAGTACAACGGGCGGCATTCAAAAAATGACCCGCACACTGGCCCATTCTCTAAATTATATTTGCAACCAAAATAACTGGAATTTTAAGTTTGCATCATTATATGATGAAGATAGCGACCTGATGCCGCAATATTTACCGGCCAAGAATTTTCAAGGCTTTGGCAAAAACCGCATGGCTTTTATTATTAAAACCTTGGTTTACGCCAGGAAAAATGATGTAATTATATTAAGCCATATAAACCTTTCCCTTGTTGGCCTTTTGGTTAAATTAATAAGCCCTAAAACCAAGGTTTGGTTAATAGCACATGGCATTGAGGTTTGGCGACCATTATCCATTCTTAAAAAACGCCTTTTAAATAAATGCGACAAGGTTATTTGCGTAAGTAATTTTACAAAAGCAAAATTACACTCGATGCATCAGACCAACGCGTATAAATGTGTTGTGTTAAACAACGCCTTGGATCCATTTATGAAGCTGCCTGACAATTTTGAAAGGCCCGCGTACTTAATGGAACGTTATGGTTTAACGAAGGATACCCCTGTTATTTTTACTTTGACCAGGCTGGCGTCAACTGAACTTTATAAAGGGCATGACGGTGTCATAAAGGCGCTTGGGATACTTAAACATAAATTCCCGGGTATTAAATACATCTTAGCTGGCAAATATGATGATTCCGAAGGATCGCGGGTGAAAAAACTAATAGCAGATACAGGCGTGACCGACCACGTCATTTTAACCGGATTTGTTAAAGAGGAAGAGCTACCCGATCATTTTATAATTGCTGACGTGTTCGTATTACCAAGTAAAAAAGAAGGCTTTGGAATAGTATTTATTGAAGCACTTGCATGCGGCCTGCCGGTTATCTGTGGTAATGCAGATGGAAGTATTGACGCTATTCGTAACGGCGAACTGGGAACAGCAATAAATACCGATGATGAAAATGAATTGGAGGCTTGTATTTCCAGGCACCTCCAGGAATATTTAACTTTAAATAAACGCGAGCATTTACAACATAGGTGCCTGCATTATTTCAATGAGCGATCTTATATGAGGGAGCTGCAAACCTTGCTAATGAATGACTGAACCAAACGAAAGTTGGGACTTGGAGATAAGCCCAAAAAACAGCTTGCTTGATCTCAAACTGAAAGATGTTTGGCTATATCGTGACTTGCTGTTACTTTTGGTACGGCGTGATTTCGTATCATTTTATAAGCAAACGGTACTTGGCCCTTTATGGTTTTTTGTACAACCCATTATTACTATTTTAGTTTACAATTTGATATTTGGCAACCTGGCAGGAATTAAAACGGATGGGATACCCGGCCCGTTGTTTTATCTCGCCGGAACCATCCTCTGGAATTATTTTGCCGATTGCCTCACTAAAACATCAACCGTATTTAAAGACAATTCCGGGATGTTAGGTAAGGTCTATTTCCCTCGTTTAATCATGCCGTTGAGTATTGTGCTCTCCAATTTAATAAGGTTTGGCGTACAGTTAATGTTATTTGCCGTGCTCTTGCTATACTACATGTTGGCGGGCTACCATATTTCGCCCAATATTTACGCATTGCTGTTCCCATTTTTGATGATGATGATTGCCGCGCTCGGGTTGGGTTTTGGGATGATCATTTCGGCGGTAACTACTAAATACCGCGATCTGGCTTTTGTCGTATCGTTTGGCGTACCCCTACTTATGTATACTACAACCGTTATTTATCCCCTGTCTGAAGTAATAAAAAAATACAGCAGCTATTCATGGATTATTAAATTTAACCCGATCACTCCCATTATTGAAACTTGCAGGTATGGATTTCTGGGTAACGGGGTCTTTAGCTGGGGGTTACTTTGCTACAGCTTAGGTGTAACACTAGTCATATTATTTTCAGGGATTATCGTTTTTAATAAAGTTGAAAAAACATTTATCGATACGGTGTAATGGCTAAGGCGATCAAAGTAGAAAATATTTCAAAGGCTTACCAGCTCGGTGATTTCGGAACAGGTACCCTATCTCGCGATATTGAGCGCTATTGGGCAAAAATACGCGGCAAAGGAGATCCTTTTCTTAAAATAGGTGAAATGAACGATCGAACTTTAAAAGGTGAAGGCGACGTTGTTTGGAGCTTGCGGGATATCAATTTTGAAGTGGAACAGGGCGATGCGGTAGGGATTATTGGCCGTAACGGAGCCGGTAAAAGTACGTTACTGAAAATTTTAAGCAGGGTTACCTCTCCTACCACCGGCTCCGTAAAAATGCGCGGTCGAATAGCCAGTCTTCTGGAAGTTGGCACCGGCTTTCATCCGGAACTTACGGGGCGCGAAAATATTTACCTAAACGGCGCTATTTTAGGTATGCGAAAAGCTGAGATCAAGCGCAAGTTTGACGAGATTGTTGATTTTTCTGGTGTAGAACGTTATGTAGATACGCCGGTAAAGAGATATTCATCGGGCATGTACGTGCGGCTGGCCTTTGCAGTCGCAGCCCATTTGGAAAGCGAGATTCTGATTGTCGATGAGGTACTCGCTGTTGGCGATGCGGAGTTTCAAAAAAAATGTCTCGGAAAAATGGGACAGGTTAGCCGGGGCGAAGGCCGTACCGTTTTGTTTGTAAGCCATAATATGGCGGCTGTGAAAACACTTTGCAACAAAGGTATAGTTTTAGCTAACGGACAGCTAATCTACCAGGATAAACAGCTGGAAGCTGTGAGCTTTTATCAAAAGAACAACAATACTAAATCGAGCTTTGAGCACCATGGGGATATCCAGTCGGCTCCGGGAAATGAAAACATCAGGGTGATGAAATTTGTCATCAAACCGCTTGATGGCGACAGTATCTCCATGTCTACAGGGCTAAGCTTCGAAATGACCTTTTTTAATCAAAAGGCCGGTATCAACCTTGATGCTACTTTCGAATTAAAAAACAGCGATGAGATACCCGTGTTTCACAACGGCGTGCTCCTTTCCACCAACAATGATTCAAGGACCGGACTTTATACCGTTAAATGCGTCATCCCCCCTGATTTGTTAAATGCGGGCAATTATGCCTTTAAGCTGATCTTTGGCGAAAACCAACGACACCTCTTATTTGGTGCCGATGATTTTATCGGCTTTGAGGTGGAGAACGAAACTAAAGGGAGCAACAGTTCTTTAGCCCCTGGAGTGATCCATCCAAAACTTACCTTTAACTTTAGTTACCAGGCTCAATAATATGGAAAGCCCGCACATTATACAACTGCCCAAGTTTTTAGATGACCGGGGTAACTTATCGTTCATTGAGGAGGATAACCATATTCCCTTTAAAATTGAGCGTACCTACTGGATCTATGACGTACCGGGTGGTGAACGCCGGGGCGGGCATGCCTACGTCAACCTGCAGGAATTCATAGTAGCCCTCAGCGGTAGTTTTGATGTAGTACTTCATGACGGAGAAAAGGAAATGCGATTTAGCCTTAACCGTTCATACTATGGTATATATGTGCCTAAAATGATGTGGCGAGAGATTGAAAATTTTTCTACAAACTCGCTCGCACTCATCCTGGCCGACGGTAAGTATGACGAGCAGGATTACATCAGGGATTTTGACCAGTTTGTAAACAAAACGCATGAGCAGTAAAACATCAACCGTTTTTGATTGCAACATTATTCACCTGCGCCGCATTCATAACCGGGCGGGAAATATTACCCCTGTAGAAAATAATATTCATGTTCCGTTTAATGTAAAGCGGATCTATTATTTGTATGACATCCCCGGCGGCGAATCAAGGGCTGCGCACGGGCATAAACAACTGGAACAGTTTATTGTCGCAGCAAGCGGCAGTTTCGATATCACCATTGATGACGGCGTTAATAAAAAAACGGTACAATTAAACCGCCCCTACATGGCGCTTCATATAAAACCGGGTATCTGGCGCGATATTTCCAATTTCTCATCAGGTGCTATTTGCCTTGTACTGGCATCTATGCTATACACCGAAGATGATTATTTAAGAGATTACCCGGCGTTTAAACAATACAAAGATCTTTGATACAACTTCCAGCACATCGTTATGGCTTGATTTTCAGGCTAGTGGAAGAAAATGATGCGGCTTTTATTTTGGGCATGCGTACCGACCCCAAGTTATCCAGACACGTTTCGCCAGTTGAAAACGATCTCGATGCCCAAAAAAGCTGGATCTGTAACTATAAACAACGGGAAGCAAGGGCCGAGGAATATTACTTTTTATATACCGATATGCAAAATCAGCCTCTTGGGGTTTTCAGGTTATATAACATTGACGGAGCTACCGTAACTTCAGGCAGCTGGCTGGCTGAAAGGGATAATAACGCATTAGATTCTATCAAAGCCGACCTGTTTCTTACCTCGATCATTTTTGAGGAATTAAATTTTGAATGCTGCATGATAGATGTAAGGAAAGAGAACAAAAAACTGGTACGCTACCATAAAATGTTCTTTACGCAAACAGGTGAAGACGAACAGAACATTTACCTGGAGATGCGTAGAGAGGGCTACATGCGTAAGCATAAATTTTTAACGGATATTATTGACCCCAAATAACAAAAGCATGAATATAGAAACATTTGTAAAGGAATTCGCCGAACAATTTGACGAAATACCGGACGAACCATTTACCGCCGATACCCTGTTCAAAGAAAACGAGGAGTGGAGTTCAATGACTGCCCTATTGGTAATCGCAATGGTTGATCAAAGCTACTCGGTAAGGCTTACTGGTGATGATGTCAGAAAATCATTAACCATTAATGACATTTATACTATTGTAGTTTCAAAAGCAAACGCATAATGGCATTTCTGCATATAAAAAATGTGGTAATTAAAGGGGTATCAGCCTGTGTGCCGGCGACGGTTCAGGAAAACACGAGCCTTACCAATATTTCGGCGGTGGATATGCAAAAGCTGATTAAAACCACCGGGGTGGAGCGCCGCCACGTTGTAAACGAAAGTACCTGCACCTCTGACCTTTGTTTCAAAGCTGCCGAAAAGCTGATTGAAGAGCTCAATTGGGATAAGAATGATATTGACGGGCTGGTGTTTGTATCTCAAACGCCGGATTATATTTTGCCAGCCACTTCATGCGTGTTGCAAAACCGTCTTGGCCTATCAACAGACTGCTTTACGTTGGATATTTCATTAGGATGTTCGGGCTTTATTTACGGGCTAAGTACCATAGCAGGATATATGCAATCGGGCATGATCAAAAAGGCCATGCTCCTCACCGGCGATACCTCGTCTATTACCAGTTCAAAAGATGATAAAAGCACGTACCCGCTATTCGGTGATGCAGGAACTGCTACCGCCCTGGAATTTATAGAAGGAGAGGAAGGGCTAAAGTTTCAATTAGGCACCGATGGCAGTGGCTACCAGGCCATCATTATCAATCATGGCGGTTACAGAAACAAATTTAACGAAACGTCTATAATTGCCAATACTATTTCAGAAGGTATTACCCGCACAAACCTGCACCTTGTATTGGATGGCATGGACGTATTTTCGTTCGGTATTTCGAAAGCCCCGGAGTCGGTAAATGCTTTGCTTGCAAGATTTGAGATCGATAGAGAACAGGTTGACAATTTTTACTTTCACCAAGCCAACCTTATGATGAATGAACGGATTAGAAAAAAACTGCAACTGCCCGAAGAAAAGGTCCCGTTTTCATTAAAAAACTATGGCAATACAAGTAGCGCCACTATTCCCCTTACTATGGTTACTCAAAGTGCGGATAGCTTGCGGATTGGGAAGAATGAAAACATTGCCTGCGGTTTTGGTGTAGGACTTTCATGGGGCAGCGTACATTTTACAACAAGCAATTTGATAGTGCCCGACTTGGTATATTATGTGTGATTATAACTACAACTTCAGCGAGAAAACGATACTTGTCACAGGTGCATCATCAGGTATTGGTAAACAGGTCAGCATTGAATGCGCAAAAGCAGGTGCAACGGTAATCATGCTCGGCCGTGATGAAGCCCGCCTTAAAAAGACCCTGGCATTACTTGCAGGCGGTGGTCACCAAATGATTCCCGGCGATTTGCAAGATGATGAATTCATTGAGACTACCTGTAAAAACATGCCTGCGGTCGATGGCATCATCCAATCCGCAGGTTTAATGAAATTGGTACCCCTAAAATTCATTAATGCTGCATTTATTGACACCATGCTGGGCGTGAACTTGCGCGCACCTATTTTACTGATAACCACTTTGCATAAATTTAAAAAAATAAAACCGGCTTCTTCTATCGTTTTGCTATCGTCAATTAACGGTGCAGTAATAGGATCCCTGGCTAATTCAGTATACGGTTCGGCAAAAGGAGGTCTGCAATCATTTTGTAAATCGGCGGCGCTTGAGCTGGCAACCAACAAAATCAGGATCAACTGTATTGCGCCGGCTATGGTTGAAACTGAAGGAACGGCTAAAATTGGCGAGCATGTATCTGCCGAAAGCATCGCGGCTGATAAAAAAAAATATCCATTAGGCCGGTACGGCACGCCTGCCGATATAGCAGGTTGCTGCCTATTTTTATTATCGGGTGCAAGTAGTTGGATAACAGGGACCACAATAACTATTGACGGTGGCTTTACCGCCCAATAAAATGAAGGCATACATTAAAGCAATTTCCTATCATCTTCCGCAAAACCAGCTGGACAATGCCGCGCTGTCAGTTTTATTCCCGGAATGGCCCGTAGAAAAGATAGCGAATAAGATTGGCATCGATACACGGCACATTGCCGCTGCTGATGAATTTGCGTCAGACATGGCCATTGCCGCCGCACAAAAGCTTTTCGCGCGTTATAATATCAGTCCGGCAGAAATTGATTTTGTGTTGTACTGTACCCAAAGCCCGGATTATTTCCTACCCACCACTGCCTGCATTTTACAGGACAGGCTGAACATCCCCGTAAACGCCGGTGCGCTTGATTTTAATTTAGGCTGCTCGGGTTACATTTACGGCCTGGCGTTGGCCAAAGGGCTGATTTCAGCCGGGATAGCCCAAAATATTCTCCTGCTCACCGCAGAAACATATTCAAAATTCATCCATCGCGGAGATAAAGGTAACCGCACCATTTTTGGGGATGCAGCTACTGCAACACTCGTTAGTACCAATGGCTTTGCCGCGATTGGCCAATTTGAATTAGGCACCGATGGCAAGGGCGCCGAAAACCTCATAGTAAGACAAGGTGCTGTCCGCTATCCTGATAAAAACACCGAAAGCGTGAACGATGCCTATGGAAACAAACAATCGCCTGGCACTTTATTTATGGATGGGCCTGAGATATTCGCCTTTACCTCCCGTGCTGTACCGGCACTCATTAAAGATACTCTCGTTAAGAATATGCTCGACAAAACAGAAATAGGGCAGTTCATTCTACACCAGGCTAACCGTTATATGCTGGAACACCTGCGCAAAAAGATGGAAATCCCTACAGAAAACTTTTTTATTTACATGGCTAAAATTGGCAATACGGTTTCTTCATCGGTACCCATTGCACTCTACGAGGCTATGAAAGAAAAACCGGCGGGCCCACGGGCGAACTGGCTCTTGGCCGGTTTTGGCGTTGGCTATTCCTGGGGGGCAACTGTAATAACTTTTAACTGACCCATAATGAACGTTCCTTTTTTATCATTTACTGGCCAGAATCATTTAATAGAAGCGAAGATCCGCGCGGCCTTTGAGCGGGTCTTTCAAAACAATTGGTATATACTGGGTAAAGAGGTAAGCGACTTTGAACGAGCTTACGCCAACTATAACCAGGTGCAGAATTGCATCGGTGTGGCCAACGGCCTCGATGCATTGCACATCGCCCTCAAATCTCTGGAAGTAGGTGAAGGAGACGAAGTGATAACGCCGTCGAATACTTTTATAGCCACCTGGCTGGCTATATCGCAGACTGGCGCTACTATTATCCCTGTTGAGCCCGATCCGGGAACTTTCAATTTAGATGTGACCCGGCTTGAGGCGGTCATTACACCAAAAACAAAAGTAATCATGCCGGTACATCTGTATGGGCAGGCGTGCCAGATGGATGCCATAATGCAGATAGCCAGTAAACATGATTTATATGTGGTGGAAGATAATGCCCAGGCACAAGGTTGTACCTATAATGGCAAACCCACCGGAAGCTTTGGCAATATCAATGCCACCAGCTTTTATCCGACAAAAAACCTGGGCGCTTACGGCGATGCCGGTGCTTTAACGACCAACGATGCAGGTCTGGCGCGAAAAGCAAAACTGATCCGTAATTATGGTTCGGAAAAAAAATACTATAACGACGTTATCGGTGTAAATTCGAGACTGGATGAATTGCAGGCGGCCTTTCTTTTAGTAAAATTGGAATATTTGAATGGCTGGCTAAATGAACGAAAACAAATTGCTGCTGCCTATACCGATCAGCTTGCGGGTATTCCGGGGTTAATACTCCCGGTAACCGCTCCGGGGGCCGATCATGTTTATCATTTGTACGTGATCCGTACGGCCCGACGCAATGAGTTGGAACAGCATTTGACAGGCAAGGGAATCGGAACAGCGATCCACTACCCTGTTGCGCCGCATTTGCAAAAAGCATATGGGCATTTGGGTTATAAAAAAGGTGATTTCCCGATAGCCGAGGAATTGGCCGAAACTTGCCTAAGCCTGCCGCTTAACCCGGGTATGACAGAAGGGGAAATTAAATATGTGTGTGAAATCATCCGCCTGTTTCATGGATAAAATTTTGATTGTCAGCAATAAGTTAGCGATCGGCGGGGCTGAAAGATTATTGATGGAACTTGCAATATTCGCTCAAAAAAATAGCATTAGGCCGACGGTATTGATATTGGACAACTACGATATTGAATATTACGATGAGGTCTTAAAAAACTTAGGCATTAAAGTAGTGCGCACACGTATCGGTGCCTACAGGCACCTCAGGGCGCCGGTGAAAATGCTGCGTTCGGTATACTGGGCCATCAAACTAAAGTATTTTGCTCAAAAATATTTTACCAGCATCCATACCATCGGGTTGTATAATGTAGATAAAGTTTTTGATACCATTTTGCATCCGCAACGTTTTTTTTGGAATGTGAACAACGCAGTTCAATACCCTAATCGGGAATACAGTTATCAGCAGGAACTTTTTGGGGACAGTAATGACACCATAGTATGCATTAATAATTACCAGGAAGGTGAACTTCGAAGCCAATATGGCGATGCGCTGAAAACTAAACTGGTGCTGTCAAAATTATTCATCAATGATCAGGGTTAATTTAGTAGCCCGTATAGCCGGGGACAAAAATTCGTTCCCAAATCTGGTTGACCTTTGCCATAAGCTTAAACAACGGGGGTTACGGGACTTTGTGATAACTTTTATTGGTGCTGTTGAAGATGAAAGTATATACCGGAATATCATCCGGATGGCCCATCAGCTCGGGGTTACCGAAAACATTGCCTTTACCAAGAGATCTATTCCGATGGCTGAACTGACCGACGAGCTTAAAAGCGGGTACTTTTTAAACTTTACGGTGGGCGGTTTTATGGGTTACTCATCTATTGACAGTATCAACCTTGGTTTTAAAGCAATTTTTTGTAATTGTGATGATTCCCTTGCAGATGAGCAATATGATTATATTAACATATGCCCTCACCTTGACGCGGTGATGGAGCTTCTAATACTGATAGATAATGACGCACCCGCCTTCGACGCGCAGATCCTGGCTAACAACCAGGGCTTGAAAAAATCTTATCTGCTAACCACAAATGACGCCGCTACACTAAAAAGCTTAATGACACGTAATGGTTAAACCTGTAGGTTCAGGTATATCGGTAATTATTTGTTGTTATAACGGTGCCACCCAATTACCGCAAACACTCAGGCACCTAGCTTTGCAGGTGGTATCGCCGGCAATTAACTGGGAGGTTATCGTTATCGATAACGCCTCCACTGATGATACTTTTACAGTTGCCAGCGCAGAATGGCAACAATACGATTTACCTAACATAGACTTTACAGTCTTAAGCGAAACACGACCACGTAAATATCACGCGCTGTCTACCGGGGTAGATAAAGCAAAATATGAATACATCGTTATCTGCGATGATGATAACTGGTTAAGTAACAATTACATAAATGAGGCATTTCAGATCATCAACTCAAACCCGCTATTAGCGGCTGTGGGTGGGCAAGGCATCGCGGTATCGGACATTGACATACCCGTTTGGTTTTGGGATTGCCAGAACAGTTATGCGGTAGGTAAGCCGAACGCGAGCTCCGCTGATATAACGGCCAAAGGTTACCTTTGGGGAGCGGGTATGATACTCCGAAGATCTCTTTATAAAGAAGTTAACCGTGATTTGCCCGCCATTTTGCTTGGCCCCAGTCAAAATGAAACCGCAAGGGCTGAGGATGTTGAGCTTTGCATGCGGTTTGTTTTAGCCGGTTACAGGCTCTATTATGATGAGGCGCTGGTTTTTAGCCATTATATCCTCCCTAACCGCCTGGCCGAAGGCTACAAAGACGGACTTTTGAAGATTAATCAATATCAGGAACTTGTGCTGAACCTTTACCGCAAACAGATTGCCATCAACCGGTTATCGGCCACTAAAAAATGCATACTCTTATGCACAAGCCTGATTCGCTTTTCCATTTGCAAAATCTTTCCGCGAATTAAAAAGTGGCATTATGCCTACGAGGCGGAAACGATTTTTCTAACAAATGGCTGCAAACTAGCTGAAGTCTCGGACGAGGCTATAAAAATCAAGCAATTGAGCTTAAATTTATCTAAAAAAACCATTGTTTAAAACCTATAAACACTCCCATTTTTTGCCGGATGCTTTTGGACATGGCGGAAATAAAAGAACGGCACAAATCGAGCGCTTGCTTTCGGAAGCTGGGATTTCCGCTGACGATGCCGATTTAAGTTATACTATAGTTACGGGAAACAAACTATCGCACTATCTAGTTGGCCTGCAGCAAAATATGACCCTAAGAACGGGCAATAAAAACAAATATGCCATCGGCCGGTATAAGGCCGTCTTTGAGCAGTTTGTGAAACAATACAAACCCGGCTTGTTTATCTGGGAATCAACGGTGGAATATCACCTCATCCTGGCCGAGGTACTCTATAAATACCACGTACCTGTTATTGCGTTGCCGCATAACCTCGAATCATTGGTAGCAGGCG
The DNA here is from genome assembly GCF_054057495.1 of Mucilaginibacter sp. UYNi724. Lineage (NCBI taxonomy): Bacteria > Pseudomonadati > Bacteroidota > Sphingobacteriia > Sphingobacteriales > Sphingobacteriaceae > Mucilaginibacter > Mucilaginibacter sp. UYNi724. The sequence continues at coordinate 413,651 of NZ_JBSRZI010000003.1, read as the reverse complement.
CTAAAAGTGTATTTTCAAATAAGCCTGCGCCGCTATGGCTGTCAGAAGAAATGAATTACCTAAAACTGTGCAATAAGGTGTTTACGCTTTCACAGGAGGAACATTGGTTAGCGTCAAACTACGGCGTAAACGCGGGTTATTTACCATATTATCCGGCCCCTGCCGCTGAATCGTTTTTGCTGGATATAAGGCAAAGGAGAAGTATTGTTACCGCTAAACCTGATACAAAACAACAAAATATACTGTTACTTGGAACCTTCCATAACCAGCCCACTTTTACTGGGTTTACGGAACTGCTGCAGTACATCCGAGCAATACCTGGCCTGAAAATAAATGTGGCAGGCTTTGGTTCTGAAAAACTAAAAGATCTCTTTACAGGAAACAATATCCAAATATGGGGTTCCGTAAATAACGAAACCCTGGCAGACCTGATAACAATTGCCGATTGTGCCATAGTTCACCAGCAACCGTCAAGTGGCGCTTTGACACGCATTCCTGAATTATTGATTGCCGGGTTGCCGGTAATTGCCAACACCCATGCGGCACGAAGCTGCCCCCCAGCTCAAGGCTTGATGGTTTACGACAGTTATGACGAGTTAAAGAAAATTCTGCGTTCAGGAGACTTCGCTATTCCGCCCTTTTTAGTTAAACCCCGGCAAGAGCAAGCATTTGTTGATTATGTTAAAACCCTGATTATAAAAAGCCAAGTATAAAATGAACCTGCCTAACCTTGCCGCTTATCGATCGCACTTTGAAAGTAAAGGCATAACGCTTTCGCTACCTGTAATTGAACACAATGTAAACGGTCTGTTGGGTACGCTACCTGCGCCCCCGCGGGACAAAGCCGGCTGGCCCTGGAACCGGCAAACCAGCCCGGCAATTTATGAGAATAAAATAAATTGGCCGAAGCTTACCATTATTACGCCATCCTATAATCAGGCAAGTTTTTTGGAGCAGACCATCAGGGCGGTTTTATTGCAAAACTATCCTAACCTGGAGTATATTGTAATGGATGGCGGCAGCGACGATGGCTCCCTTCAAATACTGGAAAAATATGCCCCATGGATCAGCTATTATCAAAGCGAAAAAGACCGCGGTCAAAGTCATGCCATTAACATGGGTTTCAGCTTGTCATCTGGTGAATATCATGCCTGGATCAATAGTGATGATTATTACCTGGAAGGAGTTTTTTATAAAGTCTTGAATACGTTTGCAAAAACTGGGGTTGATTTTATCTACGGTTACGGCGTTGACCATAACGTTTTAACGGGTGAGGATAAACTTAACCGCATTCTTCCCTTTATCGATTACTTCATCAAAATACCGGGATTGGTACAGCCTTCCACCTTTTGGAGTGCCGCCATCCATCAGCCCATTTGGGAGGAGCTGCACTGCGCGCTTGACTATGAACTATGGCTCAGGTTGGTAAAAGGGCGCAGCAGGGCTTTCATAAAAGAACCGCTGTCCGTGGCGCACATCCATGAACAGGCCAAAACTCATTCACCTAAAATGAAGGCGCAGTGGGAGGCGGATCATCAAAGAATCTGGGCGGCAGACGCTCATGGTACAGTTCACGAGTGGAAAAGAATAGCTTTTTTAAACCGCATCCGCGTAAAGATTTACCGGGTGCTTAACCTATTATAATTTTGTTTAATGCTCCTATTCTCCGATCTTAAGAAGAATTTAAAAAAAGATACAACTGGCTCAACGCCTGTTAAAGTGGCTTTACTGGCTGATAGTGCTTCACAGCTTATGAATACAGCGATCAGGGGTTACGCTATTGAGCTGGGTTTGAACATGGAAATGTATGAGGCCGATTACAACCAGATTGAACAGCAGGTTTATAACCCGACATCTGAGCTATACGCTTTTGAGCCTGCCTACGTCATTATCATCCGGTCGACCGAGCATCTGCTCCACAGCTTTTATAAACAGGACAACCGTGCCGGCTTCGCAGAACAGATCATTGCCAAAACCGGCGATTTGTACAGCAGTTTGTCGCAGCGCTTGAAAGCACAGGTAATCATCAATTCCTACATTGAAATAAACGACCAGGTTTTCGGCAGCTATGCCGCTAAAACTCAAACTTCATTCCTATACCAGCTCAGGAAAATCAATCTTGGTATAATGGACCTTTCCGGTGAAAATCCAGGGATCCATATCACCGATCTGGCTTCGATAGCGGCGTTTAAGGGTTATGAACACAGTTTCGATACCAAAATGTATCTACACGCAAATATGGTTTTTGGGATCGATTTCTTACCGGCATTTGCCCAAAGCATCTGCCAGATCATCGCCTCCAACTTCGGTAAATCAAAAAAATGCCTTATTCTCGATCTTGATAACACACTCTGGGGCGGCATTATTGGCGATGACGGTCTGGAGAATATCCAAATAGGCAGCCTTGGAATGGGCAAGGCTTTCACCGAACTGCAGCTTTGGTGCCGCGAACTTAAAAACAGGGGCATTATACTGGCGATATGCAGCAAAAATACGCTCGAAGTTGCCAGGGAACCATTCATCTCGCATCCGGATATGGTACTCAAAATTGATGATATCAGCCTTTTCGTAGCAAACTGGGAAAACAAAGTTGATAACATCAGGTACATACAGCAGGTATTGAATATAGGGATGGACAGCATAGTGTTTTTAGATGACAATCCCTTTGAGCGCGATATGGTCAAAACTGCCATCCCGGAGTTAACGATACCCACATTGCCAGAAGACCCCGCCGATTTCATGTTGTTTTTACGTAGCCTTAATCTGTTTGATACAGCATCTTATACTCAGGATGATAAAGGCCGAAACGAACGATACCGGCAGCAAGCCTTGCGTCACAATTTGCAAAGCAAATTTACTAATGAGGCCGAATATCTGGCCGGCCTTGATATGGACGCCCGGGTAAACAGCATTGATAAGTTCACCCTGCCAAGGGCTACCCAGTTAACACTTCGTTCAAACCAGTTTAATTTACGCACAATTCGCTATTCTGAGCCCGATCTAACCGCAATTTGCGAATCGGAGGAGTATTTAACGCTGACCTTTAGCCTTGAGGACAAATTTGGCGATAACGGGTTAATCGCTGTTGTGATCCTGAAAAAAACCGACGGAAACACCGTTTTTATAGATACCTGGATCATGAGCTGCCGGGTTTTAAATCGCGGTATGGAAAAATTCACCCTCAACCATATTGTACAAACGGTCCGAACCAACGGTTTCAGCCGAATCATTGGCGAGTACCTGCCCTCCAAAAAGAACGGCATTGTGAAAGATCATTATCAAACACTTGGCTTCACCAAAAACGGGGATACCTGGGAACTACTTACAGACAATTACTTACTTAAACAAACTTTTATTACCTATAAACAATAATGAATACCGACCAAATATTAACAAAAGTTAATGATATTTTTAAAGATGTACTTGAAAACGACGACATCGTGCTTACCAGATCAACTACTGCTACAGATATTGAGGAATGGGATTCATTAAACCATATTCAACTGATAGTAGCCATAGAAAAAAAATTCGGTATACGCTTTACCACCGCCGAAATTTACAACTGGGAGAATGTTGGCAGTATGTGCAGCATGATAGCGCAAAAGCTGCAGAAATAAGGTACTGACATCTCGCCAATCCTATGCTTTTTAATTCCCTTCTCTTCCTGCTTTTTTTCCTGATAGTAACACCTGTTTACTACCTGCTGCCCCATAAATTTCGTTGGGTATGGCTGCTGTCCGCAAGCTGTTATTTTTATATGTACTTTAAACCGGTATATATTCTCATTATATTTTTCACCATCATTGTTGATTATTGCGCCGGTATATTGATTGAAAGGTCAAATGGTCGAAAGCGCCGGACATACCTTATTTTAAGCCTTGCGGCAAATATTGGTATTTTGGCTTTTTATAAATACTTCAACTTTTTAGCAGAAAACATTAATCTTCTTGGCGCCTCATTTCATGCGCACGAAATCCCGCTTCTTAATTTTATTTTGCCTATTGGGCTGTCGTTTCATACTTTTCAGGCCATGAGCTATACTATTGAGGTATACCGTGGCAATCAGACGGCCGAGCGCCATTTAGGTATTTATTCGTTATATGTGATGTTTTACCCGCAGATGGTGGCAGGCCCTATTGAGCGCCCACAGCACATTTTACCGCAACTGCACCGAGTTAACAACTACAGTACCAAGAATCTGGTGACGGGCATTTTCTTAATGATGCTTGGCCTATTTAAAAAAGTGGTGATCGCGGATAGGCTGGGCCTGTACGTTGACCCATTGTTTGCCAACCTGCATGCGCATTCAGCGCTTGATATGATCGTGGGTCTTTTCTTCTTCGCCTTCCAGATCTACTGCGATTTTAGCGGTTACTCAGATATCGCCGTAGGTGCAGGGCTTACACTGGGCATTGAACTTATGCGGAACTTCAATTTCCCGTTCTCCAGCACCTCGATAACCGACTACTGGCGGCGCTGGCACATCTCGCTATCCACCTGGCTTAGCGATTATGTGTTTACCCCCATCCTCATTAATAAACGTGATTGGGGTAAAGGGGCTGTATATTTCAGTTTGACAGTAACTTTTTTCATTAGCGGTTTATGGCATGGGGCTGGCTGGCCCTTTATTATCTGGGGACTATTACATGCTTTAGCCATGTGTTACGAGGTGTATACTAAAAAGCGGCGTAACAGGCTGTCAAAAAAAATTCCGGCACCTGTGTATCGAAGCTTAAGCGTAGTTTTCACCTTCATGTACTTGCTTTTTGCCTGGATCTTTTTTAGGGCGCATACGATTGGTGACGCTTTATATATGCTCGGCCATATAATAACATTTAACAATATGACTTATACTGCTTCCGGACTGATGAATTTCAAGGAGATTTTCTATTGCCTTTTAATCATTATGATATTGATGGCCGGTGAGAAAAACCTGTATAAAATTGCAGACCGGAGCATCTCTAAAAAAATACTGACTTCAGTTGTGCTATTTATTTTATGCTACTTTCTGGGTGTTTTTAACGAGGCCCAATTTATTTATTTCCAGTTTTGATGCGTAAGATAACCGGCATATTGATTACCGTTGCAGGCCTGGCTGTCTTGATTACAGCTATGAACCAAGGCTTTATAAACCGGGTTAAACATGACAGGTATTATGATCACCTTATACCTGAAAGCGCAAGGCCACAATCACTTTATCACAACGTCTTTATGCGTACCGATAGGTGGCAATATGGCGACCTGTATGGCATTTGCTTTTTACCAGAGTACCGGCTCAAGTTAACACCGTTTAAAATTTATAATAACCGTGATGGCAAAAAACCGACCAACAAAATACTGTATATCATAGGGGATAGTTTTACGGCCGATAAGATCTTTGATGATACTTTCACCGGTTTTGACAAGGTGATCTTTTCAGACAGGCGGTTTCCGTTTGGCCCCATCAAACCCGACACCAGTAAGCAAAACTACCTTATAATGGAGTTTTCAGAATTGAACACTGCCGGCTACCGTTCAAAAAAATCTTTTGAGATAACAAATGCTGCAGACTTGCCAACCGGACCAAAACCGGTTGGCATATTTCAACGAATTGATAATATCATTTTTAATAAAGACCTTAATAAAAACGTCGAGCTGTTGCTTTTTGACGATAAGGTATTTAGTCCGGCCAAAGAAGTTAAGGCATCTTTTAATTATCATATATTAGGGAGACTGCCAAAAGAAGTTGCAGTCAGCACCGATAAGAAACGCTTACTGCTCAACATGACGGTGGATACCACTTCTCCCAAATCTGTTTTCATACCCCTTACCGATACGGAAATCGACTCGGTAAGTGCAAGCCTCGCTGCCGATCAGCAGCGATACCTATCATTAGGCTTTAAAAAGGTATTCCTTTCCGTTATTCCTAACGCAGCCTCAGTTTATGATGCTCATCGTTTTACCTACAACCATTTACTCCAGCGCCTTGAAAGTAGATCAAGTACTCCCATAATCTCTGTTTACGGCTTATTTAAACAGGATAATAGGAATTTATACTCGCCTAGTGACGCACACTGGAATGACCTAGGCTATGGTATTTGGGTAAGAAAAGTAAACGAAATTTTAAAGACAGAGACCAATTGACCCCTTTTTTCTCTATCATCATTCCACTTTACAACAGTGGCAACACCCTGCCCGAAACGCTGGAAAGTATCAGTCAGCAAACTTTTGAGAACCTTGAAGTGGTATTTATTGATGGCGGATCAGCCGACGATACCCTGTTTATCATCAGCAATTTTAAAGAACGCAGGAACACCGCCGCCCAATTCATATCCGAGCCAGATAAAGGCATTTATGATGCCATGAATAAAGGCCTTGACCTCGCAAAAGGGCAGTGGTTATACTTTATGGGTGGTGATGATATACTTGCCGGCCCCGATACTTTGCAAAAGGTTTATAATGAAATACAAAATCAGCACGCCGATCTGGTTTATGGCAATGTAACCGGCGCAAAATCCGGCATAAAATATGCCGATGATACCTTAAACAAAGTGTTGTCACGCGGCATACATCACCAGGGGGTATTTTATAAGCGCGGGATATTTGACTATACCGGAAAATACGAGCTTAGCTTTAAAGTAGCCGCCGATTATCATTTAACCTTAAAGGTGTTTTGCAACCCCGCTTTCAAAACCCGATACATCAAACTAGATGTAGCGCACTTTGGCGAGGCCGGATTAAGCTCAACTATGTATGATTATCGTTTTTACGGTTATCACTACAAGTTTTTGGCCCTGCACCACGCTGTCAATAACATAGTGGATAAAGAGGCTTCCCTAAACCAATCTATTTATTGCTGCCTTTATTTAGCCAAAGAAAAACAGAGCTTGAAATTTGCCTGGAGCAATATTTTATATTATGTATACTCCCCCAGCCCGCTTAGCTTTGCAGCAAGGGTTAAAACTCTTTTAAGAATGCTAGCCTGGAGCCTGCGATCTGCAAAATGAACATCGGACTAATCACACCTTATTTCCCCGATGAGCATACCATGGATAGCGGTATAGCCAATCATTATCAATTACTGGCCCAAAGTCTTGCAGCCGGCGGCAATAAGGTCATTGTGATGCACGTAAGGGGGCGCTATGAAAATGAGCACGAATCATTCAGTTCACACGCGCCTGCTGAAAACGTAACGGTATTGACCTTCAAAGTTAAGGTTCCGGCAGCGGTATACCGTCTTTTCAAAAGCAAATGGGCTGTCATTGATTTAGCGTTAAAACTGCAGTGTATGCTTGTTACGGCCAAGGCTTTGAATAAAATAGTAAAGCAATATCATATAGATGTAATTGAAGCCAGCAGTTATTTTTCACTATGCTATTTTACGCTGTTTAAAAAAACAAAGGCACCGATAGCGATAAGAGTTAGCACTACCTTTTCACAAATGATGAAGGAACATTACCCTTTTAAATCGCGGGGGATGGATCTTATTGCCGCTATGGAAATCGCGTTCATAAGAAAGAGCCTGTACCTACTCACACATGCCAAAAGTCACGGGCTGGAACTTGAGCGGCTTTACGGCATTGACGCAGCACGTTTTACCATCATTCCGCATGGCGTAAAGCTTCCCATGCTGGATCGGGAAAGCGATAACAATGATGCCACCGTTAAAATTTTATATACCGGTCGCTTTGAATACCGAAAGGGCTCCGATGTGCTGCTGGCCGCTATCCCTTTAGTATTAAAACAAAATCAAAACATACTATTTGAATTGATAGGCAATGATCCGGGTAACGATTATCAAACCAAATTTGAGCATGATAACGATGACCGCGTCATTAATAAGGTGTTTTTTAGGGGCAGAACTGGCAATAGGGTTTTGGCAGACGCTTATAACAATTGCGATATTTTTGTAGCACCATCAAGATACGAATCGTTCGGGATCATCTTTATTGAGGCGATGAGTTATGGTAAAGCTGTGATAGGCTGCCGGGTAGGTGGTGTGCCGGATATTATTACTGATAACTACAATGGTCTACTTGCTGATGCAGGTGATGCTCAAAGCCTGGCCAACAAGATAATATTACTTGTAAACGATAAGGTCCTACGTAAAAACCTTGGACTCAGCGCCCGGAAAACGGTGGAAGATAAATTTACAGGGGAACAACTAGCGGCAAATTCATTGAAGCATTACCAAACCCTGCTTGTAAAAAAATAAGAATTAATGAGGCTTTCTGTTATCATCCCTACTTACAACCCCGATCAAAAAAGACTAGCGCAAACGCTTGTGGGATTAAGAATACAGTCGTTAGCCAGGCGCGAATGGGAACTGATCATTATAGATAACAACTCGTCGAACAATTTCCGGCAGCAGCATGATCTCAGTTGGCATTCTGCTTCCCAGGTTATTACAGAAACCAGGCAAGGTCTAACTTACGCCCGGCTTAGGGGTTTTAATGAATCTAAAGGTGATATTATCGTAATGGTTGATGACGACAATGTCCTGAACAGCGCTTATCTTGAAAACGTCCTAACTATCTTTGATCAAAACGAGAAACTGGCAGCCATCGGCGGTAAATCTTTGCCTTTATTTGAGACCCCCCCGCCTCAATGGCTTAATGAGTTTCATATTAACCTAGCCCTCCGAAATCCGGGTAACGACACAATCATTTATGGCTGGGATAATAGATATCCCGACGCCGCCCCAATCGGCGCAGGCATGGGAATCAGGCGTAGAGCATTGACATCGTACATCGAAAGAATTAAATCAGGCGAAAGCAACATCAGCGACCGCACGGCAACCTCACTGAGTTCGGGAGGCGATAATGACCTCGTGCTCAATATGCTGAAATCGGGCTGGCAGGTTGGCTATTTTCCTCAACTGGAATTGCACCATATCATACCGACCGAGCGTATGCAGCCAGCATACCTCGCCCGTTTGGCTCACAATACCAATAGGTCATGGGTACAGTTATTGCACAGTCACGGCATCAATCCATGGAAAAAGATATCAGTGTCAGGTGTGCTCCCAAGGAAAATAAAGGCATGGTTTACCTATAAAGCATGGCAAAATAATCCTTCATATATCAAATGGCAGGGCGCATGCGGCTTATTTGAGGGATTGGCCAACCTACCTCAAAAGTAATAACATGCAGGCACTTATCAACCTTCTATACCGCTACCCTAAAGCCAGGCTCAACTATCTAAGGCGTTTTGGCGGGTATATCAATTATCGCAAAATGATGGCAGCCCGTAAGCTCATGGAAAAGGTGTCCTTCAATTTGCCACCCGTCATTTCGGTAAATGATGGGCTTCCTGTATATTTCTTAACGGGGCAAAATTACCTGTATCAAACCTTGTTCTGTATTCGTTCACTGGTGCTGGTATCCAAAAAAAAATTCAGGTTTGTATTAGTTGATGACGGCAGTTTTGACGAAGCCCTTATTAACAGGATAAAAAAACAACTTCCAGGAGCAAACATCATAACTAAAGAATTAATAGCATTAAACCTGCAGAATGTTCTCCCGATTGAGAAATACCCTTGCCTCCACCATAAAAGGGATGTTTATCCGCACATCAAAAAACTAACCGATATCCATACCATCCCCGGCAGTGGGTGGAAACTTGTACTTGATTCAGACATGCTTTTCTGGCACGAACCCGAGGAATTGCTTAACTGGCTCAACAACCCGCTATATCCGCTCCATATCATCGATTGTGGGGAAGCTTATGGTTATTCAAAAAAACTAATGGAAGAAGTAGCCGGCAATACTATCAAACCACTGATAAACGTAGGAGCAATCGGTTTAAACAGCGACACAATAGATTGGAACGACCTGGAAAGGTGGGTCGCTGCGCTGGAGCACTATGAGGGCACTACGTATTATTTGGAGCAGGCCTTATCTGCCATGATCATCGGCGAGGACAACGCGACGGAATTGCCGGCCGGCAGATACATTGTAAACCCGGATATGGCAACCATAACCGCCCAAAACGGGGTACTACATCACTATGTTGACCTTTCAAAGGAAGGCTATTACAAAATGGCATGGAAAAAACTGGTTTAAAATCGATGCCGCTAGTTTCAATTTGTATGCCTGCCTTCAATTGTGAAAGATATATTGGCGATGCAGTTCGATCGGTATTGGCGCAAAGCTATGCTAATGTACAAGTCATCGTAGTCGACGATGGTTCCACGGACGGTACTTTAAAACAAATTTGTGAGATCAATGATGCTCGTTTAAGATCAATATCCACACTAAATATGGGTGCCTCGGCTGCCCGCAATACGGCTTATCAAAACGCGACCGGCGAATACATTATTTTTTTTGATGCTGATGACCTGCTCCCGTCTGATTTTATTAAGCAACAGGTCAAAAGGGCAGCAGGCCGAAACGATATTATTGTATTATCAGGATGGGGCCGCTTTTATAATGATGATCTCAGCACTTTTAAAAAAGAACTGATCCCCTATCAGGAAATGCAACTCACCGACTGGATCAATACTTACTGGTACAGGGGCAACCCCATGACAGCTCCTGGCCGGGCCATTATCCCGAGGCTACTGATAGACAAGGCAGGGTTATGGAATGAGGAATTGAGCCTTAATGATGATCTGGAATTTTACACCCGCCTGTTTACCAAAGCCGAAAGGATTCTATTTTGTAACGAGGCCCTTCTCTATTACCGCTCTGATATTGGCGGTCTCTCGGGCCATAAAGGTGATAAGGCTTATCGCTCATTATACCGGTCCATCAGCTTATCCATTAAATTGGTACTACAATCCGGAGGTAATAATTCAAAAATAAAGCGAAGCTGCGCTAACCTTTTACAGGGTTTCATTTACGAACTTTACCCCTCTCATCGGCAATTGATTGCCATAGCTCAAAAGGAAATTGACCAATTGGCTAAGCCAGACCTGAAATTTATGGCCGGGGGCTTTACCAGTTATCTGCTGCCTGTTTTAGGTTGGAAACTCACTAAATGGGTGAAACTTTTTTTAAAAGGCCGTGTCTTGTAACAAACAGTGTTGAATAATAATAAAGCTAAAATTTGCATTGTAAGCCAATCCCACCTGTGCCGCAACCCCAGGGTACTGAAGGAGGCATTGGCACTTTCAGCTGCGTTATACCGGGTAACCATACTGACAGCAATTTATAGTGATCCATTATACCGGGAAGATCTTTCCTTACTTTCCGGAACGGGCATATCCTATGAAATTTACAGTGACTTGCGAAAGCCTGCCATTGCCGGTTTTATATCCCGGCTAACCAAAAAGTTTTGGCTATTTGCCCAATCAGCGGGCATTGAAAGCAGGCTTAGTTTAGGCTATGGTGCATTACGGTTAAAAAAACGGATTTGCATGCAAAAGGCCGACCTGTACATCATGCACCAGGAGCTAGCGACCGTAACCGGCAGCTTAATGGTACATACGTCTAAAGTAGCTTTCGATATAGAAGACTGGTACTCACAAGATCTTTTACCCAGTGCCCGCAAAAAAAGACCGATTAAACTTCTAAAACGCGCCGAAAAAATCGCCATCGAAGACGGTGTTGCCTGCTATACCACGTCGCACGCATTAGCACTTGGGCTGCAGGCTTTTTATAAAACAACAAATATGCCCTCGGTTATTTATAATTCATTTTCGCCAAACACTAGCGTTTGTGTGCCAAAAAAACAGGATGTTCTACACTTGTACTGGCTTTCGCAAACTATAGGCGAAGGGCGCGGACTGGAGTTTTTTATCCATTGTATGGCTCAAAGCACTACGAAATTCAAGCTGAGCCTGAGGGGTAATGTCTCTGAAAGCTACAAAAATAGTTTGAGCAGACGGTTATCTCCAAAAGATCAAATTGTTTTTTTGCCTTTGCTGAAAAACCAGGAAATTCTAGCCGATACGGGCAGATACCACATCGGCCTGGCGCTTGAGCCGGATAACCCACCAAATAAAGACCTCACTGTTTCAAATAAACTTTTTCACTATATGGCCGCTGGTCTGCCGGTTATAGCCTCTTATACACAGGGGCATGCCGAGATAGCTACTCAATGCCCAGATTTTATATTCCTGTATAAACAAAACCAGGCAGTGGAATTAACAGGCATTTTAAATCAGGTTGGTTCAAAATTACAAACTAATGAATTAAGTAGTTTGAAAAGCAAGATACTTCATTTTTACACATCGAAATTTTCATGGCCCGGCGAAGCCATCAAATTGGTCAATCTTATCAATCGCATTTTTGAAAAAGAAAGTTAGCTTACAGATAAACCTCGCCCCCGGCGATTATCCACATGTCCGGCACCTGCTTCCGCACCAATTGATGATGCTCAAGTCCCAGGTCGACGAGATTATTTTAACGGTAGATACCCAACCGGGCAAAGGCCGCTTTGCCGAAGGTTGGTTCAAATACAAAAATTCTCTTGATGAATTTTTGACACTAGTTATTGAACCACATTACCCGGTTAAAATCATCCCTGTTGATTACACGCCCGCTGTTAAGCAAAAAGTTGCACAATACTTTTTTGGGAAAGATATTATGCCGGTAAAAGATTTCAGGGGAGGGCCATTTTATGCTTACTTTTTCGGCTTATATACTTCAGCCAACAACCTTGTTTTTCATTTAGATTCGGACATGTTTTTGGGCGGAGGCAGTAAAAAATGGATAGCGGAAGCAGTACAACAATTCACTGCTGATGCCGCCTGCTTTGTAATGGCCCCCCTTCCCGGGCCGCCTAATGCTGACGATACCTTAATGAGCCAGAACATAATCCAAAAAATAGCCCCCTTTACCTGGCGGCTGGGCGGCATGAGCACCAGGATTTTTCTAATGGATACATCAAAATTCAGGACCAACAAGCTTTCGCTAGCCAGGCCTTCGTGGCGAAATCAATTAAAAGCATTAGTTGAAATGCATCATATCGCCGATCTGCCGGAACATTTGATAGCCAGCTATATTGAAACACATAACCTGAAACGCATCGACTTTTTAGGATCAGGCAAAGGGATGTGGTCGTTACACCCACCCTACCGTACCAAATCATTTTATGAGCAACTGCCCATCATTGTTAAACGGGTTGAAAACAATGATCTGCCTCAAAAGCAACAAGGCTTTTATGATATCATTGATGAGGTTTGCGATTGGACAGAGGCAAGGCAGAAGTTAAAACAAAGCAGATGGTGGAAACGACAACGATAAACAAACAACAGAAAACGCTATTGATACGATCGTAATGATGGTATGATAGGGAATCTCAAATCTAAGCAATATCAAGCTATTGAATCAAAGCCGCGGTTTGAACATGATTTTGGGGCTTTACCCAGTTTTTTTACGATTTTGTAGAAAACGCATCTTAGCATGCTAAAAAAGTTACTTATCATCTCCCCGTATTTTCCGCCGGTAAACGCTGCCGATATGCAGCGGGTACGCATGAGTCTGCCGTACCTGACAGATCAGGGCTGGCAGGCAGAGGTGGTTACCATTGCTCCTGAATATTCCGACTTGTCTCAGGACGAATTGTTGTCGCAAAGTGTTCCTGCTTCGGTAAAAATACACTATGTCAAAGCGTTTCCAAAAAGTGTTACATCCAAAATTGGCTTGGGCAGTCTGGCATTGCGCAGCCTTTGGCATTATAGCCAAAAGGTAAACAGCATTTTAAGACAGGATAGATTTGATCTTATTTATTTTTCAACCACCCAATTCCCGGTTTGTATTTTAGGTGCCTATTGGAAAAAACGCTTTGGCATTCCGTATGTTATAGACATACAAGATCCCTGGCATTCAGATTATTATCTCAACAAACCTAAAAGCCAGCGCCCGCCAAAATATTGGTTCGCCTACAGGCTAAATAAATACCTGGAGCCCATCGCTCTGAAAAACACCAGCGGGTTGATAAGCGTATCTGGCGGTTACATTGACCAGGTCAAATCCCGTTATCCGGAAATTAAGGACGTTCCCTCGGCTGTAATTACATTCGGCGCTTTTGCCCCGGATCTGAAGATCGCTCAAGAAAACCGGGAGAGCTTTAAATCCCTTTTAAGCAAGGATTTTATTAATATTGTATATGTAGGCCGCGGTGGAAAGGATATGCACAGGGCGATCAGCCCGGTTTTTGAGGTTTTTAAAACGGTTTTGACAAATGACCCTGCGCGTTTTTCAAAGGTAAGGTTTCATTTTATCGGTACCAGTTATGCCCCGGCCGGCCATGGCATTGCCACCATTTTACCGCTTGCTAGACAGTTTGGTATTGAGGCAAATCTTATCGAAACGACTAACCGCATTAGCTATTACCACACGTTGCTTACATTGCAGCAAGCCGATGTATTATTCATCCCCGGATCTGATGATCCGCAGTACACAGCATCAAAAATATTTCCATACTTGCTTACAAACAAACCGGTGCTGGCCATTTTCAACAAAGCCAGCTCGGCAATATCCATTATGCACGACTACGGCGTGCAGCATGTTTATAATTATGATGAGGTAACCCCTTCAGATCTTTATGAGTTTTTTGATCAACTCGTCAACGGAAATTTTAAGAAGGTTGAGTATAATGCAGGGTCCGTAAAAAAATACGCAGCGGCTGAAATGACACGGGCACAGTGCCGTTTGTTTGATAGAATAATTTGATGTGATCAACAGAACGTACCCTGAGCTTATAATAAGCCGTCTTTCGGCAATGTATAGTCCGCAAGAGCATTGTAGCGTTTATGAGATAGCAATTACCATCCAGGGGTCTCAAGAGCCTTATTTAAGTTTAGAGGCAGCGGGATTAAGTAACATGACAGCCATGAACGGGAGACTTCCGACCGCGCTAATTCTTATATCTACCATCCTTTTAAGCGGGCTTTTATAAAAATCCTCGTACAAACGACAAATCCAATTTGTTATGAACGAAACTATCTGATGCAAAAGTTAGCCATTATCATCACCCATCCAATTCAATATTATGCCCCGGTATTTAAACTCCTGCACGAGCAGCAACAGATCGGGATCAAGGTATTCTACACCTGGGGTGAGGCTGCACAGCATAAGTTTGATCCCGGATTTGGCAAAAAAATCAGTTGGGATATTCCTTTGTTGGATGGTTACCCTTATGAATGGGTAAATAATACATCTGCTAACCCGGGTTCATCAAATTATAAAGGTATAATAAATCCAGGTTTGGTAAAACAGATTGCCAGTTGGCGGCCTGATGCTATTTTAGTTTTTGGCTGGTCCTTTAAAAGCCATTTAAATTTGCTCCGTTATTTTAAAGGTAAGGTTCCCCTATTTTTTCGGGGTGATTCAAATTTGCTGGATAATCGACCATGGTTAAAAAACAAGCTCAGGTGTTTGGTTTTAAAATGGGTTTACAGTTTTATAGATCACGCGTTTTACACTGGGACAAATAACTTCAACTATTACAAGAAGTTTGGTTTGAATGACAGTCAGTTATCGTTTGCGCCGCATGCAGTCGACAACAACCGGTTTTCCGAGGATAGAAGCAACGAAGTAAGCCAGTTGCGTGCAGGCCTTGGGATTAAAGAAGCCGACACACTTTTATTATTTGCAGGCAAGTTCGAAGTTAAAAAAGATCCACTCTTATTGCTTAACGCGTTTTTACGATTAGATACTTCAAACGCTCACTTACTTTTCGTTGGCAATGGCGATTTACGCGGTGAACTAACGAGTTTAGTGCAAAACGAACGCGTTCATTTTATGGATTTTCAAAATCAAACGCAAATGCCGGTATTTTACCAGGCTTGTGATTTATTTTGTCTTCCTTCAAAAGGACCTGGAGAAACCTGGGGCCTGGCTGTAAACGAAGCTATGGCATGTGGAAAAGCAATATTGGTGTCCGATAAGGTTGGATGTGCTGTTGACTTGGTCAAGCCAGGCATTAATGGCTATATATTTAGAGCAGGTAACGAACGTGAATTACATCAATATTTATCTAAACTCACTACCTCCAAAAAATCTTTGCAAGACTTTGGAAAGCAATCTGCGGAAATAATAAAAAACTGGAATTTTGCCGAAATTGCACGGGAAATTACCTATAGGACTGCAAAAATTCAAAAAACTTTTAATCGCAAAAATGCATCATAATGAAGGATTTGAGCGATATTTAGCGCTTTTTATTCCATCGATCCTGGCTGTAGTATTTCAGCAAGATCCCGTTACATCATACATAATTTCATGGGCAGGCTCATTCTTTATTTTTTTGATAAGCTTATCAGGATGGGTGAAACCAATTCCCGGAGACAGAAGCATAGGTGAGCAATTGATGCGTCCTTTGTTTATTATGCAGGTAATATTTGCCGGGTTTATGAGCTGCACTTCAATCTTTTATTTCCTGGATACCCTTGGCTATAATGATTTTAAAAAACTCAGCGACTTTTATTTAGTTGACCAAAGCCGGATGATGCTTGTGGCACAATGCCAGCGATATTATTGTCTGGCACATGCATCGTTTGTCACCGGGATCTTGGTCTTCATGAAATACCCTGCCAAGAAAACGTATTTTATAGAGAATAGCACAATAGCCAACCTTTTACTTAAGATCGCTGTTATAAGTTTTCCTGTGTCTATTTTTTTTCTTAAGATACCCGGCCTCAGCCAATTCTATTACCAGCTTAGTTCTTTGAGTTTTATTGCAGGTACACTGGCGCTTGCCTTTGCTATTCCTTTAAAAAAATCTTCTAACACTTTCATATGTTCGTTGTTATATGCATTTAATCTTTACGAGGCATTTCATTCCGGCTTTAAAGAACCAATTATTATAAGTGTACTTGTATTAGGTGTGTTTTTATATCCTATTTATAAAAAACTGGTTGTTGTTATTTTTGGGCCCTTACTATTTTTTGCGTTTTTGATATTACCGACCTACGTAAATAGCTTCAGGCAAAATGCATGGTCTGGTGAGGCAGATGCATCAGAATCATCGCAAATCGCACTTGACGCTGCATTAAACGAAGATAACAAAGAATCGAACTGGGACTTTTTCGCTTATCGTTTAAGCGAGATCGACATGTTTACTTTGTTCGTTCAATCTACACCAAAAACCGTTGATTATTATGGCCCTGTTTTGTTAGAACAATCCGTTATAGCAATTATTCCCCGGGTATTTTGGCCGGAAAAACCGATCACTGAAGATTTGGTGATGGAACGTGTTTATAACGCTGGTGTAGTGAACAGATTGTCCAGTGTTTCAGCAAAGCCGGCATTTGTGGTTGATGCGTATTTGTCCGGAGGTGCGCCAGGGATAATGTTTTACTTATTTATTTACGGCGCTGTCGCCCAATTGATATCAGTTAAAGCCGAAACCCTTTTTGGCGGATACATTTTAGGCTCAGCATTAATCTTTAGCGGATTGTTCCAAATATTGTGGCGCGGGTTGAGTTTCGAGTTTTTGTTTAACTCGGTATTTTGGAGTTACATCAGTATGCTGGTAATTTTCATGATTTTGAAAAGAGCTAAAATTTTAAAAAAGGTTTGAAATTACTGCATATAATAGCGGCATATAAACCGGCCTATATTTATGGTGGGCCAACCATGTCTGTGGCTAAATTGTGCGAACAGTTGGTCGCGAGCGGTCATCAAATAGATGTTTATGCAACAACCGCTAACGGCTTGGCCGAACTGGATGTTGTGCCAAACGCGTCTGTTACAATTGATGGCGTCAATGTTATCTATTTTAAGCGTATCACCAAAGATCATACCCATTTTTCACCTGCTTTGCTGATCTCACTTTGGAAAAATGCGCGACAATATAATGCCGTCCACATCCACGCCTGGTGGAATCTCGTGTCGGTATTATCATGCATTGTTGCTTTAATGCGCGGCGTAACTGTATTTATCTCACCAAGGGGTACGCTAAGCCCTTACTCGTTTGAAAATAGAAATAGCGGTATAAAAAAACTTTTACATAATTTAATAGGGAGGTTACTATTAAATCGCAGCCACATCCATGTAACATCTCAACACGAGTATACGGCCATTCAAAGCCTTGTATCACCTAAAAGTATGACAACGATACCTAACTTTGTTAAGTTAGGTAAAGGTTACCCGCAAAATGTACTAGCCCTGGCTCAGCCTTTCAAACTCATATTTTTATCACGTATAGAGGAAAAGAAAAATTTGGAAATACTTTTCAATGCACTTCCCGATGTTGCTGCCCCCTACCATCTAACTATAGCCGGTGATGGAAATCCCGGCTATATAAAAACACTAAAAGCATTAGCGACAAAAAATAATATTGCTGAACATATTACATGGGTTGGCTTCCTAAATGATGATAAGTTTGATGTGCTTTCCAGGCATGATCTTTTTGTTTTAATATCATACGACGAAAATTTTGGAAACGCAATTATCGAAAGCTTAAGCGTCGGTACGCCAGTGCTGATAAGTACGGACGTTGGCCTGGCAAATTACGTGACTGAAAACAAATTAGGTTGGTTATGTGAACGCAGCGCAGATTCGGTAAGCTTCGCTCTCAACCAAATCATTACATACAAAACACATGAAATACTGGCGATTAGAAAAAACGCGCCGCTTATCATAAGAAACAACTTTAACGAAATACCATTAACCAAACTTTATACAGGCCTTTACAAGCAACATATAAATGACTGATAATTATATACCACTTACGGGTCTAATTTCGACAACCCATGCCAAATCAAATCGCGATTAAAGTGACGGAAAGTTTAGACATCGTTATCTTAACTTTCAACGAGGAAAAAAACATTGAAGCGTGCTTACAAAGCGTGCTACCGCTCAACGCAACGATCTATATTGTAGATTCGGGTTCTACAGATAATACACTGGCAATTTGCCGCCAATACACGGCTAACATATACACCAATCCGTTTGAGAACTATGCGGCGCAACGCAACTGGGCGCTACAAAACCTGCCCTTAAAAAACACTTGGGTACTTAACCTCGATGCCGACCACCGGGTTAGCGCAGCGCTTGTTACCGAACTTGATGCCACCCTAACAACCCAAACCGTAAGCGATATAAACGGCTTTTTAATTAGCCGCCGCACCATGTTTATGGGCAAATGGATAAAACATGGGGGCCACTACCCAACCTACCACGCCAATATGTTTAGGAACGGCTTTGGCAGTTGCGAAGTAAAGCTGTACGATCAGCATTTTCTGGTTAACGGTAAAACAAAAATATTAAAGGGTGATATCATCGATATAATTACCGATTCGATAAATACTTTTGTAATAAGGCACAATCACTGGGCAACGCTTGAAGCGCAATACCAGGTTGATCAACGCAACAAAAATAACGATGTGCAGCTAATTGAACCAAGGTTTTGGGGCAACCCTATGCAGCGCAGACGTTACATGAAAAAGAAATATGAGGCGTTTCCGTTATTTGTGCGGCCGGTATTATATTACTTTATAAGGTATATTATTAAACTTGGTTTTTTAGATGGTAAAACGGGGTTTGTATTCCATTTTTTACAGGGCTTTTGGTTTCGGATGATGATAGACATTAAGGTTTACGAACTTTTAAAGCAACAAAAAAATGAAGGGTAATAGGCCCAAATTAAACCCTGCTTTAATTTTTGTGATTAAGTTTTTATGCTTATTCGGCTTGCTTTACGGCTTTTATATTGGCTATGTAAGCATCACAAGCCCGGGTGGTTTGTACATGCCTTTTTTTGAAAAGCACCTGAATATGATAAGCGGCCTGCGTTATATTTTAATAGAAAGCAGCGCCTCAATTTTAAGGATACTTGGCTACCAAACACGTACAAACGATTATCAACTATTGGTAGTGAGCCATAACATTTTACATATAGCCTATGATTGCCTTGGTTTTGGTGTAATGTGTTTTTTTACGGCGTTTGTAGTTGCGTACCCGGGCAGCTTAAAATCTAAAGTATTATTTTGGGTTGTAGGGGTGGTTACCATTCAATTGTTAAACATATTGCGGTTTGTATTGCTCGCGCTTTATTGGAAACGAAATACAAACGTCTATTTATCCGATCACCACACTATTTTTAACATTGTAGTGTACATACTTATAGCCATTAGCTTGTATTTTTATACCCGTTACCAGGACAAAACCACAACCTTAAATGCAGCAAACTAACCTATCGGTATACAACAATCATCCCTACCATCCCGGTGGCAACGCCCTCAAAAGGTTATTGTGGTATTATGTAAACGGTTTGTTTTTTAAATCGGGTTGGTTACCGGTAAGCGGTGTTAAAGTTGCACTGCTGCGTCTATTTGGGGCTAAAATTGGCGAAGGTGTTATGATAAAACCTTGCATAAACATCAAATACCCATGGCACCTCAAAATTGGCAACCACAGCTGGATAGGGGAAGCCGTTTGGATAGACAGCCTCACTACGGTTACTATCGGTAGTAACGTGTGCATCTCGCAAGGGGCTATTTTACAAACCGGCAGCCATAATTATAAAAAAGCTACTTTCGATCTGATAACCAAGCCTATCACTTTAGAGGATGGGGTTTGGATAGGTTGCGGCGCAATTGTTAGCCAGGGGCTTAACATAGCAAGCCATGCTGTATTAAGCAGTGGGTCTGTAGCTACAAAAGATCTTGAAGCTTATAGCATATACCAGGGTAACCCCGCCGTTAAAGTACGGGGCCGTTCTATCGAATAAATATCTATCATGCCTAACACCTTTCCTTCGCACCGTATCATCCTGCTAACAGTTTTTACAATTGTTTCTGTATTGGGCATTTTAGTTATTATTACGCCGGCTGCAATTTTCCCTGATGCCAGCTGGGGGTTCCAGGTTTTACGGTCGATGGAGTTTGGCGGGCCGTTTAATGTGCTCAGCAAACCCAGCCAGCAAAATATAGCCCAAAACACCAGCGAGTTTATATCGTGGTGGTCGCCGGGGCAGTATCTTATCCCTTATTTTTTTAAAGCCCTGTTAGGATTAAATACGGGGCACGCTGCATCGGTAACCACTATGCTTTGCCAATTTTTTGGGCTTATTGGCTTTTATAAATTCTTTAAAAAAGTTGGTTTTTCGCCAACTATAAGCGCTTTAAGTTTATTGGTGACCATTTGCCAGCAGGCTTTTTTTACCCCCTATATCTTTTACATCGGCGGCGAAACATTGTTATTCGCTTTCGCGGGATGGTTCCTGTACGGTTGCCTGGTATTTAACAAACCCGATTGGAAACTGCTACTGTTTGTACTGCTATCCGGCTGGATTGGATTCATCTGCAAATCCTCATTCATATGGATGTATTTTGCGGGGTTATTCTTCCTGTGGATTCAGCTATCTGGCCAAAGCCGCAACGTCAAAGCATGGCTTTTTAAAGGATTTTGGATTGGCATACCTGCACTAATATCTGTAGTAGTTATATCATGGGCATACTTGTCTAAAGGCCAAAATCCCGCTTCGGGTTCAAACGGTATTGATTTGAGCTGGAAGGTATTCACTTTCCCTATCGCATCGCCAATACTTGCGGGCTTTTCGGCTGATGACCTGGTAAACGGCTTTATTTTTCATAACGATAGCGCCGTACTATCTGCCGGCTGGGCCGCCGCCATACTCATCCTGCTTGCACTATTGAGTATTGTTTTGATATGCCAGATCTGTATAAACGTGCCCGATAAAAATTACCGCAACATCATTATCATATTTTATAGTGTATCACTTTTGTTCTTCGGTTCGGCATTTTTGCGCCGGTTAGATATTTCCTATGAGGCAAGGCACTTTAGAATTATAGGTTTACTTATTACACCGGGAATGCTGTATTTATTTAGTCGGTATAAGATGGCTTATAGACTGATCTTGGGCGCTTTTATAGCTGTAATTGGCTGTTTTTCGGTGATATTTTACTGTACAAGTAGTTATGGACTGCATCACTACACGGCTTACGGCACATCAGGTATTGGGCAGCAATTTATTGATCAGGAAAGCCTTAATTATGTTAAACTCATCGACCATAAAGAGAAGGATGCCACCTTTGTTTTCTTTAGCCCCGATCTTGGGCTGGAGATACAGCATAACCGGATAATTACCCTGGGTGCACTTAACACAGACATCAATATAGACTTTGATCAATATATCCACAAGGGCTACTCGGGCCCGCTTTATATTATAATGCCCCAATACTATATTGGTATAAGGGCATCTGTTATCCTAAAATCCTTCCCGGGGTACAAAGGTTTTTCGCTTAAAGAACTAAGCGATAACTATGTACTTTATTTCGCTACTGAGGCGCGATAACGTCTTTGTTGATCAAAAAAGAAAACGGCTCGAGAACTTGAAAAGCTAAAATTATTTTCCTCTTTAGTACACCTGAACTGTTAAGATTCAAGCTACTCATAAAAAGTTTAAATCTAACTTTCGCAAGTTTTCCGCCGCATTTTATAAATGCTGTATAATGATAGTATGAAACTATTTAGTTTTTCAATGCAAATTATATCAGGTTAACAACAGAGATTAAAAATACATTTAAGTCTTTAACTTTGTACTGGGGACAATCATCTGCTGCTAAACCCGATATATTTAATTTCCAAAAATCAAGGGTTTGATATCACTAAACAATTTTCATCTTCGTCATCTTTTTGTTCGCGAGCTATATAAAGTCGATCCTGATTTACACATGCGAAAGCGCGGACGATAATCTTATTTCTAATTGCATTGACAATAAGCATCCCAGGCTTCCCTTCCTTTTTTTTCCTGTCAAAATAAGCTTTTAATTCTTTATCCACTCTCAAACTTCCTATCGCGCACATATGTAATAGCGATTTTACTTTTTTGTTAGCTTGATGAGATACCTTAAGCTTTTTTATGATTTTTCCCGATTCAAATCGAAATGGTGCTACTCCTGCATAACATGCAAATTGCCTTGGTCTCGTGATATCTTTGAATTCGTTCGTAGCGGTGATAAATTGCACAGCCATTACTATTCCAACGCTTGGGATTGATGTCAGGATTTCTAATAACCGGTTGAATCTACTGTCTTCAGTTAGCTCCTGCTTAATTTTTAATTCAACTTTTGACAGGTCATCGCTTAGCGCTTCCAGACTTTTTTCACATGCTTGAATAGCTTGTTCTTTTATCAATTTAGGCATAAATGTCACCACGTCGGCGATCGGCATTTTAAGACTTAATCTGATTCCCATTAGTTTATTTCTCAATGAGACAAGGCTTTTCAATCGCCCCATTTCCAATCGTTGAGGAACCCAAAGCCTGATTTCTTCACAATTCTTTTGCGCAAATTTTGCAATCCTTAATGCATCTATTTTATCATCTTTTCCACGAACTAAGCCCATTGAGTTTTTAATATGTAGCGGGTGTTCGACGACAAATTTAAATTTCCTTTTCCAAAGCATGGCAATCAGATGATTGCCATAAATGCCAGTCCGTTCCATACAAAAAAGCGTGGTGGATGGTTTGATACTCAATCTTTCTTTCAATGTCTCCAAATACGCTAATATCGCTTTTGGTTCGTTCAAGGCAACTTCCTGTAAAAGCACTTTGTTATCCTTTACTACGGCGAAGTCTAGTTTGTTTTTCGATATATCTATGCCAATAAAGTATTTATATTTCATTGGTTTAAAAATTTCATTATTATTCATAGCATTGGATAGTCTAATTATTGCCTTTCACATATTTTAATCTGTTGCAAATGTAAAAAGTGTTGGTTAATTCACCAACACTTTTTACATTTTTAAAATAGAATTTCCCGACGGCAAAGTTTGCGGAAATGAAAAATTATAAAGACACCTCGTTTTTAAAGAATTTTGGCGAAAATCTTTCTAGATTAAGATTAGTCAAAGGCCTGTCGTACAGGAAAATGGCACAAAATTGCATGATTGATCACGCGGACATTAAAAAATACGAGAAAGGGGAAACCAATTTGAGCTTATTGACATTGAAAGAACTTGCAAAAGGCCTAAATATAGAAGCAAAAGAATTACTTGAATTTTAAATCGTCTAAAGTTACCTTTAAGCTTGACATAAGTGAATCTTACCTGGTTTCCTTTTTTGAAAAGTTTATTGATGCCTATGATGGTGAGATTATGCCTTTATGGGAAAGCCATAAAATCGTCCGTCTTAATGTAGGTGCGCACAGGGATGAGGATGGGATGCTACAAGCGAAGATCATTGATCACATTAGTATGGAGCTATCGACAACTGCGCAGCCTACTTTGAAAGCTGGCTTAAAGCATTAAAGAATGATAAACATTAGTTATTAAAAGCTGCTGCACAGGCTCAACGCGCAGCGGATTGCATCTTATCAGTAATATAGGAACCAGCATAAATTTAAAGCCCTTAACCGGGCTTTATTTTAGGTCGTTCTTAATATACCTATGATATAGATATTCCGCATACCCTACACTCACATAATCAGGAAACTTCCAATTGGGATAATACTTCCTTTTAATATACTTTAGAAAGCTAAAGAATAATATTCCTAAGATAAGGAGTATGGCAATTGCCAAGAAGAAGATTGCAAAGTATATTAAGAAATTCATACGCTTATAAAAGAAAGGTATACGCTTATACCAACATTTTGTTGTGTAAATCCGAACATTATATTAATATACCATCACTTATTTGTGGAATAACGGATTGCATTGATAGTATTTCTACTTCGAAAGAGGTGATTTTGATTTAAAAAATTCTTTAGACAGGGAAAAATGCCTTATATTTGGTTTAACAATTAGAGTAAACTTGCTATTTGCGTCATTCGTAGAGTAAGGTAACTTTTAAAGTGCAAAGTACTGATAATTAATACATAAGAGCTTAGGTTCTGAACCCTAGCTCTCCGCTGATATACATATCAAAACATCTAAAAGGCCTCAAATCGTTGATTTGAGGCCTTTTTCATTTCTATATCCTACCAAAACATTCATATAATCGCATAATTCTATACAGGATTGTCTTACGTAGATTTATCTGCAACACTTGAAAAGAGGCGACATCGCTGAAGGTGCTGATGGGAAAAAATGGATTTTTACAAAAAGACAAAAAACCAAGACGATCACACACATACCGCTATTACAAGAGGCAATGCGGTTAGTGGAAATTATCGCGAACATTCAAAATGCGTTATTAATAACCTCGCATTTCCTGTATTAACCAATCAGAAAATAAATTCTTATATTAAAGAAATAGCTGACTGCTGTGGTATGAAAACAAATTTAACTTTCCATATCGCTAGGCACACTTTTGCGACTACTATAACTTTAAGTAATGGAGTCCCCATTAAATCAGTTTCGAAGATGCTAGGTCATTCTAATTTGATCCAGACACAACATTATGCGAAGACATTAGATATTAAAGGAGGTCACGACATGGGTAAACTTCGAGGTTTACTTAGTACCAATAAGGGGTGATTTTTATATTATTACAATAGCTTGTCAGAATTCATTAGGAAGAATGAAGTTTGGGAGGGAACCTAACATCTCCCGTACTTGTTATTTATAGTTTCGTAGAATTTCAATATTTAAGACGTCCGAGAGTACTCTCTAAGGTTCGTATGTGATTTAAATCGCAATTCAAAGAAGAATAGACGTTACTGAACTAAATCTTAACAATAATTTCCGTAATTCAAGGTACAAGCACAACCTTGCCATAAGCTGTCCGTGATTCGGCCAATTTCATGGCAGCTGTAATATCGGTCAAAGGAAACCGTGCAGCAATTTGCGGTTTAAGCATGCCATTGGCCAGCAAGGTGGTGAGTTGCGCAAAAGTTTCCCTTAGCTGTGCTTGAAAAGCTTCGGTGCCTTTTCCGTCCCAGATATTGTAGAAATAAGCTTTGCGGCCGTTAGGCAGTATGTTCCACCAACCTAACTGCACTATCACTTTTAAAAACGGTAGCAAAGTGTTACCGGTTTCTTTTAGTGCCGAGGCTATGGCATAACAAACGAGCACACCACCTTTGGCAAGCAGGCCGAAAGATCTGGCAAAGCTTGGTCCGCCCACATGGTCAAAAACTGCATCTACTCCGCCGGGTGCAAGTTTAAGCACACTCCCTGCTAAATCGGTATCGTTATAATCTACCGGCTGCACGCCTTGTGCGCGCAATGCTTCATGGTGACGTGGTGACGCAGTTCCAATTACCCGGACACCAGCGTAAAGGGCCAGTTGTGTCAGAATTGTCCCCACGCCACCATTGGCACCGTGAACCAGGATAGTTTGTCCACGCTTGATTCGGGCTTCGCCGTGCAGCATTTGCCAGGCCGTGATGCCGTTAACAATTAACGTTTCAGCTTCTAAAGGATCAATAGCTTCAGGAACTGGTAGCAGGTCGCTGGCCGGAAGCAGCACGTAACTTGCCCAGCCGCCAATCTTTGTCATGGCAGCAACGCGTTTGCCTACCAAGCTTGTATCAACGCCGGGGCCGGTTGCAACCACCTTACCAACCAGGTCATAGCCCGGAACGAAGGGAAACTTGGGCTGCTCATAATACCTGCCACGGCGCATGGCCTGCTCGGCAAAAGCTATACCGCTGGCTTCCACTTTTACACTTACCTGCCCGGCAGCAGGGTTATCTAATACGCGGGTTCTAAATATTAATCCCTCCGGCTCAACAATACCGGGCATAATTACTTCTGTCGTATTAAAGCTGGTTTGTTCTAAAGGATTAACGATTTGGTGATTTGTAGTATTACCCTCAATACTGTTTTTATTTTTTGTAAGTGATTTCATTTTTGCTGCTGTTTAATTGAATGAACAGTACAAATGTATAAGGACGTACTTGGGGGAAATTGTAAGAAAACGAAATCGCTGGTCAATTAAAATTTACCATGATGCTCAGCAAAATAAAGTAGGTTATGGCTGACCCGGATAAGTATCAGAAATTACGCAGAAACTTCCATTGTTTAAGTTTTTGATAAACTGCTGTGGCGCCAGGCCTAAAAAATATTGGAAGTCTTTAATTAGGTGGCTTTGATCATGATAATCGTGCATGGCGATCAGATCAAAAATAGCAATTTTCTGATCGCTCCGGGCAAGGATATAAGCTATCACTTCTTTAAAGCGCAAAAAACGGAGCAGCTCTTTAACAGAATAGCCGGTATGCTTTTGAAATTTTAGCTGAATACTTCTTTCTGAAAGACGGGTATCAGCTGCTATGGCCTTTATAGGATCAACACAAGGGTTGAAAAACTGTGCCAGGTTACCGATTACTATCTGTATTACCTGATCATTTTCTTTTAGTAAGCCTATGGCTGACTGCTTCAATAAATTCACTCTTTGCTCTGCTGTGGGCAGGGCTTTTAATTCCGCCCAGAGGCTATCAAACCTGCCGTCATCTGTTATAATCTCTGCACCTGTAAGATCCTGGCCAGTCAGTCCCCTTAATGGCACACCAAACAAGCGCCGAAAACCATTGAACTTAAAGTTAACCACAAGGCCGTCTGCACCTGGCAGCAGTTCATAGTTCAGCATCTGCCGGAGTGGCCCGATTACCGCGGTACGCCTGATTACTTCAGTATCCAGGGGAGTATTGTGAAAGGAAATGCGTACAGGTACTCCGAAGTTAAATACCAACATCATTTCCAAATTTGGACAAACATGCCTGGTGATAGCTTCTCCGTCTGAGGCAACCATCAGGTGATAGAAGCTATTGATCACTTCATCTAACGGCGCATCCACCAAAAATAACGCTTCGTCTATATCCGCTTGTTCCATTAATCTTTTCGTTTTCTTACAATTCCAGGATGCGTTACCGAGCTATGTTTGCCTTATCAAATTTAACGAAACCATTTACAATTAGACAACCCCCTTTAAATTTCACCATAACAAATATCATTTAAGACAATGAAAACGATCTGCCTGATTAACTTCCTGTCCTCAGCTTTTGTAATCGCCTGTAATTTTGAACTTTCTGACCTTCCTTATTTTAATGGGATATTCCAAAATGCGTATTTTAATTCATTAGCAGGGCTAAAGCTCCTTTTAAAAGGCTTATCTTAATTGTTTATCCTTAAAACAAGGTTGAAATAACAAATAGCTCCATTGGTTTACTTCTGCCTTTAAGCAGTTTATCGCCAACTGATGTTATCGCGTAGCCGGCAGGGAGGCGAAGTATTTTAATTAGGTGCTCCGATACCAGAAGGTCGGCCCCCAATTGATTACATAGACTTTGTATCTTTGCTGCGGTATTGAGGACATCACCTGTAAATATGATTTCCTTTTTAAGAGATCCAATCTCCCCGGCAGTGACTTTACCATAATGCAGTCCCGCTTTGAACCCTGGTAGTAAACCAAATTTGCTGTTGTACTTATCTTCCTGTATTTCGAGCGCGCGTCTCATAGCGAAGAAGCAATCATTACTGTTGTTGCTTTTAAATCCGTCCTTTAGATTCCAGCTAACGATCATCTCATCGCCTGCGTATTGATGATTGCACCGGCATGGTCAATTACAGCACCTGACAGGTCCAAGAGTCGGCCAAGGAATTAAACCAATTCCTTGATTCCTTTGAACAGCACGTATTTCATGTAAAGCGGATGCTGAATTACTCTGACAGTGTCATTTCAGCAGTAGCCATGAAGGATATTTTAACGGGAAATATTGAAAACCAAAAATGATCATTGAGGTGTTCTAGCAACACAATGATCAATGAAGGCGCTGGAAGGATAGATTTTGCTACCGGTACTATTGGTGAAAGACTTGTCTCGGCATGTGCAGTTTTCCGACGAGGAACAGCGAAAATTAAATAACCTGTAGCATCCACTTATAGATTTTTTATTCCGGAAATGCAAACGGTAACTGACTTAACACTTCTTTGAATGCAAATGAGCCCAATTGCGGGTTGCCTTTGCAGCTTAAAGCCTTTGGTACAATGCGAAGGGCGATTGGCAATCAGCCCACAAACTGGTCGACCAGCTCAGCGACCGGGAATCCGCCTGGGTTCATGATTATCTGCATCGTAAAGAGGGTGACCTGGGCGCCGATTACTGGTACCGGAGAGCTGGCCAAGTCGGCCTCACGTATCTTTGCCCCAGGAATGGGAAGCATTAGTCCGGAGTTTTTTAAGCTGAGCAAGCAACATTATCTACGTTTTATATCGGGCGTTAATGTTTGGAAGTCTTCAATTTTTGATTTATCAGTAACCGTTTTTATAACTTCATCCAACTCATGAGCCGATATTAAAAGGTAATCAAGTATTATCTTCTGTTCCTCCGCGGTATTGGTTGAACCCTTTAGCAAGGGGATCAGTCCCATCATTCGTGAAAGAGGTGCGCGCACTATATGAGATTGGATCCACGATATTTCAAGTAAGCGCGCATTTTGCGCCTCAATTGCCTTGATATAATGCTCTCTTTCTGTTATATCTGTAGCTATCGCAATATTGGCTTTAACACCCGAATAGAAAATTGGCGCAACTTGGATTTCGACACTCATTAATTCGCCATTCTTTTTTTTATGGGTCAATATCGTACTGTAAATGCCCTCGTTTTGGTTGGCACGTTCGTTAACAGCACGTTCCATGTCAGGAATTTCTGCTGTAGGCCTTATCACATGCAAACTCATTGACAAAAACTCCTCACGTGTATAGCCATAATGTAGTACGGCAGCATTATTAACGTCCAAAAATCGTAAAGTATTAATATCCGCAACCCATGCCGGTAAGGGGCTGAAATTAAACAGCTCGCTATACATTTTTTTCGAAAGCTCCAGGTCGGCGTTTGAGACAGCCAGCTCTCCGGCGCGTTGTTGCAGGTCCGTATTAGCATTTTTTAACTGCTCAAGGGCATTTCTCCGTTCGGTAATGTCAATACCCGAAACGCATAAACCTATCACCTTTTTGCCATCATGAACAGGTTTTACGTTGGCTATATAATAACGGGAAACACCATCTTTTGTATAGGATATTTCGTAATCTTCTGCTTGATTTGTTTGTAATACGCGATCGTATCTTTCAAGGGCTTTCTCCCGTCTTTCGGGTAAGAGCGAATCGGCCATATTACTTCCTGCTTTTAATTCCGTACCGGCAGCATGTAAGTAAATATCTTTCATGTGCTTGTTAATGGCAATAATATTGTATTCGGTATCAAACAACATGTATGATACATCTGTAGTTTCGAACATCGACTTCAAATTAGCCTCTGACCTTTCCAGTTCATCATAAACTGCCTTTCGTTCGGTAATGTTCACCATTGTACCTATCAGGGCAGGCTGTCCACCGTATAAAGTTGCCCCGCCTAATATCTCGAACCATAACGACTGTCCGTCTTTTTTTACTATCCGAGCTTCATACCTGCTGGTAGATTTGATGTCTTTTTCTACCCGCTCCCTCATGTTTCCTCTAACCAGCTTGATATCGTCCTTGTAAATAAACTTCTCAAATGGCTGTCCAATTATCTCCTCTTCGGCATACCCCATCTCTTCTACAATTCTCGGATTTACGTATACCATTTTTTCATTCTGGATTATGTACACCCCTACCGTAAAGTTCTCTACCAGATTTTGAAACTTAAACTGAGATTCTACTTTTTCAGTAATGTTTTCCATCTGGGCAACAAGGTACAGCGGACGGCTATCTTTATCTCTGATAAGTGACACATTAAGATTTATCCAAATTATGCTTCCATTTTTATGGATATACCGTTTTTCTAAACGATAGGTATCTGCTTCTCCCCTCAAGATACGGTCATGAGCTGCCAGATCTTTTGCCAAATCATCGGGGTGCGTAATTTGCATGAAAGTGAGCAATAAAAGTTCGTCTTCGGTATAGCCCAGCATTTCGTGTAATGATCGGTTTACCTTTATCCATCGCCCCATAGAGTTTTCTTCTACCGAGGTAAGCCCCATTCCTATTGCTGAATCCTCAAAAGCTCCCCTGAATCTGTTTTCAGATTTCGCAAGTTCCGACTGCTGAATATCCTCGTCAAAATAAACCTCTATGGCTTCGGCTATAGAATTAATTAGGCTGCGCTCTTCTTCCAGGAATATCCCTTCCGCTTCGGGTGGTTTGTTTTCAGTATATATAACTTCTACACTTCCTTTTCTGCCGTCAAGCAAACCAAAATCAGCTGTCTGTTTAAATACTGAATCTGTGTATCTTTCTGTTTTATACTCCTTATTATCAAACCATATCCTTGCCTGGCATACATCAGGATATTGCCAGCCTGGAGGCAACGCTTCTACTATCTCCTGTAACAGGGTGTCCGTATCCAAATGCTCCTGCTGAAGTAATTGGTTAACCTTATAGATAGTGGTCAATTCTTTTACCCGTTCCTGCAATTGACGCCTGGTGCTTTCTTTTTCTTTGCGGGTGTTAATGTTTTGTACTGCAATGGATAAATTTGCCGCAAGGCGGTTAAGTGTTGATACCTCATGCTCATCGAATGCGTTGGCCTGCCCCGCGTAAATGACTAACGCCCCGCTTTCGTCGCTGCCAAGGTTAAGGTGCAATGCGGCCGATGAACGGATGCCAAACCTATCTGCATCTTTTACAAACTGACCAAAATACGCGGAATGGGCAACATCATTATTTATAACAGTTTTTCCGGTAAGTAGAGTCCTCGCGGTAGGCCCGTTAGATCGCTCGGGGTCATTGAGCACTATCTTTGCATCCTTCAAATAGTCGGTAGCGCCAATTGCCACCAGCGGAACTATTGTTTGATCGACTGCACTTTCAGGCGGTTTTTCGCATATCCAGACAAGTAAATATCTATCCGACTCACCTATGCAACAACAAACCTTGTTAAACAGGTTAGGAATGTCTTGCTCGGTCAGGATAATATCATTTACATGATTAAGCAGGTTTAACTCTTTAACAGCTTTATTAGCTTGTGCTGTTTTAACATCAATTATTGCATTAAGTTTGTAGGGTTCCCTCACTTTTCTGTAGGCAAGCACACCTGCGGCAAGCGATAATAAGATGCCCAAAACTGACACTTCAAATGGAAATCTATCTAAAGCATAGCCATCAGCATAGCTTACACGCAACAACCAGTCGCCTTCGGGTATCTGGGTATAAACATGCTCACTTTCTTTGGCAGGTTTAGCAGTAGATATCAGGAACGGTACAGAGCGTTTCTTCTCAGTTTTCACCAATTGATAAGCAAATTTCTTATCGTTGCCTGGATGCTGAAGCTGTTGTTTTATAATGTTAAGCCGTGTAAGCACTGTCGCAACTGCCACGACCTTGTTGTTTACAATGACAGGTACTTTGCCCAGTATCCCTGTATCGCCAAAACGTAGACGACGCGGGCCTGCAAAATAAATATCCTTTCGGTCAACAGCACGCGCCTCTTCGGCCTTACGTGTCGGATCAGCATTTACATTAGTGCCAATAGTGCTTTTTATAACGAGCATCGGGGTAAGCATTTTTTACTATTCCATTTTCAGTAATCTGTAACGCCTGGGCATATCGGCTGTTATATATTATTTGACGGGCGACGCTGTCAAATTTGGCAGGAACGCCGTATTGTTTGTAAATAATAGCAAGGGTATTAGCTGCGGCGATGTCGTTGAATAATATATTCCGGAAACGATCTTTTGCTGTGGCGGCCTCTTGTATAAGTTCATTCTTGTGTTTGTTGATTGAAAATTTATACTGCTGATAGGTTAGCAATTGGGTTAGCGCCAACATGACCAGGAACACAATAGCAAAAACTAATGATGGCAGTTTGGACATATTGGCTATAATAGGTTATAAAGCATATATGCAATTTAAACAAAAGTGTTTTGCTATTTCAAGTAAAAGCAGAAATATATTTAAGTTCTAAGTCAACTTCCGTTACAATTAAATCGTCGCTTATAATTGGTTAACAAAAGAATTTGAAATATCGAGGGGAAAATAATAAATTGCGTAAACAACTAAATATTTAGCCACCAAACCATCGTGATCGCTAAGCAAAGTATCGTACAAGAATCTTCCAATCCTGACGAGGCGCTATTCCAACTATTAGTTGCCAGCGTTAAGGAGTACGCTATTTTTATGATTGACCCCGAAGGATATATCCTCACGTGGAACGATGGGGCTGCGAGGATCAAGGGCTATAAGGAAATTGATGTTGTTGGTAAGCATATTTCGATTTTCTACACCCCGGAAGACATCCTCAACAACGAGCCTCAACACAACCTATCCCAAGCCCTGGAAAGCGGTGCCCATGAAAGTGAAGGCTGGCGGATCCGTCGGAATGGCTCGCAATTCTGGGCAAATATCGTATTTACACCCTTGTATCAAAATAATAAGCATATCGGGTTTGCAAAAATGACCCGTGACCAGACCGAGCGAAAGATAACGGAAGACCAGCGTGAGGCAATGCAACATGAATTAGAGCGCCGGGTAAAAGAACAAACCGGCCGGATAGTTGCAACCGAGCTGCGCTTTCGCAAATTGATTGAGCATAGTTACGATGGTATTACCCTGCTGGACCGGAACTTTCGCGTTTTCTACAGAAGCCTCTCGGCCACACGCATCAATGGCTGGAGCAATGAGCAGCAGTACACGGACATTGACGAACTTGTCTACCCGGACGATAAAGAGCGGGTACACGCCTCAATTGATGAGATAATTTTGAATCCCACTGAACCGGTGATGGTTAGCTTTCGCTCCCGCCACCAAGATGGGCATTATATTTGGCTGGAATGCTTGTTTACCAATATGTTGGCGGAGCCCAGTGTCAACGCTATCGTCTGTAATTTCCGGGATATCAGTAGCCGTGTGGCGGCCGACAATGAAATACTTCGCCACAACACCGTCCTTCGGGAAATATCATGGACCAGTTCTCACGAAATGCGCCGTCCGGTTGCTTCTATACAAGGATTGATGGACCTGATCGAAAAATCTACTGATCACGATGAAAAAGAAGAGTTAATCAAGTTGGTTGGCAAATGCGCCGATGAACTAGATGGTATGGTTAGGCTCATCCATGATAAGATTGATACCATTCACTGAGATGCTAAAAGTTTCCCGAACATTATTCGACAGATCACTCATTAACCTCACTTTTTTAACATATAAAAACTGTATTTGATCTGCGTGATCAGATCCGGCCCAAGTATTTCAATATTCCTTTACCTTTTGTGAACACTTTTTCTAGTCTTAAGCAAATTATTGGTTTACAACAACATCCCTTTTGGAAAGCAAAGTATTTTTTTTCTTTACGGGGTGTTGAAGAACGGACTTGATTATAGCTTCTGTAAATTCCTTCAACATCATTAGGGCAAGTTATAACCATCTTTCAGCGAGTACCTTTCCGTCTTCGGTAAAGATGTTATCCCGCCTGTTCCAATCATTTTATATCTCTAATATACTATCGAATACTGACATTGATTTTATTAATTTTTATGGGCGTTAACCATAAAAAGCGAGTTTGCTTGTACACTAACGCGCCCTCGGGGACTTTCAAAAATGCTGGGAATTGCACCCTCTTTGTTGCCGGAGGCTGTAATATTTCTTCGCTTAAAAATAATCGTTATCACAGCTAACCGCAGCAGTAAAGATTGGTTCATAACCCAGAGGCAAAGTCTTAGTCGATCTCCTTAGGAGTTTACTAAAGGTAATGTAAAGTAAAACTCTGACCCGGAGGCATCGCTGTTTACACCTACGGTTCCACCGTGGCGTTTGATGATCTCTGCCGATATATATAATCCTAACCCCAGGCCTGAAAATTTTTTTGACGATTCTTGTACACGATAAAACCTGTCAAAAACGTACTGTTGTTTTTCGGGTGGTATACCGATGCCAAAATCCCTTACCGACAACTTAACGGTATAGTTGTTTATATCACTTAATGCCGTAACTAACCCGCCAAAAGTGTAGTAAGCAACGGTTAATATCTTTGTTTTATCTGTACGGGTTACCGGCGCATCACTCAAGCCTACGGGCTTGGTAAGTTTTATTGCGCCAAACCCTGGAAAGGCACCATAAACTATACCGCGTAAAAGCAGGTTCTTTTGCTTTCCGGCACCTATCAGGCTGTAATAAAAGGCATTACTTAACAAATCGCCGGCTAACGTTGCGGCATACAGTGCATCGCCGGATAGCGGCTCTTTACCTATCGCTTCCATACCTTTAACTATCGCTTCTTCACCTACCAGGTCAACCCGGGGTGCATCGTGGTCAAACCGCTTCACAGTTTCGTGAAGCAGGTTAAGAGCTGCCGAGCCGGCCAGCCCTCCTAACAGGTTTATAATGATTCTCAAGGCACTTATTTGTAAGATGTTAGGGTATAGCAATTACTGTAGTCCCGGCGGTTTTACCGCATCTTCCAGTTCCTGCTTGCTTACAGCCAGTTCTTTTGTCCAGTATTGCACTTCGTAATCTTCGTTTACATTAATGAATTTGCTATCGCTTGACCAGCGGTATTTTACCGAAGAAACAGAATAATGCTTGCGGGTGTACTTCTCAAGGTCGGCGAAAGCCGTTTCAGGATCATCATGGCCGGTTTTATGATCATTACCACCTACCAATAGTAATGGCTGCCCGTCTATTTCATGCGTACGGAAATAATGGGAAGGCTCTTGCATATCATAAATAAGAGCATTAGGATAATCATTTCCTTTAAGTTTAACCGCGATAAGGTGCGCACCTAAAGCTGAACGAGGTTATCTTAGGTGGGAGATGTGTAGCATAAATGATGCTTGCGGCCTTAATATCAAGTTCGCCGGCTTTAGCAATATACACCTCACCATCCTTTAATACTTCGTCAACCATGCTATTTTCAAGCAGCTTACCCCCACTACTTTTAAACTCAGCCAATAGCCCCTGTAAATATTTTAAAGGATGAAATTGCGCCTGCCCCTCAAATAGCAAAGCTTTCACATAATCAACCGGCGTAGGTACCTCTTGCATATATGCTGCAGCTACACCAACCTGGTTTGCACCCTGGTAAATATCATCCAGTTGCTTTGCCTGATCTTCATCTTCCGCATACAGGTAACCGGGCTTGTCCTCGAAATCACAATTGATTTTGTATCGATTAATATTGTCTTTGATCAGTGCAAAGCCCTCGTTTACCGCATCGGCAAACAGTTGGGCGCCCTCGTTTCCAAATGCGCTTTCCGCTTCTTTGTAAGTAGTATCGGCAAAGGTGTTGATGTGCGCGCTTGTACCGCCGGTAGTGCCAAAACCTGGCGTGTGTGCATCAACTATGAGTACCTTTTTGCAGGTTTTTTGTAAAAGTAACCCGGCCGATACCCGGTGATGCCTGCACCAATAATGAGCACATCAAACTTATCGGTGCCGTATAACACCGTAGCAGCAGGCTTTTGTTGGATACCTGTTTGCCAAGGGCTTAATTTGTTGCCATCTCTTGGCGAAGTTGTATCTTTTTGTGTTTTAGTTTTCATTTGACGGTATTAATTAATTTTGGTAACTATATAGCTGTTGGGACAAATGGGATATAAAAGGATATTGACGGTTATAGGGATATAGCCGTTATTTTTTTGCTTTGTCTTTGGCCTGTATTTGAGGCTTAACAGCAATTTTAATCATTTGCTCAAGTGTACCATCAAATTTTACTTTGGGGTCGTACTGCTCGGCTCTTGGTTTAGCTTCTTTTTTATTTTCTGCCATGATGTAAAGATAAGGAGTTTTATTTTTAGATTTAGCGTACAGCCTAATGATATTATAATGAGTAAAAAAAAACTGAAAGATTTAACTGTTGATGCAATCGTATTAAGGGGCGGATTAATTAATGAAGTTATACTACTTGAAAAAATAATTGATAACTGGCTCGCAAAATATTTTTGCAATAATGAGAAAAGAAAAAACGAATTTTTTGATTTAATACTTTGTCACGATAGACTTACTTACAGTAGTAAAGTTGCGGTATTTGTTTTCATAATTCAAAGTCATTGCAAGGATTTTTTAAAAACATACCCCTATTTGGCAAAAGATTTAAATGAAATTGCAGAGAAAAGAAATATTTTAGCTCATTGGCTTTTAGACACATCCGATACTGGTATTGATAAGGGGGAAATTCACTTTATAAAGGCAAAAAAAGTTTTCCCATCAATTGCCTTTACAGCTGCAGATATTGAAAAAACGCTTACCAATATTGAAAAATATAAGAAGGTTATCTATAATTTAGTAACGCCCCCTCTTGAGTAGAACCAAGCGCTCTGCTTCTAAACCGTCATAGGGGGGATACCAATACAAAGGTAAAGGATAATTATTGAGAAATCAAAACCTTGTATGTTAACCTAACATTATTGCAGTTATTAAACACGTCCTCAAACCTTGTAGTATCGCGATTGTGACGGGTGTTATACCTGTACCCAAATTCATTGCAATACCTGTGTAAGTGCTTCGGTGATACATAATGATATATGCCAACAATACCACGCTTTAGCAAACTCCAAAAGCCTTCTATACTGTTTGTATGGTCGTCCCCAATGGTTATATAATTGTTTTCGATGTGTTTTACCTTTATGTGGTTGTAAGTCCTTGACAGGCCATTATATGAACTGTATGCATCTGTCACTACTGTTGCATTAGGGCTTACATGTGCTAACATAATTGGTTGCAATGTTCCTGCCTCTGTGTTTTTAATCACAAATGTTTTAACAGATCCGTTGCGCTGTAGCAAGCCTACAACGGCAGTTTTACCGTTTCCGCTTCTGCCTTGACTATTTGCCGGCCTTTTAGATACGTGCTTATTCTTAAACTTGCCACCAACATAAGTTTCATCAATTTCAACAACTCCGTCTAATTGTTCCACTTCGTTATTGTTCAGCATTTCACGAATGCGATGTAATAAAAACCAAGCTGTTTTTTGAGTGATATTTAAATCCCTGCTTAACTGTAAACTGCTAATACCTTTCTTATGTGCGGTACATAAATACATTGCTGCAAACCATGTTCTAAGGCTAATTTTAGTATTCTCGAAGATGGTGCCAGTAGTAACGCTAAATTTCTTATGGCACTCTTTAGCCTTGCATTTATAGCCCCTATTGGTGACGTATGCGCCCACATTACCGCAATGGGGACATGATGGGGTATCTCCCCAACGTGATTGCGCTAAGTAGCTTATACATGTGGTTTCCTCCTTGAAGAAATCCAACACTTGTAACAGGCTTTTAAAGTTTGTAGTCATGGTATATTGTATTAACACTCAAATATAATATTAATAACAATACGGGACAAATAAAGTTTAATTATATCCGAAAGAAATTACCTGCTATACCTATGTATTTACCGTAATCGCTGTTGTAAATAGAAAATAAAAAACAGTTATTTACTCTGTACATAAATTCGTTATGTTCGGAATTTCTATTACGAAATTCTTTAAAAGTATTCATTGATGGATTTGTTATAAACAAGAATATTATTAATAATAAAGCAAGGTTCTTTATTTGAACTTTCATTGGTACTTTTTTCTTTACGTCTTTTTCCAAAAAATCTACAACTTCACCACAGAAATCTATAAAACCGGCAATAACAGAAATAAGAAAATTAAAAACCAACTTTTTCATCGTGTGCCTCCGCTTCTTCTATGCCCTGTAAGTATTCCAGGCTGTCTACTTCCTCCCTTGTGTACTTCTTGCCTTTAACCCAAATAACTTTGCTCTTAAATTTAGGTGCGGGCCTATCGTTATAAATGTTATAGGCTAATATCAGCGATATTACAACAGCGCAACCGATAGGTAGTATTAGGCTGTTAAATCTCTCTTTGGTGGTCATATTACTGATTATGTATGGTCTGATCAATAACTATATTTGGCCTTTTTTCGCCTTGGTCAATTAGAAATAATTTGCCGTCATGGAAGTAATAAAACCGTGTACCGCGATCTCGATTATAAGGCCCCTTAAATATTTTGTACACCGTCATTTCGGGCGACATCATAACTAAACTTGCGTTTTTACGCTGCTTTAAGAAATCTGCTTCCGATGTGCCAAGGGTTAATGTTTTTTGAGAGCATGCAAATAAGGATGTTGCAAGAACAACAAATAGTAGTTTTTTCATTCGTGGTAATTTGAGGATAAAAATAAAGCGTGACTGTTTAACCTCTTTACTATCCTCGGCTTACCACAGCCTTACACGCAAAAAGATACAGCCACGCTTTTACAGCGTACTTAAATCTCGGTTTGCGTGCATACTATTGTGGTAATTCAGGATAGCACTCCGATTAGTACAGTATTTTAAACACTGCTAAGATAATAAAACACCTATAAGTTTTAATTGCTATTTTTATCCTATGACATTAGACGAAGCAAAAAAAATGCTCGCAGATAACGAGCATTTGATTGGTAGAAAATATAAGGGTAAAGAAATATCAAATATTATCCTCATGGAAAAGGATGCGGATTTACTTGCAATTGGGCAAGTTGCTCGTCAGTTACTCCAACACGGCGAATATTGGCCAAACCAACAGCATAAGGAGTACGAATTATTTGTACTTTACGACCTTCCGAATTGGTTAGATTCTCAACCTTTGGAATACGGAACTTTGAAATCTCTTTTAATTCACTGGGGGAAGAAATAAACCCTTTTAACTGTTTTTTACTCATTACTCTTAATTTAAAATAGGACAACATTGTCCTAAATATCATTGAGCCCTGAGTAAATAAAATGTGGTGTGCAGTCTATAACCTACTCCTAAAAGCGGAAACCTGTCCCATGTGGTATGTAGTTACCTTAATTTTTGTTCGGCCATGCCAATCAGTCAGCAATACTGTAAGTACTGCGACGATGGTGAAACCTGTATTACATAACCGTACCTGTTTTCTTTTTTTAAACGGTTTTAAAAATGTTTGCAAAACAAATTGTCATACATTAAAAAGGTCTATTATATCAGCACCGTAAAAGAATAAGCAGTTTAACGGCAGCAGGTTGTTTAATTAGCGCTACATACACTAAAGCACCAAGCCCTCGACTGTGTATAACTGCTTACTTTTTCACTAAACCCTAACAAGTAAGGAACGGATAGTAAATTGCCGACCAGGGCATAATCAATAAAGCTGTGCACTTTAGAGGAAATTGGCTTTGTATTCATAACATCCTTTTTTATTGAACAGGGTTGTTCAAATATTGTTTATTGTTGAAGTTAATTAAATTAATCATGAATAAATAACAGGCGCATTTGTGACATATTGAACATAATCATAACTCAATCTACAAAAATTTAGACTTTTAATTAACCAGCCTAAACTAAGAGCCGTCGAAAATTAGCCGGGGACCGGACGACAAGCCTTACAAAATACAGCAAACCGATAGGGTAAGTTTAAGGATTGCCAGGAGTTCAAAATTGCTGGCAAAAGCTACTGTGGTTGAAATATTGGACGCGTAGTAAGAACTAAATTTTCTACCCGCAACTACTTTCATTAAGCAACGTTTTAAAAAACCTTTAAGTGATGTCTGAAACATTTCCTTAAGTGTTCAATAACATTCATTATCTAAAGAAAATTAAATATTAGTTGTAAGTAAGATTTTTCAATATCTACATTATAAGCATTAGCGATAATTTAACATTTTTCGGGTAACCTGTTAGGTTACCTTCATAGATTTTAGATATATAACGCATTGATTTATAGGAGATAGTAAATCTATTTTTGTTCCCTATCTCTCCGCTGATTGTATATCAAACAATTTCAAAACGCCTTAAATGCATCATTTAAGGCGTTTTTTGTTTTAAGACCTATCCGAATTGTTCATTAAATCGCATCCTATTGGTAACCTGTTGCATGGAAAGACCGCCAGGTCAACACAAACCTTATAAGTTGCTGTAATACAACCCGTTCATCGATTGAACATCTTGATTACAGCACGTAACGCAGAGTATCAGTAATACCATCAGCGCGCCAAATTCCCTGTACTTTCAAAAGGCTCGCCCGAGAAGCGAATTTAATACAGCTGTTATGAACCTTGCGGGAGGGGTCGAGGCTACGCCTTCCGATCAATCTAACTCTTAATCTGATCAGCCTAATCCAATACAAAAGAATAACTTACGTATTTACCATGATGCGCAATAGACACTGGTACACTAAGCTCGTTGCCATTATTGAAGATAACAGGGTATCCTATTGGGCTTTTTTTGATGTGAAGATCATTAAAATAAGGGCGTAGTTTGTCTATCAAAAATAAACGCGCCTCAACTGATTGAGATTCTGCTGAGTTTTCTCTAATCGATTTAACGCCCCAATAAATATTTTTAAAACTTTCGTGATGATTGACGACGGTAGCTATCCAACTTTCAGAAATTTTTGAGCGAAAATAAAGAGTGTTTGACAGGTGCATAATTGTACCGTTATAAAACACATCGCCATCTATGCTTTCCCAATGCCCTGTATTTACATCATTCTTTTGGCTACCTGTAAATTTAAGGTCCTGAATGATGATTTGCGTTGGCGAGAACACTAATTCTGGAGTCAACCTTTTGAGATACTTAAATGCGGACTCTTTAGCTGACCATAGCAGCCATAGGTAAAGTTCAAAACTCAGTTGCGGGCACACCAGCTGCTGATATAATCTTTGTTCGGAGCTTGAAAGTATTTGTGTATAAAACCGAACCTGTTTGGTTCGGTTGATATCTATCAGATCAAGGGCTACAATATCGTTGCCGGTGCTTATCAAGCAGG
Source organism: Mucilaginibacter sp. UYNi724 (assembly GCF_054057495.1). Taxonomy (NCBI): domain Bacteria; kingdom Pseudomonadati; phylum Bacteroidota; class Sphingobacteriia; order Sphingobacteriales; family Sphingobacteriaceae; genus Mucilaginibacter; species Mucilaginibacter sp. UYNi724. The sequence goes on along the minus strand of NZ_JBSRZI010000003.1, from coordinate 372,192 downwards.
TCTATTTAGTTTATCAGATATTATATCTATGCAATTTCCTATCAGGTACATTTTTTCTGCGGAATCAAAATCAATTTCGATATTGTATTGCGATTCTGCATCTATAATGACATCAACCAGGTTAGCCGAGTTTATTTTAAGATCTTTTATAAGATCTGTTTCCTCGGTGATCCCCTCAAGCATTGTTTTATCTTCCGTGTAAGGCGCAAGCACTTTTTTTAGTTCAGTTAAAATAGTTGTTCTATCCATATTTATTTGTAGTATCTGGAAATAATTAAACAGGTATTAATATCGCCAAAGCCAAAATTAGCTTTTGCAACAATATTAATCTTTTTGTTTACGATTTTTGTGGGCAAATTGTTTGCACCAATTAAATTTATAATTTCTGGGTTAGCATCTTCCAGGTTAATATTTGGATGTACAAAACCATGAACTATTTGTAAAACCGCGGCTACGGTCTCAATTGAGCCGGCAGCACTAAGGCAATGGCCGATCATTGATTTTAATGAATTAACCATCGGAAAATCATCGGCTGTACGGCCCAAAGCCAGCGCCCAGTTTTGTATCTCTAAGGTATCTGCTATCGTAGCGGTTAAATGTCCGCTTACCAGGTCCACCTGCTGTCCGTTTATGCCGGCATTATTCATAGCCTCCTGTATACACCTGATAACGCCTGTAGCAGCTGGCGCGGTCATTGATCCACCACCACGCTGGCCGCCCGAATTGTTACTTCCGCCAAGCACTTCGCCATAAATACGTGCACTACGGGCAAGTGCGAAATCAAGATCTTCTAATATTAAAGCACCAGCGCCTGAGCCGGGAACAAAACCACCGGCTGTGAGGCTCATCGGCCTTGACGCCCTCGCAGGTTCGTCATTGTATTTCCTGGATAACACCCGCATAGAATCAAATGCCCCAAATATGTAAGCATCAACGTATTCGCTGCTACCCACCACCATGCGTTTGGCCATGCCGTATTTGATATACTCATATCCCATTAATATAGCCTGCGTACCTGTGGCACAGGCCGACGAATTACTTATGATCTTATTGCCTAATCCAAGCCTGCCAGATATGTAAGCGGTTACACCGCTGTTCATAATCTGCTCTACCACCCTCGAACCCAGTTTCCTGGACTCCTTAGCGTCTACCCTGGTAATGGCGTTTTTTATTACATCAGTATCAGCCACACTGCTGCCAAAAACACACCCTGTCTCCCACAGTGTTTCTTGGCTGGCTATCTCATTACCGGCATCCATCCAGGCGTCAAGCGCTGCTTTTATTCCAAATGCTATGCCTTTACCCTTTAAACCATACAAACTCGTTTCGGTGAGATAGTTTCTCAAATCGTCCCACTCAAATGCCGGTGAGCCGGCTACCTGGCAATTAAATCTTAGCTCTTCGTATTGCGGCATAAATTTTATACCCGAAACACCATTCTTGATCGCATGGAGAAAACTGGGGACATCCATTGCGTTTGGTGATATCACACCTAAACCAGTTATAACTACGCGCTTGCTCATTTTTGTTTTTTTATTAGCGCATTTTTTACGATGCCCGAAAATACACCCCTCGCCACCAATTCTGCATGCTCATTATGCATTTCCACTTTGCATTTCAATTTACCGAAACGAAAATACTCCTTTGCAGAACTTACAGTTACTTTTTCGCCAGGCAATACCATCTTAAAAAAAGACACCTCGGTTGAAGTTAGCAGCGGAAACGAATCTTCACTCATTACTACATCTGTACTAATCTTATCATCTATCATTAAATAGGTGGCCAATACAACTAATCCTATTTGCGCCATTATTTCGGTGATAATCACGCCCGGTGTTACCGGGTTTCCTATAAAATGGTCTTCATAAAAAAAAGAATCGTGTTTTAAAGTATAGTCTCCGGTAACCCCATTATCACTCAACGCCGTAACGTTATCAACAAAAAGAAACGATGATTTGTAAGGTAAACAGGCTATGATTTTGTTATACATCTCAAAAACTTTAACAAATTACCGGCAATGTTCGCCCCCATCCACGTGAATCACCGAACCATTTATCCATCCCGCTTCATCCATACACAACAGGTAAATAACATTGGCAACATCTGTTGTTTGGGTTACACGGCCCAAAGGGTTTTTTTCTTTTGCTATCTGTATCAGTTTTTCGCTTCCGGGTATCTTATTAAGCGAGGGCGTTTCTGTTATTCCCGCTTGAATCAAATTAGTTTTGAGGCCAAACCGCCCCAACTCTACTGCCATATAAGTGCTTAAGCTTTCCAATGATGATTTAGCGATTGATACCGCGGCATAGCCATCCCAATATTTATGGGCTCCTTCGCTGGTTAAACCAATAATACGCCCGTCTTTTTGGAAAAGTTCGGCTGCTAAAAGTTCTCTTGCCCAATCGAGCAAACTTGTAGACATTGCGTATGTAGTGTATGTTAAATCTTCAACTGACAGTGTTTCAATAGACTCAACATTCATACCCGTTTGCGGCATCAACGGTTTTAGGTTTCCCCTGGCTATCGAATGAAGTAATAGCCTCACCGCGCCTTTCTTTTGCTTATCTTCTGTTAATTTTTGGATAAGCGCCTGCCGGGCTACCGTATCTAAGGCGTTGACGTTAAATAATTCAATTGAAACGTTTTGTTTCTCGGCCAGCGCCGCCATTCTGAGTTTCAGAATGCGTTCTTGCATAGCCGTTTCGCGGTACGCTACTACGCTATTCATACCATATTTTGCCAGTTTTTCAACGGTTGCCAACCCAAAACCGCTTGATCCGCCCAGGATGATTGCCCAGGAATCACTAAATTTCCTTTTATCGTACACGTAATTATTTAATGCTTTTTATCACCAATTGTTTTAGCTACTCAGTTTATCGCTACCATTGGCGTTAAGATATTCGGTGTTAAGATAACAAAAGATCCGAAATCTACAGCCAATAAAAATCATCTTACTTTTTTATCGGCGATCCACACAACAAAAACACAGCATTGCGGTTATTAGCTGGCAACCATTATAATTAATATATTTGCAGATACGTACGCATACAAACTATGAAAATAGCCACATTAATATTCTTGTTTTGTAGTTCGGTGCTGCATTCGGCAACTAATAAAAGCCAGGCACAAAACTTTAGCAAAACTGCTTTTTACGCCATACTGGCATCCGGTAAGCTTGAAGAAATTAACCAGGAATTAACATTATTGGCCGATATTGAATTGCCTGAAAAACAAGCTTATGAAGGCACTTTGCTGATGAGAAAAGCGGGGTTAGTAAAAATACCCGGCCAAAAATTAATATTTTTTAAAAAAGGCCGGATTAAGTTAGAATCTGCTTTACTCAACAATAACAATAATGGCGAATTTCATTTTTTACGCCTTATCATACAAGAGCATGCACCTAAGATTGTAAAATACAGGAAGGAAATTGAAGCAGATAAGCTTTTAGTAAAAACAACGTACAAGAGTCTGCCATTTAATGTTCAGCAGGCGATCTCTGATTACAGCAAAAATTCAAAAATACTGCGCCCGCAAGATCTTTCTTTGTAAGCATGAATAAAAAAGTATTGGCTATTTATTACTCACAATCCGGCCAATTGGGTCAGATTATTGACTATTTAACAACACCCCTTGTTGAGGCAGGTGCTTCGGTCGAGATAGTAAATATTCAACTTACCAAGCCTTTTCCTTTTCCGTGGACCGCTGACACTTTTTTCAGTGTTATGCCCGATTGCGTTTTAGATATAACGGCTGAATTGGAACCATTTGAATTAAAAGAAACAAGTTATGACCTGGTGATATTAGGTTATCAAGCTTGGTTTTTATCGCCCAGCATCCCTTTTAACTCCTTAATGCAGCAAGCAAAACTAAAGGCAGCAATAAAAAACACACCCGTTATTACGGTTACAGGAGCGCGAAATATGTGGCTCAACGCTTTTGTGAGGGTAAAAAAACTGATTAACGCGGCGGGAGCTAAACTTGTTGGTAATATTGCTTTAGTTGACACGCATCCAAATCCAATTAGTTTTATCACCATTTTCCATTGGATGCTGCACGGAAAAAAAGACAAATACCTAAACATTTTCCCCCCACCGGGCGTTTCGGAAAGTGATATCAAACATGCCGGCGTTTTTGGCCAAAGTGTTTTAACGCATTTGAATAATGACAATTGGGCTGGATTACAAACTGAGCTTGTTAAAAAAGGCGCTGTTAAATTGAATTACAATTTAATGATCATTGAAACTGTAGCCGGCAAAATATTCGGTCTCTGGGCCAATTTTATAGTAAAAAGAAGAAACAGGGCGTTTTGGCTATCCGCGTTCAAGTACTATTTATTAATAGCTTTTTGGATAGGTGCCCCTATAGTTATAACCATCGATGCCATTTTTTTTAAATTTTTTAGCCCTAAACGAATAGCAGCAAGAAAACAATATTTTTTAAATTTAAACTGATATATGTCTCATGCCCGAAGTTTTTATTAACAGTACATCGGCTTATTTTCCGAACGAACCCGTTGCCAACGATGCTATGGAAGAATATCTGGGGTTTATTAATGGTAAACCTTCCAAGTCGAAAAATATCGTACTACGGAATAACGGTATAAAAAATCGTTATTACGCCCTAACTAAAGGCGGTAAACCTACCCACACAAATGCTCAGATGACCGCGCTGGCTGTGAAAGAGTTATTTAAAACCAACCCCACCAAAATAAAGGACATTGAATTGCTTTCTTGCGGAACATCTTCGCCTGACCAAGTAATGCCCAGCCATGGCGTAATGACGCATGGGTGGTTGCCCGAGGCGGAAGCTATTGAAGTGGTATCCCCATCGGGAGTATGTTGTGCGGGCATGCATGCTATTAAATATGCCTACCTGGCCATTAAAACCGGCGATGTGCAATTAGCTGTGGCAACCGGTTCCGAAAGGTTTTCGGGGTTGCTTGTGGCAGATGTTTTTGAAGAAGAAGCGCTTAAGCTAAAAGAGTTGAGCGACAACCCCTATATTGCTTTTCAAAAAGATTTTTTACGATGGATGCTATCCGATGGTGCATCCGCATTCCTGATGTCTGATAAACCTAATGAAACCGGGCTTAGCCTTCGGTTAGACTGGATCGAGGGTGTATCTTATGCTAACGAAATGCAAACCTGTATGTACATGGGCGGCGATAAACTGCTAGACGGTACGTTAAAGGGTTTTATGGATTATACCCCTGAAGAGATCATGACGCAATCTATATTCAGCGTTAAACAGGATATTAATTTGTTGAGTGATAATATAGTACCCCTTGGCGGAAAAAAAATCAAAGAAATATTCGATAGGAAAGGCCTTGCGGCTTCCGATATTGATCATTTTTTACCCCACATCTCCAGTGACTTTTTCAGGTCGAAAATCTATGATATGGTAGAGCTGTATGGTGGTGGTATACCTTACGAAAAATGGTTTATTAACTTATATACTGTTGGAAATGTAGGTGCTGCTTCAGTTTTTCTGATGATAAACGAATTATTTAATAACGGCACATTAAAAAAAGGTGAGAAAATTTTGTTACTCGTTCCAGAAAGTGCCCGTTTTTCTTACATGTACGCCATGCTTACCGTTTGTTAACACAGCTAAATGAAAAAGCAAGACGTTCCGCAGGACTTGAGCTCGTTGGGTAAGGTAACCAAAGAGGTATGCTACGCTACTGACGAATCGGGGAAGTACGTGACAGAACTTAGCCGTGGTTGGGATATAAAAATTACCGCGCTGGATACTGCATGGGGCGACGTTGAATTGCGGATTGCGGATGCACGCCAAAAAGTATTGGATAAGCAAGCAAGCCCGATATTGTTTTTTATGGAAAAAGGCTTAATGGATATTGGTATTTTAGCTGGTTATACCGGCTTTTGGAAATGGCAGATAAAACGACACCTAAAACCCAATGTTTTTGCCAAATTACCTCTTGAAAAATTACAAAACTACGCTGAAGTATTTAATGTAAGTGTTGATAATCTTAAAAACATGACTGTACATGGAACTTAGTTTTGAACACTTACAGTCGGCGCACTGCGAAAATGGGGTTACCCGAAGTTTGTTAAACAACATAGGCGTTAGCCAGATAACAGAACCGCTGGCATTTGGCATTGGGTCGGGATTATTCTTCGTTTACATTCCATTACTCAAAATAAACAACGGGCCGGTGATAGCTTTTAGGGTAATGCCCGGATTGATATTTAAACGCACTTGCAAAGCTTTGGGGATTGAGGTTGTTCGAAAAAAGTTTAGCTCGAAGGAAAAAGCAAAAGTATTTTTAGATGAATGCCTTGCCTATGGGCATCCGGTAGGTTGCCAGGTTGGCGTATACTATCTTTCGTATTTCCCTAAAGAATACCGCTTCCACTTTAATGCACATAACCTTATCGTTTATGGGCACGTTGAAGATCATTATCTGATCAGCGATCCCATAATGGAAAATACTACCGCGTTAAGCGATTATGAATTGGAGCGTGTTCGATTTGCTAAAGGGACGCTGGCTCCTAATGGGCAAATCTACTATCCAAAAACCGCGTCCGTTGTTACTAACGACCAAATAAAAAAAGGGATCGTAACCGGAATTAAAAAAACTGCAAACGATATGCTATCGCCAATGCCAATATTGGGCGTAAATGGAATTAGATATACCGCCAACCGTATAAAAAAATGGCGCGACAGCTTGGGCGAAAAAAAATCAGGTTTATACCTTGCACAACTTGTACGCATGCAGGAAGAAATAGGCACCGGTGGCGGCGGTTTCCGTTATATTTATGCTGCGTTTCTGCAAGAGGCCCACGCCTATCACCAGGTCGATGAGTTATTGGAGATCTCAAAAACATTTACCCAATCGGGCGATCTTTGGCGCACTGCTGCTGTACAGGCGGCTGGTATTTTTAAGGGCCGCATTGGCAGCCAGCACGATTTTAATGTAATGGGAGATTATTTATTAGAGATATCCGAAATAGAACGGAGAGCCTTTGTAGCTTTATCTAAAATTAACTGGAAGGAATGAAGCTATCTGCGATAAACATCAGCGATTTAAGCTTTAGCTATCCCGGGCAACTTGTTCCAGTACTGTCAAACTTCGATCTTGAAATAGCCAAAGGCGAGCGATTTGGCTTGTTTGGGCCAAATGGCGCTGGCAAAACGACCCTAATGAATTTGATGACCGGCTTGTTGATTTTCGAAACAGGTAGTATTCAGCTTCTTGGTGTTAAAATCAAAAGCCATCGAAAATTGGCAAATAGGTTATTTGGCTATGTGCCACAAGATTTTTCGTTTTACCAGGAACTTAGCCCGGCCGAAAACCTAGAGTTTTTTGGCGCCTGGTATGGCTTAAGCAGGCAACAAATAAAACTTAGAACAAATGAGTTATTAAATGTTTTAGGATTGGAGGACGTACGAAATAAGCCGGTAGAGAAATTTTCCGGTGGTATGAAAAGGCGGGTGAATTTGGCTATAGGTGTAATGCACAACCCTGAGTTGCTATTTTTAGACGAGCCGACCGTGGGTGTTGATGTGCAAACCCGTTTTGCTATAATTGATTACCTTAAACAATTAAACGAAAGCGGCACCACCCTAATCTACACATCACACCAATTAAGTGAGGCTGAAGGCCTGTGCGAGCGGATAGCACTAATTGATGATGGAAAAATAATTGCTAACGATAACTTGGACGCTTTGTTGGTAAAGCACAAACAACTTGGGCTTGAGGGCCTGTTTTTAAATTTAACGGGCAAAAATTACAGGGATGTTTAAACTTTGGGCTACCATTATTAAGGACATTCGCATACTAACCCGAGACAAGGTTGGAATATTGCTGATGTTCGGCATGCCCATACTTTTGGTAATTATTGTTACCAGCATCCAGAACAGCACGTTCCAATTGATCGATAAAAATAAAATATCGTTATTGATAGCCAATAGAGATACAGGAAGGGTTAGCAAAGAGTTTATTCAATCTATAGATAAAATAGGAATGTTCAAACTCGTCCCGCTCCCAAAAAACGAGAGTAATGCTACAGTAATGGCGCGCATGAAAGGTAAAGATGCGTTGCTTGCCATCATCATCCCAAACAATTTTTCTGTGAAGATGGAAGGAAAGGCGAAAATAATAGCAGATAAAGCACTAAATACCTTTGGTTTGGAGAGTAATAAAACTGACCCCAACGCTGGCGATGTTGGCCCTATAACTTTATATTACCAACCTATACTACAAGAGTCGTTCCGGCGATCTGTCCAAGGTGCCATATATAGCGCGCTACAACTAATTGAAAGTAAGCTAATATTAAAAAATCTATACTTTTCTATAAACGAAAAGCCGTTGCCGGCACGGCTGGAGAACGAATTACTTGATAACAAGATAACAATAAACGAAATACCAGTTTCCAAAAGTGGGAGCCACAGCAACCCCAATGCGTCGCAGCATAATGTGCCTGCGTGGACCCTCTTCGCCATGTTTTTCGTAGTAATTTCCTTAGGTGGAAGCATGGTTCGCGAAAAATTGAGTGGAAGCTTTATCAGACTTAAAACGCTTCCTACTAACTACATGGTTACGCTAATCTCCAAACAAATAACCTACCTCGCAGTTACAATGTTGCAGGCGGCTGTCATATTTGCTATAGGTATTTGGTTATTTCCGTTGATCCATCTACCGGCGCTAAATCTGCCGGTTGATGTTTTTGGATTAGTCATTGTGTCCTTAATATGCGGTTGGTGCGCTGTTAGTTATGCCATTTGTATTGGCGTTTTTGCACATACGCCAGAGCAGGCGAACGGGTTTGGTGCGGTGTCTATCGTTATACTCGCCGCAATTGGTGGATTAATGGTGCCCAGTTTTGCAATGCCCCAATCATTTGCCCTGGTGATGAAGCTTTCACCAATGCATTGGTGCCTTGAAGCTTACTACGGTTTGTTTTTAGAGGGTGGCACACTGAACGATGTTTTGATAAATATTATACCTTTATTGCTGATTACAATATGCCTGCAAGCGTTAAGTATTGCTGGTTTGAAAATGAAAAATTTAATTTGATTAAATAAAGCTAAATGGAAGTTCAAGAATTAAAACAACAATTAAAATTACAAATCATAGAGTTTCTTAACCTGTCGCCTCTAACCTCCGAAGAAATTAAAGACGATGAACCATTATTTGGCGACGGGCTTGGATTGGATTCGATAGATTCGCTTGAACTGATCGTTTTACTCAAAAAAGAGTATGGGATAATTATTCAGGACCCCAAAGAAGGCCGCAAAATATTAGTAGACGTGAACACTATAGTTGATTACATTCATAAAAACAGGACTAAGTAAGCTTCGCGAAAATCGCTTTTAGTTTTAGGCACGCCGAATCGCCGGCCATCATAGCCCCGATGATTTCGACTAATGCATCTATTTTTTTATAGTTGATAATAACCTTTAAACAATTAATTATAGTTGGATCTACCTGTATTAAAAATTTAATGCTGCTTGCCTTTTTTAGTATTAATTGTTCGCCGAGAGCTTCTTGCAAAACCTCTTTTATTATTTGCAGCATACAGGCACCCGGCAAAACCGGGTGGCCTGGAAAATGGCCTTCAAATATCCTATCATCTGCATTAATCATAACCGCAGCTTCAATTACCGTTTCTTGGCGTGCTATTGTAGTGATAGCAAAAAGGCTGTTTTTCAACATGTAGATACCAACATTAGTGAATGATATAAGTTGAGGTAGTGATTATAAATAAGTATCGTTTTGGGCCTGATGTTTTCAGCCCCAGCTTCCAATACTGAAGCGGGCACCTTTCCGCTTTTAATAATGTTGGCAGCCAGCCAAAGAGCGAAAGCAGACGAGGTTGGATATTCGCCACATAGATGCTTGTAATTTGCTCTGGCGCAATTGTTAAAAATGGTGTTCGCTAATTGATTGTAGCCCGCATCATTTTTAAGATCGCCGTTTTTTCCGGTTATTACCAGGTCAACCTGAGCAATACTTAAATTATAGGTCTTTAAAAATGCTACTATGCGTGCTTCTATATCTTCTATGTCTGTCGGTTTATAGAAATTTTGAAATCCTGTTAACTCCGCCATGTTAACGGCAGATGGCTTATCGCTCAACAAAACAAAGGCGGCACCTTCGCCTCCAATAGTACCTGTAGACTTGGTTTTATACAGCGATAAATTTGAAACGGGAAACCTTTTATATAAGCCGAGCCTTGTCAAAATAGTATAACTAACATCCGTCATTTCGTCGGTACCGCCAACCAGCACATTATCAGCCTCGCCTTCGTTCAATAACATTATACCATCAAGTAACGCGCTTTCAAACGAAATCCCTTTGTGTACGAAAGTGTTATTGTAGCTATGGCATTTTAGCATTAAGGCAATTTGCGCTGCAACTGTATTATGGGTTGATTGAATAAATGCCGTCGGCGGAAGCATTTCTTCATCCATATCAATCATCCTGGTTAAAAACGTCACCGTATCTTCCAGGCAGCCATAAGCTGTACCGGTTATTACGGCACCCGGCATAGTTATTTCGCCATTTCGTAAACATTCTATAGCTGCCCCCACACCCATTTTAATCATGTGGCTCATTCTCCTGGTAAGTTTCGGGTCGAGATAGGCAGAGTAATCCGGCTCAATTGCCTTTAATCGTGTATCATTATATTCAACCGGGTTGGTAAGCAAATCGTCTTGGTGCAATGTTTTTTGCGGTGAAATGCAGGCGGCCGAGCGGATATAAATTTTCATATTAAATTTTAGAAAATATTAATGATGAACAATTACCGCCAAAACCAAACGAATTAGACATAACGTGGCTAACTGCCTCCCCTTTTTTGAACCGTGTTTCGGGCTCAAATGAAAACTCGTGCATGCGTGTTTCGAACCGCAGGTTTGGATAAATTAGCCCATGTTTTATAGCCAATACAGAAAATACAGCTTCGATACCCCCGCTGGCTCCGAGAGTGTGCCCTGTAAATGATTTGGTAGAGCTAATAGGCGGATAATGGGGATCAAACAAACGTTTAACGGCTGTTCCTTCGGCATTGTCGTTATTTGGCGTACCCGTTCCATGAAGATTGATATAATCAATATCAGATGTTGTTAATCCCGCCTTTTCTAAAGCCCCCTTCATAGCCAGGTATGAGCCAGTTCCCTCAGGCGACGACGCTGTTTGATGGAAAGCATCGTTACTGTTATTATATCCGCTCAATTTGCAGTAAGCAGAACGGTTTAATGTTTTCATCACTTTTTCAGAAACCAATACAACATACCCGGCACCCTCACCTAAATTTAAGCCGCGCCGATTTTCATCAAAGGGTTTACAAAATTCCTTATCTAATATCATTAGGGTGTTAAAGCCATTGAGTGTGAATTTTGTTAAAGCATCTGCCCCGCCTGCTACCACTATATCTACCACATCATTTCTGATGAGTCTCGCTCCATAAAATATGGCATTAGCCGATGACGAACAAGCGGTGCTAATGGTGGTCATATAATCTTTTATCCCTAGTTGGTTTGCCACAACTTCTGTCATGCTGCCGCATTCGTGATCAAAAACATTTTTAAGCTTTCCTTTGCTGTTATCGGCAATAAAATCGATAAAAAAATCCTCACTCTTATCCATTCCGCCCACGGTATTGGCCGAAACAAAGCCAACGCGCAATGTTTCTATGCCGGGAACCGCAGCGTCCTTCAGCGCCTCTTTGGCAGCAGTTAAGCTTAACAAGGTAGTTCGGCTCATTGACACCTCCATGCCATTCATATCAGCAAGTTCTACGTTCGTCATTTTTACTTCGGCTACAGGCACTTTGCCCGCATGTACGGTATTTAAATGCGTAATATCAGCCATCCCCGCCTCGCCTTTCTCAAAGGATGATAAGCAATCGGCAACATTATTGCCGATTGCAGTAATAACTCCAATACCAGCTATAAACACGTCTTGCAGGGGCTTTTTATTCTCAAATATCTTAGTCACTTTTTCTTTTGTAAACAGCGGCACATCGCCAGTTTTTACTTTTTCTATCAAAAATAATGCAGCTTTGTATTCCTTGCCGAGCAATTCAACCCAGCCGCAAATACAAGCCTGTAAAACGTCATCATCAAGCAGCTTACCAACGTAATTTGTGATGAAATCGGCATCAAAATCTTCCGCGATAAAAAAGGCGTCTTCGCCCTTAAAGTGATTACGAATACATATTTCGCCGGTTACAATATTGGGAAGTGTATAAACAAATAACGATGGACTAGCACCGTCAGCTACGCTTTTTAAATATCGCTGGTCGGTATCCAAACTCGAATTTCGATTTGACAAGATAACGCCAATATCTTCGGGCCTATATTTTGTTTTATCAAAACCCCCACTTAACAGTATTTCGGATGCGAGCCAACCTAACTTGTTCAGGTTATCCATTTTATAATACCTGGCGTAGTTGGTATCCAGCGTTTTATAAACGGCGTTCAAAAATACCGGAACATCCGTAGCAGCCTGCTCTGAAAATAAAACAGCGCCGTTTTTGTAAACCGTATGGTTACTGATAATACAACTCGACGTAATATAGTTATCCTGTTTCAAAACCTTTTTATTTTTTGCTGAATATTACGGCGGCATTACATCCGCCAAAACCTGAGGCCGTTTTAAGACAGTTTTGATAATGTCCACTCAATAATTCGGTGCAAATATTTAAGCTATTGGTTGTGCCGGTTTCCTCGAAACCTAACGAAGGAACCATAATATTTTGCTTTAATGATTGTATGGCGATAATGGACTCTATTAAACCCGCGGCTCCCAGTGTATGCCCATAATAGCCTTTTAAACTATTTAAAGGTATGTATTGCATATTGGCAAGGGTTATGGCTTTGGCTTCCATTTCATCGTTATATACGGTGGCTGTACCATGCGCCGAAATAAAATCGATATCGGTGTTACTCAAATTTGCCTCAGCAAGCGATTTGGTGATTGCCTGTTTAAGTTCTTCGCCCGTGCGTGATGGGGCCGAAATATGATTAGCATCGTTACTTACAGCGCCACCAGTCACTTTAACGTCATCGCCGCTATTTTGATGTGCAGATAAAATCATGGTAGCGGCACCTTCGCCCAACGTAATGCCATCACGACGAATGTCAAAAGGTTTGCACGGGCCTGAACTGATGGCTTGAAATGACCCAAAACCTGAAAGAATAAACTTCGAGATCTCATCGGCCCCGGCAATTACTACATTGTCATATTCGCCCGATAGTATTAATCGCTTCCCGGTAATAATACCCATTAAACCAGATATACAGGCATTGGAAATAACCAAAGGTGGGCCGGTAAAACCAAAATGATCTGCTATCAATTTAGCTGACGCGGACAAAGAAATACGCTGCAACGCCGGGGCATTGTCCCCTGTCTCTAATAGGCTAATATTGCCCTTAGTTGAGCAAATAATTAGAGCTGTTCTGTAAGCTAAATTGCAGGGATACTGCTTAAGCGCATCTGTTATGGATGCGATGATCAGCCGTTCAAATTTAGTGCAATGCATGCTCCCCGCCATTAAGATAGCTTCATTACCATCAAACAGAGACGCATAGAATGGCTCGTCAGCAAGCAGCTTATTATGATGTTTCCGGATGCCCGTTGTACCGGCTTTGAGGCGCTCAAAATTATCGGCGGTGGTAGCACCAATTGGCGATAAAATATTATCGCCAGTAATAAAAACATCTGCCATTATTGATCAATATAAACGTTCATTTCACATTGTGCAACAAGGTTGCCGTTAGATCTTACAACCCCCGAAATGATGGTTGCGTTAAGCACTTTTTCTACTATGCGCACATCGGTTATTAATTTGTCGGCAACACGGGGCAAGTCAAAAACCTCAAAATTCTTTACAGACCCAATAAATCCTTTACCTATCACTTTGTTTTTAATCGAATTGTGGTACCCTAAGCCCGCAGCGGCCGTCTGCGCCATATTTTCCATAAGGCCGCCGTCAGTAAACCGGCCGTCTACAACCAACGCATTTTCGGCGCTAACCGTGAAGGCAGTTTGCGTGCCCGTGCCATCTGCGTAAAGCAACTCATCAACCATTACAAACGGTGGTTTTTGAGGGATAAATAACAAAATTTCCGGGTAGGTCATCTCAAATTTTAAGAATACAACCCTCCGTTTACAGACAGCACCTGGCCGGTAATATACGATGCATCAGCGGAGGCCAAAAATCCCACTGCGGACGCAACTTCTTGGGCTGTGCCAAACCTGTTTACAGGTATTGATCGTTTGAGTTCCTTTTCATCGAGATCCGCGGTCATATCAGTTTTTATAAAACCGGGGGCAACCGCATTCACGGTGATCCCGCTTCGGCCAACTTCTTGTGCCAAGGCTTTGGTAGCACCAATAATACCTGCTTTAGCTGCTGAGTAATTAGTTTGACCAGGCAAGCCTTTTAATCCTGATAAGGATACAATATTGATCACCCGCCCATACCTGTTCATCATCATGCCATCCAATAACATGCGGGTAACAAAAAAGAAAGCGTCAACACCCGTATGCATCACATTATCCCACTGTTCATCGGTCATCCAAGCCATCAGGCTATCATCTCTAACGCCGGCATTGTTCACCAATAACTCTATCACATTTTCGGGGTTATCTTTTATCCAACCACTCAAAACACTCTTTATTTCAGCTCTGTTTACCACATCAAATTGCAGTAACACCCCGGTACCACCACTTTGCTCTATCTGCAAAAGAGTTTGTTGCGCTTCAGGTGCATTGCTTTTATAATTTACCAGTACATGGTAACCCATAGAGGCAAATTTAAGGCAAATTGCCCTGCCTATCCCTCTTGATCCTCCAGTAACTAATGCAGTTTTCATCTTACCAAGTTTAAGATTTAATTGAAATTGCAGGGTGGTTTGTTTCAAGGAACAGCCGTACCGCCTCCATTTCTTTATATTTCGGCTGATCTTCAATAAATTTAGGAAACATCTCACGAACCTGGTTATACAACTCCAGTGTTTTTGGCGAGAGTTTTTGCTGGCAATTTAAGTGATCAATCGCTTGCGCTATGGTCATTAGTTGTATGCCCAACACCGCAAATGTATTATCTATAACTTTTTTTGTCATTAACGCGGCGTTGCACCCCATGCTTACTATATCCTGATTATCATTATTATTAGGGATACTATGAACATACATCGGGAACGACAATGTTTGGTTTTCGGCAACGGTTGATGTTGCTGTAAACTGCATTCCCTGCATACCGAAGTTTAAACCTAAAACACCAAGATTTATAAACGGTGGAAATTTTTGATTTAGCTTATCATTCAACAAGTAATTTAGCTGGCGCTCTGCCAGCATGGACAATTTAGTAATGGCGATCTTTAGCTTATCCATCTCAAGCGATACATAATCGCCATGAAAATTGCCTCCGTGGAAAATATTTTGATTAACATGATCCACTACCGGATTATCGTTAACAGAATTCAGCTCATTCACCAATACGTTTTCGGCATTAATTATGGTATCATATATTGGGCCCAGAACCTGCGTAACACAACGGAGCGAGTAATACTCTTGCACCTTATCTTCAAAAACATCATGTTTTATTCCATCTGCATGGTACAAATGTTTTGAGCGGCTTCGTATCATTTTACTACCCTCTAAAATATCGCGTAGCATTGCCGCTACCTTGTTTTGGCCTATGTGATGCTTAACAACGTTTAATTGTTGTGAGTAATGATCATCATATGCCTCAACTACCTCGTTGGTCATTGCCGAAAGCATTGCCGACCAACCCAATAGTTTCTGCGCTTGTATAATGTTCACCAGGCCGATGCCCGTCATTGCCGATGTTCCATTGATAGTTGCCAAACCTTCGCGGATATGAATGGACAAAGGTTTAATGCCGAGGCTTTTAAATACGTCGGCAGTGGGGCGTAAGCAGTCTTCGTATATCACCTCACCTTCGCCTATGAGCACCAAACCCAAATGGGCTAACTGAACCAGGTCGCCGCTGGCGCCCACACCTCCGTGTTCGTAAATACATGGCGTTACATTTTTATTGATCAGATCGCGAAGTAGTTCCACGATATCATGATGTATACCCGAAAAGCCCTGCATTAAACTGTTCAACCGCGCCACCATCAACGCTTTTACAAGTAACGGAGATAAAAGCACCCCGCTGCCCGAACTATGGCTGCGAATCAAATTATATTGCAGCTGCAATAAATTCTCTTCACTTACTTTGTATTGGGCCATTGGCCCAAAGCCCGTATTTATACCATAAATAAGTTTGTTAGACGAAAATTGCTGGAGAAACTCAAAGTTGGTGTTTATCTTTTCTAAAGCAGCTTCGGGTAGGGTAATAGCTTTGTTCTTGAATAGGACGTCAGAGAGGTCATTTAAAGTAAGGACGCTTTGTCCAATTGGTATCATAGGCTAATTATGTTAGTTCAAAAGCATCTACCATCAAATATAGGTTTTTGTTTATTCAATCGGTGGTTTATAATCCCGTTGACGGTCAAAACTTAGGTAGATGTTGTTATACGTTCAAATTCTTTTATCAAAAAACTTAGTTATTTTTCGGCCAGTTTCCTGGTCCTGCATTTTTTTTAGTTGTTCATAAGTTACATATTCTACATGGGGGCTAACCCTTAGGCGGGCCTGCAGATAAGCCCTTATCCCGTTATCACAGGCTTTGGTCGTGTTAAGCGGCACTATATACAGCAACACTTCGTCCATCCCTATCTCGTTTGAGTAAACTTCAACAACAAAATCAAGAACATCTTCAATCTCGGTAAGCAAGTCGAATAACGCAGGGGGGTAAAGCGTGGTGCCCTTAAATTTGATCATCTGCCTTTTCCGCCCAATGACGGACGATAAACGCAAACTGTTGCGGCCGCAGGCGCAGGCGTCGTCAAAATACATACAAATATCGCCTGTTTTATATCGTAGTAAAGGCATGCCTTCAACACCTAAAGTTGTAATGGTAACTTCGCCGGGCGTATTGGGAGGTACTTGTTGATCATTATCATCAAGTAGCTCAACAATAAGCAACTCAGGTTGCAAATGGCCGCCATTACCGGCGCTACATTCTGTAAACGCGGTTTGCATTTCTGTTGAAGCATATGTGGAATATAGTTGAATATCCCAAACCTCGGTTATCTTTTTCCCCAGAACGTTATAGCTGAAGTCGGCATTACGAATATTTTCGCCGATACAGATCGCTTTCTTTACCGACGACCTATTGATATCTATATTGTTATCCCGGGCAAATTGAATGAGTTTTAAAATAAATGAGGGAACTGCCACAATACCCGTAGGTTTTAAACGCTCTATAGTTTCCCATTGCAAGGACGGAACGCCCGGACCTAACCGGATAATGCCCGCGCCCAATTTGCGTAAACCCGAGTAGTAAGCTATCCCTGCCATAAACTGCCTATCCAGCGTCAGCATCAACTGATAAATATCGCTGGCCGATCCATCGGCGCACACAAACGAATTATATTCATTCAGCGTCAGCCTACGTAAGTCGCTCTCAGTAAGCGCAATTATAACAGGACTGCCTAACGTGCCAGATGTGGACGCGTACTCAATGATCTTATCGCTATTTACACATAAAAAGTCATCATTCCGTCGCTGTAAATCTTCCTTGGTTGTAGTTGGCAGCGCCGAAAGATCTGCAATGGTTTTAATATTGGAAACGTCTACCGCATTTTTAGCGAACAATTCCTTGTAAAAAGGTGAGTGTTGGTTAACGTACTGTAGCAGTTGCTTCAGTTTTTGCTCTTGTACTATTACGAAGCTATCTAATGTAGACGAACTCATTCTGCTATTTCTATTATAACTACTGCCGAAGCCATCGATTTGGTGTGAGACAAAGAAACCAAAATTTTAGCAATGCGTTGTCCGCTCAGCGTTTTTTGTGTTTGGCCTGTTAAAATCAAATCCGGTTTGCCCGAGAGATCATTTATCACTTCTACTTCGTTAAAGCTGGTGTGGTCTGCCCAGCCGGTTCCCAACGCCTTAAAAAATGCTTCTTTGGCAGCAAAACGAGCAGCGTAATGTTCAAATTTATTTGTTTTTAATTCGCAATAAGTTATTTCGCGTTCGGAGAATACCAGTTCTTTAAATCCATTGGTTTTTATCAACTTTTGAGCAATACGTTCAACGTCCACAAGATCTGTCCCTACTCCTTTAAGCATAATTGGATTTGATAATACTAAATTTCCGCCTTGGCTAAATTAACCAAACCAGTTTAATTTAGTTTATATTGCTTAAAAAAATCCCAAATTACCTGGCAGGCATCTAAATTTTTTGTGGTTTTTCCTACAATAAATCTGGGCAGGTACTGCCAACCGCCGGGCCAAGTGTGCCCGCCATTATTAATGGTGTAACCTACAACTTTAACCCCATTATTTGGATTGCTGTATTCTTCTTTAACAATGCTGGTTCCGTCATTTGCCGTATCGGGTAAACTACTAACAACGGGTGTCGACGAACACTTGTCAATTGTGGCCCATAACTTAATTACCCGATCTTGTGAATATGTTAGCCGGCCAAAAAACTTACCTCCTTTATTTGAAAAAACCGGGTCTTTGGTTCCGTGCATGTATATTACCGGCATTGGCTTTACCGGCGCATAGCCTTCATTTTCGTTCATACTACCCGCCACAACCGCAATCGCCGCAATCCGGTTGCTCAGTTGGCACGCAAGGCGCGAAGTCATAAACCCTCCATTAGAT
The DNA here is from genome assembly GCF_054057495.1 of Mucilaginibacter sp. UYNi724. NCBI lineage: Bacteria > Pseudomonadati > Bacteroidota > Sphingobacteriia > Sphingobacteriales > Sphingobacteriaceae > Mucilaginibacter > Mucilaginibacter sp. UYNi724. The sequence continues at coordinate 353,472 of NZ_JBSRZI010000003.1, read as the reverse complement.
ATACCTGTAACGTAAACACGTTGCGGGTCGGCATGGTATGTTTTGACCATGTAGGTGATGAGTTGATCTATGAATTTAACATCATCAATACCTTTATTATTACGCCCTTCATGCCATATGTGTTTTGATGCAGGGCAAACAACAATAAATTTATCTTTATCTGCCAATCGCCTGAAATCAGCTAAATGAAACTGCCCCTTTGGTGTTGCAAAGCCTCCATGCAACGAAATAACCAAGGGCATTTTTATAATTTCTTTCTTGGCCGTTTGTGGAATGTACCTTACGTACGCGCGTTCGATGCCGTTAACATCCATGCTTTCTCGTTTTTGATCGCCATTGTACTTATTCGGATTATTAAAAAACAAACACAGCGATAAAAGAATACAATTCATTAGAATAAGTTTTTCTTATTACATACTGTAAAAAACGCCATTTAGTTTTAACATAGATTTAATTTAAACAATATCATGCAAACACGGTTATGCTTATATAATTTATATCGCAACAAATGAAAACCTTTAAAGTATTGATTTTGGCCTTTGTGGCTATGTTTGTTTTTACTAAGGCCGATGCGCAATTGAGATTACCACCACCACCGCCCCATCCGCCTCTACCGCATATAAGTTTACATCTAAAACGCCCACCTGCTCCACCACGCCGTAGGCCACCGGCAGTTGTACTGCATCGCCGCCGAATAAGAGTTTATCATCATAATTAATGATACAATAAATCCCGTCATTAAAATAATTTCGTTGGCGACTGTAACGAAGGCGGGAACACCGCTTAACCTTACTGACTTTCGCGCAAGTTCAGCATCGGCCAGGGTCTTTATATTTACATAAAAGTTCCACCGCTATTAGTTACCATTGATAAGCTTTGCCATAGCAAATGCAGCGCCTGCCGCCAGCGCGCCAATAATCACCACTTTAAAAGCACCGCTTATAGCACGTTGCCCTGTTAACTTACTTTTAAAATAGCCAAAAATAAATAGGCTTATCAAGGTAACTATGCAGGAGTAGTATAATGCTGTTTGAGTACTCTCAACTAAAATGTAGGGCGAAAGAGGTATTACACCGCCTACTATATAGGATAATCCAATAGTAATTGCACTTTTTGTAGCGCGGTTGGCGTGGGGTTCCTCAAGGCCTAATTCATAACGCATCATAAAATCAACCCACTTATCTTTATCTTTTGCCATTTCATTGGCAATTTGTTGTTGCAGGGTTTCGGATAATCCGAAACCAGCAAAAACCTCTTTCACCTCGGCTTTTTCTTGCTCGGGCACACGGTCTACTTCATCATATTCCCGCTTTAATTCAGAATTGTAATGATCCACTTCGGTACGGCCTGCCAAAAAGCCACCTAAACCCATTGCGATAGACCCGGCAACAATCTCGGCGATACCGGCCGTAACAACGATAGTCGACGAACTTATGGCGCCACTTAAACCGGCAGCAAGCGCGAATGGTACTGTTAAACCATCGGACATGCCTATTACTATATCCCTGATCGTTTCTGAGCCGGTAACATGATGTTCTTTATGCATTTCTTGTAAATCAGATGGTATCCAAGCAGATAAAATGTAATTTTATCTAAAGATAGACTGAAAATCTGATTTCATTCTGAACTAAGACATATAAAAATAATGAAGGTCCACTATGCTAATTTAGTTGACTCTATAGTTTTATGTCTAAAGAAATTTTATGCTATTTATATTATAAGCATCATCTTACATTTAATGAAGGCCGGTTACTTTTTGCATATTAAATCTATTGTGACCTATGAATTGTAATAAAATCATTAGATTGCTTTTCGAATTATAAACCTGCTTTTGCTGGCCTGCCCGGGCGCAAAAGCAAAACAGCTACAACATACCTACTTTAGCATGTATATAGTTTACCCTGGCTTTCTATGCCTTGTTTTTTTATTGAACGGCTGTTTAACTCCGCTTAAAGCGCAGGTGGCTATCCCCGTGACCGATACTGCAAAGCAGCACGTATTCCGGTACGGCGAAATACAATATTATATAGAGCATGGCAACCAGTTAAACATCAATCGGGTTAGCGGCCCCGCTTTTAATAACAAGTTCAAACCCAATCTTAATCCTACCCCGCAGCTAAACGATATTAATGCGACCTATTGGTACCGCATTACGCTCGATCAATCTATCGCCACAAAGAACAATTGGATCCTGGAGTTTTTTGATCAAACCATCGATAGTATCACCGTTTATTCGCCGGCTGCTCACAACAGGTATGCGGTAAAGCAACTGGGCAGTAACCGCCCATTCTCTGACCGCGTATACAGCCATAAAAACTTCGGACTTAACCTTGATGACGATCTTAGGCAAAGGAATACATATTACTTTCGCCTGCGCTCCAACCAGTCTGCTAATGTTATTATCGTGCTGCGGTCTGTAAACTGGTTTATAAGCTATGCGCTTGACGAGTATTTCTTCTTCGGGATATTCTACGGTATGATTTTGGTCTTTGGCCTCTATAACTCTATGATGTTCATTGCCATGCGGCAACGGCAATACCTTTATTACATAGCTTATAACCTAAGCATAGGCCTTTATGAAATGTGTACCGACGGTATTGCTTACCAATATTTGTGGCAAATGGCCCCCGCATGGAACCATTATGCTTATGGAATAGCACTATTTTTGGCCAGTATATTCGCCACCCTTTTTGCGCAAAGCCTGCTCAATTTAAAAGAGCGTGCCCCGCACTACAATAAAATCATAACGGGTATACTCCTGGCGCGGTGCCTGTTTTTTATTGCATGCCTGCTTATCAACAAGGCTTGGTTCGAATACAAAATCATAGAATTGATTCCTTTGTCTGCCTCGTATGCGGCAGGGTGGTATGTATTATATAAAGGTTACAGGCCGGCGCGTTTCTTTGTGATCGGCTATAGCTTCCTGTTTTTCGGTTTTGTTATAAAAACGCTTATTGCTTTAAATCTTTGGTGGTTGCCGGTTACCGCTATTAATTTTTACAGCCTTAGCTTTTGTTTCATTATGGAAATGCTGTTCATTACTTTCGCCATTGGCGACCGCTTGCGCCTGCTAAAGCGCGAAAAAGACCAGGCACAGGAGCGCATGATCAGGCAACTGCAAAAGAACGAGGAATTGAAAGACATGCTTAACAGGAGCTTGGAAGAGCAAGTTGCCGTTCGCACAAAAGAGATCCTGGACCAAACATCGGTAATTGCGACACAGAATACGAAACTTACCGAGGTGAATAAGCTACTGCAAGAACAGGCCGGGGAGATCTCCAGGATGAACGTTTTACTGGAAACGGACAATATTTTACTATACAACAATATTGAAAAAATAACACATGACCGGGTTATGCTCACTGACGTTGGTTTTGAAGAGTTTAGCAAAATTTACCCGGATAGAGATACCTGTTTCAAATTCCTGGCTGAAATCAAATGGGTCAATGGGTACGCCTGCAAAAAATGCCCGAACGATCACTATGGTAACGGGCACCAGCCTTATAGCCGCCGATGTTCTAAATGCGGGTACGAGGAATCGGTTATCGCTTATACTATTCTGCAAAACACCCGTATACCCATCAACAAAGCATTTTATATTATCTTCCTGATGTACTCCACAAAAGGCCAGATCTCCTCGCATAAATTATCTGAGTTACTCGCTATCCGGCAAAGTACCTGCTGGGCGTACAGCACGCGTATCAAAAAGGCGATGGATGGTATGAAAAAAGAACTGCGTAACGCTGGTAGTAAGGGCTGGAGTAAACTTGTTATAGATACATCGGCAGCAGAATAATTACATAAATTAAAGTTTTTGGGATGCGCCGGTTCCTCTGATAGCGCGCAACCCGAAAACACTTTCCTTACGAAATTAAAAAATCGCCGCAACTTTATTTATCTAATAGTTAAGTTGGTGTATGATTTACAACTTTTTCCGCTATAATTAATTGCGACGAAAGCGTATCAACACTTTTTTTTATTTCTTATCAATAGTGCTTTAAATCGTTTAAAGATAGCTATTAATAAAAACCCATTGTGATTCAAGCGTATCAGATAATATTTAATTAACTAATTATCAGCTATTTATAAAAATATATATTTGTTTATAACGTAGAAATTGCTTTAAATTTGTCTTAACCAATTGTAACGACATCTGCTATCTTACTGAAAAACTTAAAGTTCAAGGCTTCGTCTTTCGAATCACGTATTCTTGCTTTTTAAATATCAGTTAATAGCGCTTTTGCCCGTTAAAACCAAAATATGCAAACCAATTACTCAAACCAAATAACTATTATGAAAATTAATTACAGTTTAAAATTGATCGCGGCGGTGCTGCTCGCCTTTGTACTGCTGAATTACGCATGTAAAAAAGACGTTCGGCCGCCGGCCGCAGATGTCCCCGGCGCAACTGGTACTACGGCCCGCGCTGCCACCGGGCCGGTTAGCGTATTTTTAACCAAAGGGGATAAAAGCGCGCTCTTATCCCAGAGCACAGTTAATTTTGCCGCCGACGCTGGTACAAACGCGAATACCATTACGGTTGACGAAGGCGTAACTTACCAGGGGATCGACGGCTTCGGTTTTACCCTTACCGGTGGCAGCGCAAGCTTATTAAATGGCTTAGGCGGCAATAAAGCCGCCGTACTGAACGAGTTATTTGGCACCGGCAGTGGGCAAATAGGCATCAGTTACCTTCGCATAAGTATAGGTGCATCTGACTTAAGTTCATCCGATTTTACCTATAACCAAACGTCGGGCGATGTGAACATGAATAACTTTAGCCTGGCGCAGGAAAACACCGACTTCCTGCCGATCCTCAAGGCTATCCTGGCCATAAACCCAAACATTAAAATATTGGCTACGCCGTGGACCGCCCCTACCTGGATGAAGGTTAATACTACAGGCAACAATGGTTATACCGGCGGGAGCTTAAACACCGCTTATTATGATGCCTACGCCCGGTATTTTGTAAAATATATCCAGGCCATGAAAGCACAGGGTATCACCATTGATGCCATTACCCCGCAAAACGAACCGCTTAACCCCTACAACAATCCAAGTATGGTTATGCAGGCAAATGAGCAGGTAAATTTCATTAACAATAACCTTGGCCCCCAATTGCGCAACGCGGGGTTAAATACCAAGATCATTGCTTATGACCATAACACCGATGTGCCAAGTTATGCTACTACTGTTGTAGGTAATGCCGGCCAATATGTAGATGGCTCTGCTTTTCACTTATACGCAGGAAATATTGGCACGCTTACAGATGTGCACAATGCTTATCCAAATAAAAATGTGTATTTCACCGAACAATGGGTAGGCGCACCAAGCAACTTTAGCGGCGACCTTGGCTGGCATATCAACACCCTGATCATTGGCGCAACCCGTAACTGGAGCCGCAATGTTTTGGAATGGAATTTAGCCGCCGATCCAAATAACAACCCGCACACCAACGGCGGTTGCAGCACCTGTTTAGGTGGCATCACGGTTAGCGGTACATCTATAACCCGTAATGTGGGCTACTATATTATAGCGCACGCTTCAAAATTTGTTAGGCCGGGCGCGGTGCGTATCAGCTCTAACATCGCGGGGAGCATCCAGAACGTGGCCTTTAAAAATAGTGATGGATCAAAAGTGCTTATCGCCTCAAACAGCGGTAGCGGCGATGTAAACTTCAAGGTAAAATGGGGCAGCGAATCGTTTAGTTATACTTTAGCTGCGGGTGCAGTTGCAACCTTTATATGGACCGGCTCACCGGGCAGCGGCGGTAGTGGCGGAACCGGTGCACCAATAGGGTCAACCATCACACTAAAAGGTTTTAATAACCAATATGTAAATAGCCAAAACGGCACGCAAGCCATAACTTGCAGCAGCGCTGTTGCTTCTACCTGGGAACAGTTTACCTTAGTTGATGCCGGCGGCGGTAAAATTGCGCTCCGCGCAATGAATAAATATGTGTCCTCAGAAAATGGCACGCAGGCCATAACCTGTAGCCGTACCACCATTGGTGACTGGGAAAAATTTGATTGGGTGCCTACAACCGATGGCAAAGTTACCTTCAGGGGCAATAACGGCAAATTCATTTCCAGCGAAAACGGCACACAAGCAATGACCTGTACCCGCGCTACTACATCGGGCTGGGAAGCATTTGGCATTAACCAATAAACCAAACACTAAACTATATGAAAAAGCGATTAATGAAAATGCTAAAAGGCGCCGGCCTTGTCCTGGCGGCGGGGATCGTTCTAATATCCTGTAAGAAGGATATCAGCCAATCCGCGGATGTTAAGGCAGGTGCCGAAAATGCTACCACCACGCCAAGGGCTTTAACGCTGGCATGGTCGGACGAATTTAACGGCAGCGGCGTAGACGGCAGCAAATGGAACATCGACAACGGCAACCCGAACGTAAATAACGAAAAAGAGTATTATTCATCGGCAAACGTTGCCGTAACCGGTGGCAACCTTGTTATAACTGCTAAAAACCAAAGCATGGGCGGGCAGCCGTACACATCCGGTAAAATAACCACCGCAGGTAAGTTTACGGTCAAGTATGGCCGGATAGAGGCGCGTATTAAACTACCCGCTTTTCAGGGGAGCTGGCCTGCATTTTGGATGCTGGGCGCCAATATAGGCCAGGTAAACTGGCCGCAGTGTGGCGAAATTGATATTATGGAGCAAACCAATACCAGCAATACTACACTGGGCACCATGCACTGGAACAATAATGGCCATGTTTATTACGGCGGCAACACCCAGGTCAATAACGTTACAGATTACCACCTGTACGCGGTTGAATGGGACGCCAACAGTATTAAATGGTTTGTAGATGGCACACTGTTTCATACGGGCAGTATCCAAAACAACATCAATAGCACCGAAGAGTTTCAGTTACCCTTCTTCCTGATCCTGAACCTTGCAGTAGGCGGCGACCTGCCCGGGAACACGATTAATAACGGCGCGCTGCCAGCCAACATGCTGGTAGATTATGTGCGTGTGTACAACATAACCGGCGGCACTGGTTCCACAGCGCCAGTTGGCCAAACGGTTACGCTTAAAGGCTTTAACAACCAGTACGTTAATAGCCAGAATGGCACTCAGGCTATGACCTGTACCAGCGCAGCCGCGCAAGCATGGGAGCAATTTACTATAGTTGATGCGGGCAATGGTAAGGTTGCCTTGCGCGCTATTAATAAATACGTATCATCAGAAAACGGAACACAAGCGATCACCTGTAACCGAACCACCATTGGCGACTGGGAAAAGTTTGATTGGGTGCCCACCGGCGATGGTAAAATAACGCTTAGGGGCAATAACGGCAAGTTCATTTCCAGCGAGAACGGCACCCAGGCCATGACCTGTACAAGAGCTACGGCATCCGGTTGGGAAGCGTTTGGCATTAACCAATAGATCACCTGTTTAGGCCTGCCCCAAAGGGCAGGCTTTTTATTTTTCTGATGAGAAGATCCTTTTTTACCGGCCTGTTTGCAGTCATCTGCATAAGCACTGTGTTTGCGCAAAATATACCCCGAAAAATATCGTTAAGCTTAACTACAGGCTATGCCCAGCAGAACCTAAAGTGGTCTATCGCGGGTAATCTTGCAGGCGAAAGCCCCAATGTTTACTCGGAATTGCAATGGAAAAAAATTGCCGGAAAAGCTTTTACCGCGGCTTTGCAATGGAATTATTGGGGCAAGCTATTATTAGATGCCCGTTACTCACATGTGTTTGTTCATTCGGGTACGGTTACAGATAATGATTATAACGGCGAGAACCGGACCGATGTGGTCTATAATGAACGCTTCAATGCGGATAAAGGATATTCAAGGGATTGGTCGGCGGCGGCAGGATACCAACTAATCAACAAATCAAGGTTTAATTTGAATGCTTATGCAGGTTACGGCATCAGCACACAGTCATTTTATATTTTGGACCGGACCGGTAACTTCCCTGACCTTAACAGCACCTATAAAGCCAACTGGAAAGGCCCTTTCGGTAGAGCGGAATCAGCATTTGGCATCACCAATAAACTTAAAGTATCCGTAGCTGCCACCTACAACCAGGTAAGCTATAATGCCGCTGCGGATTGGAACCTGATCCAAACCTTTCAGCACCCGGTCAGCTACCGTCACACCGCTAAAGGTTTTGGTATCGACGGTGAGCTTTTTTTGGTATACAGACTTTTTAAAAATATCACTATCCAAGCCGGGGGTAATTACTACACATGGCAAACCGGCAAAGGCATAGATGAACTTTTTTTTAATAGTGGGGAAAGCAATAAAACACAACTAAACAAAGTGGAACGTAATGGTTACCAGATATCAATGGGGATAGCATTAACCCTGTAGCGATGTAAACCTTAACTTTTTGAAGCGAATGAAGGTTTATGAAGGTATTATTGCAAAGGATGTAAACCGCATAGCAAACTATCTTGATGCGTTTATGCTGCAAAATGGTATCGACCCAAAAAACATCGATAGCCTCGTTTTAACGAGTGGTATATCTATGGTTGGTAGTATTCAAAAGTTGCCCCAGAAGCGTTTTCCGCATGTTAACTTAAACCCGGGCGATAACTTTAAAAGCGCAGCAAAGGGTTTGGCTTATAGTGTTTATATTTTTTAACAGACTATTAAACACCAATAAACACCAGCAGAAATTTATATTTAGCCAGATTTGCTTCTACGGTTACGGTATCGGTAAATATCTTTTTACGGAGCACCTTTAACGCATTGGCAATATGGTTTTCTACAGTACGGTCGCTTAGGTCAAGCATGTGGGCTATCTCTTTGTACTTTAAGCCATCAAACCGGCTTAGTTTAAATACTTTTTTACACTGCTCGGGCAGCAGATCAATTTCTTTATAGATGGCTACTTTAAGTTCCTGCTCGTAAAATTGCTGGTAAACATCTTGTTCGTCAAACTCGTTACCGATAGTGTTGTGGTGCCTCTCCAGGTCTTTATTTCTTTTCAAATGATTGATAGCGTTGTTTATTACCATACGGCCCAGGTAGGCCTTTAATGCAGATGGATTTTCTAATACAGCGGGGTTTTCCCAATATTTAACAAATACGTTTTGTACAATGTCTTCTGCCACAAATATATCGTCGACATATTGCATAGCAAGTAGCGCATATGTTTGAAAGTGAGTGCCGTAAAATTTTGTAAAAGTGTTTTGATCAGTTACAATATTCAATTCCGTACGTTATTAAAACATAAAACATCAAATAATTAAAACATTATTTGAACACAGACAATTGATAAACAACCTGTTAAGCTTAACAGTTAATTGCATTTTTTCAGGACAGATGATATTTCAAGATACGAAATTAATTTATGAAATATTTACTTAAACGACAACAGCGCACTATTTGAATAAAACGAGGCCGGTAATTAGCCGGCCCTGTTTGAATTGTTATTTAATTTAGTGAGCCAGTAAAAGCAAAATCGGGATGTTCAACACTTTTGAACTGCCCCAGGGTTTGGCCGGTATTAGCGTCAAAGAAATAGTCTAATATAAAGTGGTCGGCACCTATACGTTGTGTTGTAAGCGGTGCCATCTCATTTACAATAAGCCCTGCATTACCCGTGGGCGGGGTTGCGTTAAACTTGTAAACGCCGTCGCCGGTTTTGGTGTAAGCGTAAGGGAAATCGGCCAAAAACTTATTGTTGCCCTGGTAAATATCTACAGTAACGGTTAGGCTATTTTCTAACACATTAAATATAAACTGCATCCTATCCAACCTTAAACCGTAAGGGCCTTTTTGTGTTGCCAATGCGGCAGTTGCGCGCCTGGTTACAAAATCTGCAGACCAGCCCGCATAATTGATGGCGTTAGGTACAATAATATTATTATAACTTACCCCAATAAGTAAATGTAAAGGCAAAATAGGTGTTGGCGATGCTTGTATAACAACCTTCTCCCCGCCTAATGTAGTGTATAGGTTTTTGGCTGCAGCATCCCAGGTTAACTCGGTTATCTTCTTACCCTCGTAAACCACGGGTTGCTTTAACACCACGCCGGTAAGCGTAAATGCAAATGCCGAAGTGCTTTGCGATACCGTATTATCTTTAACCCAGTTCAAGCTCAATACTTTTGAGGTAATGTTAAGCGTGGTTTGGATTTTGATATTATCGCCAAGTTGCAGGTACAGATTTTTGTTAGCGGCTGTATAATCAACAATGTTGTTCACCAAAGTGTTTAACCTTTTGGCTTTGTAAGCAGCCGCTTCTGCGGCTGTCGCCTTTACCAATATCAGCTGGCTTTTTAACATATTACCGTGCAGCAGGATGCTATCACCCGATAATTTATCAAACGTAAACTCAAAATCTGAATACAAGCCCCACCCCGCTGTCCCACCGTTAACTTCAGGCGCAGGATCTGCAAGTATATGCATGTAGTTGTAAGTGTCAAACAATAACGACGGTGCAAGCACCGCTTTCAAACGGTAGCTGCTTTCCGAGCTTGTTTGGGTAGATGTGCTGTTGATGTCGGCATACATACTTACCCGGTTGCTGGTGTTAAAAGTCATGTAAAATGAAAAGCCGCTGCCACCCGATGGATACAGGTAAGCCTTCCAGCCATTCGGGGCACCCGTTAGGGCATCATCGTATATTTTGAGTGTCGTGGCAGTTCGCTCTTCGGGCCTTTCGCCTGCGGCAGGGTCTACGCCTTTTTTGCAGCTTGCAAATAGGGCGATGGTGATAAAACTATATATTAAATATTTTTTCATTTGTAAGTAAGATTAAAGAGGTTAGTTTAAAGCCCCGGTTAAATACGAACTTGGATCGGTTACCTTATAGAACGCGCCGCGCGCCCCTGGCAACCCTTTGGTGCTGTTATCGATACCCGGCGCCCAATCTATTTTAAAATCGTTGCCTTGTATATAACTGTCAACAGCTGTCATAAATGGTTTTATAACACCCATATTACCATAGGTTGTTCCGCTGGTTTGAGGATTAACTAACGTAAACTTCGTAACCCCGGCATTGTCTATCGTGTATTTATAATCGGCATCACCATAGTAAGTTGTGGTACCGGCACTATTGGTGAATGTGTAACGCAGCGTTACAATGTTATTAGCCAGGTAAGTAAAGCTATATTCCTTTAACTTAAAGCCAACAGCGTCCATAGAGGCCTTAGCTGTATTCCATTTGGCCAGGAAATCTGCCGATTGCGGCTCCTCTGAAGGTTTAGCAGTAAAGGTGGAATACAAATTGTTGGGGCCGATAGAGTTTTTAAGGATGACAGGTGCCAGTTGGTCTATCGCATCCTGCACGGTGCTCTGTAACTCATAAAAATCGATGTTCCATGCGGTTTTAAAATACTCTACCACTAACTGTTCTTTTTTACGAAGCTTGGTACGCGGATCATCAGGCAGGGCATCAACGGTAGCATCAAACAAGGGCCTGCCCATTACGATCATGTTACAAACCATCTCGGCAAAATCTTCAATAGGGTTAGAGCGCGAGTATTGGGTGATAAAACCTAACGAGCGTGCTTCTTCCAAACTTGGGATGTTCCAGTTGGCAGTATAATCTGCCTTTGTTACTAACGCAAACTGTGTTTGAAAAGCAAGCTTTTGGTTTAAAATGTGTGTAAACTCGTGGTACATCAGGTTAGCCATTCCTTTAATGCCGCTGCGGTTGGTTTTAGAGAAGTTGTTGATCACATACAACACTATCTTGCGGCCACCATCTGCAGTACCTAAGGTGATGGTACCATCACCATTAAATTGCGGGCTACCCACCAAAACAAATTGCTTGGGCGAGTTAACCTTCATAAAATTGGCACCGCCAACTTTTTCGTAAGGCTTTATCCATATATCGCGTACGGTTTCCATGGCGGGGATCACCATTTCTTCTTTTGGCGGGGTCATATCTTTTGAAAGGTCTAATTCAAAAGCATCCCAGCGGTATTTAACCTCGATGTTGTAAGGCACAACATAATTATCGTTCAGCCAGGTATCAACCGCGATATTAGCCGGGTTGTTACGGTCAATAGCATCCAGATTAGCATTTAGCGTGCCCTCCTTTTTACATGATGCCATCGCTACTATCGCGAGCATTAAGATTGATCTGTAAAATATCTTTTTCATTTTCTTGTATTAAGAGTGATTATCTTGGGTTTAACGGGATGCCTGAAAGCGAGACCTCTGATGGGAGCTGGAATAAACGCCTCGGATCTTCAGCCTCTAAAGTGATATAAGTGTTGGTACCGTTAACCGCTTTTATATTATGCGTTACAGGTAACTTAAGCCTTACGATATCTAACCAGCGTAAGCCTTCCTGTATAAATTCTGTCTTTTTAAAATCGAGCACGGTATTTATCAAGCCCTGTTTAATATCGTCGGTATTGTAAAAGAGCGCTACTTTCTCAAGAGTTACCGCATCGGTAGCCGGGTCATAATCCCTTATCCGTACGCTCGCAAAAGTGTTAAGATCTGCAAGGGCCTTGGTGTAATCGCCGGTGTTAATGTAGGCCTCTGCCCTGTTTATAAGCATTTCATCGGTCGTAAATTGTGGCAAAATGGTAAAAGCCAAACCGATGTTGGCGTTGGGGCTCGAACGGATAAATAGTTCCCTGTATTTCAGTATCTTATAGTTTGGCACGCCAACCGAGTAAACCTTAATACCGCTCCAGTTGCTGCCGGTTACATTTGGCTGCTGCAGGGCAACGTTTAAGGTTAAACCCATACCGTACCTGAAACCTGCATAGCTGCGTGCCCATGATGAAGGCGCTTCTGTTAACAAAAGGTTTGGATTTTCTGCTGCCTGGGTAAACATAATCTCTTGCTCACCTGCCGATGCTTCGTAATACTTGGTGTTCCATGGGCGCAGGTTACTTGCATAACTATTGCCCGGGAAAGCCTGCGTGGCATATTGGATAACCTTATCGTACTCGCGTTTGAACAGGTAAAAACGTGCCGCGAAAGCATAAGCCGCGGTTTGGTTAAAGTGGTATTTAACTACCCTGTAAGCGCTGTTTTTAATTAGCGGCAAACCGTCTAAAAGGTCTTTTTCTATAGCCGCGTAAGTTGATGCAACGGTTCCACGGGTGTATTTCTGAAAAACTACTTTCTCGGGAGTAGTTACGTAAGGTATCCCCGGCGAATCGTTAGCCGTTGTAGGGTCGTACACCTTGGCGTATAACGTCACCAGCATAAAGTGTGCATATGCGCGGGCAATTAACGCTTCGCCTTTGTATGGCAGATAATCTGTTTGATCGGGCGCCTCGTCAATAGCGGCAAGTGCAGCATTCGACGCGGCAATTGCGGCGTAACTTGCATTCCAGAAAAACGTTGGTGTGCCGGTATCCCTGCTTTCTACATCTTTCCACAAGTAAGGGTCCTGGTTGGCAGGGTTTAACTCCCCAACGTTTACACCTTTATCCTCGGCATTGTCTGATGCTGCTTCGGTAAAGGTTGCAAAATCTGCCTGGGTGTAAGCTGTAGCCAGTATTTCGCTAACCTTTTCAACCGTGTTCAACTTGGTTCGCTGATCTGGTGCCTGCTCCAAAAATTTCTTGCAGGATGTGGCTGATACAGCTGCAAGTGTAAGTATGATAATAAAGTATTTTTTTGTCATGATATGATGCTAATTAAAATCCAACCTTTAGTGATAAAGTGAACTGACGTGGTATAGGTAAAGCAACCCCGCCCGAGCCAAAGAATTCAGGATCTTGCCCGTTTAATGCTTTATCGCTGTAAAGCAATAATACGTTATTGGCCACTACAGTTAAAGATGCGTTATTAAAGCCAAACTTTTTGATCAACTGGGTTGGGATAAAATATCCCATTGATACTTGCTTAAGCCTCACAAAGCCACCATCTGCAATGCGCGCCGATGAATAATTGTAATTATTATATGGGTAACCGTCCAACTGACCCACTTCGCGCGGACTTAGAATAGATGGTACGTTGGTATGGGTCTCATCGCCCGGCATCACCCAACGGTTCAGGAATACCGATGACATAGCATCCAGATCGCTGTAACTTGTTTTAAACTGTGGAGACAACCTTACTTTGTTACCCGCGCTAAAGGTTACCAACGCTGAGAAGGTAAAGTTTTTATACTTGAACGCGTTATAAAAACCACCGTTTAAGGTTGGATCTATAGGGCCTTCGTACTTAAGGTATTTTGTAACATCACTTTGCATGTAAACGTTGGTACCCAAAGTTCCATTCTCGTTAATAAACAACGGCTTGCCGGTATCATGGTCTAAGCCCTGGAAATCGATAGAAAACAAGCCACGTTGCGGATAGCCTTGTTGCGCACCACCATCAGCATTAACCAGGTTAAATATTAACGGCTGGTTTTTAAGGTTAGTGATCTTATTGGTATTATGTGCAAAGTTTAACTGTGTGTTCCACGAAAAATCTTTTTGTTTGATAATTGCAGCCCCAAGGGTTACCTCTATACCTTTCGATTGTAGGTCGGCGTAGTTGGCTACTTTGGTTTCTTCGCCACCGATACCAGATGTACGGATCAAGCCGATCAGGTCAAACCCCCTCCTTTTGTACCAGTCAACCGTTAAGGTAAGGCGATCTTTAAAAAAGCCAAGGTCTACACCAATATTCAGTTCTTTTTGCTTTTCGAACGTAAGTTCAGAGTTTTCTAAACCTGCAATATATAAAGCGGTTTCCTTCTCTGATGCATACGGGCGGTTAGTATTTCGCGCCAGCAGGTACAGGCTCGAGTTTGTAGCCGGGCCCATGCTTGCTGTAAGGCCGTAAGTAGCGCGTAGGGTAGCACGGTTAATGATTTTGCTGATGCTTTCTTTCATCATAAAATCTTCGGTGTCCATGTTCCATGCGCCAGAAATGTTCCAGGTAGGCAACCAGCGTGCAGTACGCGATTCGCCAAGCAGGTTAGAACCATCGTAACGGCCTGTTGCGTTGATGCTATATTTACCTTTATACGAGTAAGCCGTACGAAGCTGGTAGTTTAAATACCGCTCGTAGTTATAGTTCATGCTGTAATAGTTGAAGTTCGATTCAACATTTTGCTTTACAATATTAGGGTCGATAAATGGTACACCACCCTGGTCATACTGATAGCCATAGCCGTCAAATGTTTTGTGTTGGCGGTTTATATAACGCAACTCCTGTGCACCATAAATATTTACCAAATGCACGCCATTGAAGGTTTTGTTATACTCGAGCGCGTTCCTGAAATAATAGTTGGTGATATTGTCATCTACCGTGTTGTAAAAACCACCGTATGGCAATACCGTTACCGGCAAATCATTCGGGTTATCCGGGTTGCGGTATAAAAAACGGTTACCGCCCATAATGGTTGCGTTTTGCTCTGCTACACCAGCGCGGTAAGCCTGCGCCTGGTTAGAGTTTTCGGTAACCTTATGCTCCTGGTTGGTTTTGGCGAAACGATACGCACCGTCAAAGCTGTATTGCAGATCTTTAATGATCTTGTATTTAACGCCTGCCTGCCCTTTAAAATCAATTTGCGTTAAGCCAAGTGTGTTATTTTGCAGTTCGTTAATGATGTTGAACGGCGCGTAATCCCTTGTAAAATACTCCAGTTTACCGTTACCATCATAAGGGGTTAGTACCCTGCTGGTATTTAAGGAATAGCTGAACGGATTGATGTCGAAATCGCGGTCGTAACTGCCAAAAACAGGGTTGCTGTTCCTGCCAAGTGTACCCGGAGCAACCTGGTCACGAACAGATCCCTGGGTTAATAACTCGAAAGATAGTTTTTCGCTGATCTTGAAAGTACCGCGAAGGTTACCTGTAAAACGCTTTACGTGGTCGCCAATAGTCCACCCGTTATCATTTAAAAAACTGGTTGATGCATAGTACTGCGAATTTTCGGTACCTGATGTTACACTCAGCGAATGCTCCATCATCAGCGAGTTTTTAAACAATACATCAAACCAATCGGTATTGGCATTTGCGTAACGCTGTAAAAAAGCCTTTTGGCTTGGTACGTTGTTGGTTAGCGCGTATTTTTGCGTAGCCGGGTCGTACTTGTACATTTCATTGAACATTTTGGTAAATACGCCACCGGTAGGGTTATTGGCAACCGAGGAATGATTTAACCAGCCCTTGTTCTGCATTTCCAGGTAAACATTCATCTGGTCGGCAGAGTTCAGGATATCATAATTACTGTAAGATGGTTTCAGGTAGCTGGAGAAGTTACCTGTGTACGATACAATTGGCTTACCATCAGTTTTTCTACCTTTTTTAGTGGTTACTACTACCACACCGTTCATGGCCCTTGCGCCGTATTGCGCGGTGGCGGCAGCATCCTTCAGGATGGTAAAGCTCTCGATATCGTCGGCATTTAAACCAGCTACCGATGAGCCGATCAATGTATTGGCATCACCTGTTGATAATTGCTCATTAGATATGTTCACCACATCTTCCAACACCACACCATCAACCACCCACAAAGGTTTGTTATCGCCGTTGATAGAAGTAGCCCCACGTACGCGGATCTTTGGCGCGGCACCAAATGTACCTGAAACATTTTGTACCGATACACCCGCTACGCGGCCTTCAAGCATCCTGCTTACATCGGTAATACCCTCGCGCTTTACATCGCCGCCTTTTAAGCTGGCTGCAGCGCCGGTAAATAGTTTCCTATCCAGTTTTTGATAACCGGTAGATACTATATTAACATCTTCAAGTTGCATATTATCTTCAACCAGCAAAATATCAACAAATAGATTTGCCGCGGTAACCTTATGCTCTTGTGGTTTATATCCCACCATAGTAATGGTTAAAACTGCATCATTTTTTACCCGAATGCTAAACTCGCCGTTGTTGTTGGTAGAAACCACGTTTTTAGTACCTTTTTCAGATACGGTTGCACCCGGCAATGTTTCGATGCCTTTTCCTGCCCTGGCCGATACCTTTCCCCTTACAATAACATAATCGTCCGGAATAGATGACACCGATTTTTTTTTAAGGATTACTTTGTCGCCAACAATGGTGTAGTTGATACCGGCTGTAGCAGGCAACTGCCTTAACGCATCATTAATACTGGACGAACGCGGATTGTAAGAGATAAATGCCCCCTTATTAATTTCTGCAGCATCGTACACAAAGCTAACGTGGTACTTGCCCTCAAGGGTTTTGAGATAGGGTTCGAGTTTTCCGTTCGATGGCTGCGAAACCTGTGCCGCGCTGCTGTTACCGCTAACTGCCGAAAAAAGCAATAGCCCGGGGAGCAGTAAGTTACGAGCCGTAAAAGTTTTCTTTTTGTAAAAGTTTTCTTTCATAGAGTCAGTTAGTAAGTAGATATAGTTTAGTAAAGTTGTTTTATTTTGCTTTTCTTATCACCAGTTTACCCGGCAGGCGATTAATAACAATAGGATAAGTTTGTACCAGTACGCCGGTAATTTCTTCCAGCTTGCTATTATCAAATTTCGCGTTAAGCTTGCCCAGGCCGCTAAGGTTTGTATCAAGGTCGATCTCTACCTTATACTGGTCTGCTAATTTTTTGAACACTTTGGCAAGTGGCTCATCTACAAAGATCAGTTCGCCGGTTAACCACGAATCGCTGTTTTGGTTAACGCTGTCAAACAGTTGCAGGCTGCCGTTATGTTTGTTAAACTCCGCCCCTTTGCCGGCTACTAAAACCGTTTTTTCAACATCATTCACAAAAAACATCACCCGGCCGGTTTTAACATCAATGTTAACCATCTCTTTAGTGTCGTGAATATTAAAGGAGGTACCTAAAACCTTTACGGTTACACTATCCATTTGTATCAGGAATGGCTTAGCCGGATTCTTGGCAATCTTAAAAAACGCGTTACCTGATACAAATGAGATCTGCCTGGTGTTACCCTTAAATTCTTCGGGATATTTTACGGTGGTATATACATCCATATAAACTTTAGACCCATCTGCCAGTAATACCGAATCTTTTGCGCCCTGCGTGGTTTTGGTTAGATAATTTACAGTGTTGTAACTGCTGTATAACAAGTAAGCAGCAAATGAAACCAACAGAGCAGCTGCAACACCGGCAGCCCAGCCCCAAAGGGCTGATCTGCGTATCGGAGTTATTGTTGGTTCAGGTTCGTATTCTTCGTGATTAGTTAATTCAAGAGCGAGCCTGCTAACAGCTGCCGCTACATCTATTTGCTCCAGCACACGGGTGCCCGGGGTAAGGTTCCAAACTTTTAAAAGCTCGTTGTACGCTTTATCGTTGTCAGGTGATTCAGACCGCCATACATCAATTTCATGGCCCAATTGTTCATCAGCCGGTTCATTTAAATGGCGGGTAATTCTTAATAAATCAGAATCTTTCAGTTGCATATATCGCGGTTTTCGACATTAGACAATTAACCGGTATGCTTACCCCTAAAGAAATTTCAATTAATTTAATTTTTGCCCGTAAAAAAAGCCTTACAGAAACAGATGGGCACAGTTGACTGGCTGTATATTCTTTTTTACCCGTACTTTCGGATATTGATCCAGTAGTGTTTGCCTAAACAATACACAAAACAATACTATCACTATGAAACTAAACGTAAAGGCCAAAGCTTTAATAATGGGCATAAGCTGCATTGCTGCGCTTTCATCATTTAACGAAAAGCCAAAACCAAAGGTCAAACCCAAAATAGTCAACATTGTAAACTTTATTCGCCTGTTAGAGCCACGAGACCCGCTGGTGACCGAGGACGTGTTGTACCAAACCGTGGTAAAGCAAGTGCAGATCATGAACAAGTACAAACTGCGCGGAACCTTTTTGTTACAATATGATGCGCTGATGGATACACGTTATCAAAAATTACTTAAAAGCCTTGCTCCCGGTTCTTTCGAAATTGGCGCCTGGTGGGAGATCCCGCAGCCAATGGTAGAAAAAGCGGGGTTAAAATGGCGCGGCCGCTACCCCTGGGACTGGCACGCCAACATCGGCTTCTCTACAGGTTACACACCCGAAGAAAGAGAAAAACTGGCCGACGTTTACATGGAAGATTTTAAACAGATCTTTGGTTACTATCCAAAATCTGTTGGCTCGTGGTTTATTGATGAGCATACGTTAAATTACCTTTACCAAAAATATCACATTGTTGCATCCAGTAACTGTAAGGACCAGTATGGCACCGATGGGTACACTCTTTGGGGCGGTTACTGGAACCAGGCCTATTATCCAAGCAAGTTAAACTCATACATGCCGGCCCAAAACGCCGAGAACCAAATCCCTGTACCTATTTTCAGGATGCTGGGCAGCGACCCGGTAAGGCAATATGATACCGGCTTTGGCACAACCTGGCAGGGCGTTATAACCCTTGAACCCGTGTACCCCAAAGCAGGCGGAAGCAAGGAATGGGTTGATTGGTTTTTTAAAGAAATGGTAGAGGGCGAATCGATGGAATTTGCATATACGCAGGCCGGGCAGGAAAATTCGTTTACGTGGGATGCCATGTCTAAAGGATTTGAGATACAAATGCCTTTGATAGCAAAGCTGAGGGATGAGAAGAAAGTTAAAGTTGAAACACTTTTAGAATCGGGCACCTGGTTCCGTAAAAGGTACAAAACTACCCCGGCAACATCCATAACGGTTAATAATGACCTTGGCACCAGCGATCGTAAAACCGTTTGGTTTAACAGCAGGTTTTACCGCGCCAATTTGCTTTGGGAAAAGGGCACGTTGCTTTTTAGGGATATCCATTTATTTGATGAAAAACTACCATCGGCTTATCTTACTAAAAAGGTAGAAACCAATGTGTGTTCGTTTTATACCCTACCGTTTGTTGATGGCTACTTATGGAGCACACCTGATGATATTGCAGGGCTGCGGTTTAAAACTATCGAGAACGGCAAAGAGATTTTGCTAACAGGCGGCAACCCAAAGATTACCAACCCCCAACCTGGCAAGCTTCATATTGCCTGGCCGTTAAAATCTGGTAACGGCATGTTGGTAATGGATCTGGATGAGCGTAAACTAACCATAACGGTAAATGGTAAGGATGCTACCAATTGGTTTTTAGATCTGAACGTAGCCCCAAAAGCCGAACTGCCGTTCACCACAATTGAAAGTAAAAGCATCAACAGCAAATTCCAGGGGTTAGCATACAAGGTAGCCACCCCCGACGCCAAATTTTCTAAACCCGATAACGGCAAGATCATTCGCATCAAACCCGGTAAAAACAAAATGACTCTCGTTTTTGCAGGTAAGTAAATTCTGCAATCAATTTAAACAAGAAACGCCTTTAGGTAAAATCTAAAGGCGTTTCTTGTTTAATTAAGATCATTTAACTCAAATTCCATTCCGGGCGTTCAAAATGGCAAGTGTAGCCATATGGGTTTTTCTGCAGGTAGTCCTGGTGTTCTGCTTCTGCGTTCCAAAAATCGCTTGCGGGTACCACCTCGGTTATAATTTTACCCGGCCATTTGCCCGATGCTTCCATTTCGGCAATTAATGCGTTTGCGGTTTCGCGTTGGGCCTCATCCAAATAAAAAATAGCGGACCGGTACGATGCCCCTATATCATTCCCCTGCCTGTTGCGGGTAGTTGGGTCGTGGATCTGGAAAAAGTACTCCAGCAGTTTACGATAAGATGTTTCTGCAGGGTCAAAAGCAACTTCTATACCTTCGGCATGTGTGCCGTGGTTACGATATGTGGCGTTAGGTACATCGCCGCCTGTATAACCCACTATAGTTGAAATAACTCCCGGTTGGTGCCTTATTAATTCCTCAACCCCCCAAAAGCATCCGCCAGCCAAAATGGCTTTTTCAATATTCATATATTATAGTTTAAATAGCATATCAGGGGCATATCCCCTGTTACATCAATTATAAACAGAAGCGGTGTAAAGCGCAAATTGTTTTTAAATGTTGACCGCAGCATGGCATTTATTTTTACTTTTGATGCATGACAGATGAGGAACTGATGGCATATTTTGAGCACGCCAAATTACCCGAAACCTTACGTGTAGACCGCGCTACCACACAGCATAACGTAGCACAGGCCGTAAAAAACAATATGGATCTAATGGCCGACTTAAGTAACCATCGTTGCAGGCACCGTTTGCACAGAATAGCCGCAGCATTTGAGAAACCCTACGACGGACCAGAGATACCTAGATTTTAAAAGGCTTTTTAATACATCCAAAGTCTATATAACCCGTCACCAATGTGCATGCAAAACTCAAGGCGTATTAATCCATGATAGCGGGGTATTTACTTATTTTATAAGGCGATATATTTACTTCGCAGCTGCTTCTATACGCACCGTTTCCATATTGCCGCTCTCGAACGTTAGGTTAACCGACCTGCGCCCGTTTGGGCGGGTGCGGTGAATTACGTTTTTGGGGATAGTAAATATCTGATTTGTTGACAATTCGACCGTTTTATCTTCCAAATCAATAAATATCGAACCCTCTATAACCAGAAAGGTTTCGTCTGAATTTGGATGGAGATGCCAGAAGTAAGCTTCGGTCATCACGCTCATTCTCACCACATGGTTGTTCACCAACGCAACCGGGATATTCTTGTAAACATCAGTATTGGCGTGTTGCGCGATATCAATTATAGTGAGGTGTTGAATTTCCATGGTTTTAGGTGTTGCAAACTCTAAAGGTCGACAAAAACTGACAATTAAATAGAACCAAAGAATAATTATGGATTAGCTTATTCCTCCAGCATCCTGTGCTGCAAAATACCAACTACGTAAGGCGATACAATTTTGATAGTATGCTCTACGTTCAACGGGATCTCCAGGAAACTACCGCCGTGCAGGTGAAATGTTTCATCACCAACAGTACACACACATTCGCCTTTCAAAATAAAAAAACTTTCTATTAGATCGCCGTGGATCTCTTCGGGAACATCACATTTTGTCACCACTAATACTTGGGACAATTGTGGAACGTTAGTTAAAACCTCAGCAAAAACATCCTGGTCAGGATTTTCGGGGATAAGATGTTTCAAGGCCTCTAACCATTGCAGGTGATTAGCTTCGCTATTGGTTAGCGGTAGATTGTTTATGTCCAAAGGCGCATAAAAACCAAGGGTAGACAGCAACCTGCTTTTAGCCTTCTCAGACGGCGCAATAGCGATAAGGGTTCCCAGTTTTTCTATAGCGAGCTCAATAGCGGTTAGCTCAGATTTAATTTCAGGATATAGTAAGCTTAAGCGATCAACGTCTTGTTGTTGTTCATTGTTAAGTAAACCGAGGATATACTCCTCGAGGATGCCGCTTTCTATATATTGTTTTATATCCATTAGTTAACCGGGCACGTCAAATAAAATTGACGTTAAACAAATGTAAGTATTTGGTTATTAGCATTGTTATTCAATATTAGCCGTTTTAAGAGTAAATTATTCTAACTAGTTGTATAGGACTACATAAGTTATAAATGTAGTGGTTCTGGATTACCCTTTAGCAAACCTCCCTCTTACCCATTTTAAACCTGTATATACATAACACCCCACACAAAACCCACTGAACGACTCCAGAAAGGCAAAAATGCAGAGCAGTGCGGCAATAGGCAGCAACAAAACTGTCCATTCTGCAATGGCCCCAGTAAGCATTATCGATACAAAAAAGAAACCCATGCCTGCCGCGAAGCGCTTGGGGCCACGGTCGGTAGGTTTGTAGGGAATCTTGAAACGGACTACCAACCTATCGGCCAGCCATCCCAGCGGACTATACTTTTGCTTATTAAAAGTGCGGGTAAAAAAATCGAACACCAGCAGCATTATGATGAAATTATAACCTGTGAACACAAAGAACACGGCAAGGATAAGTACCAACAAGGCAATCATTCTAATTTTATTCTCGTTCACTTTAATATGGTCTACCGGGCAGTGCAGGTCGTTGCTCATTCAAATTAATTAGTAGCTATTAAACGTAGCGCAAAGCTAAAAATATGTAGTTGCAATGTTAAATAATGTAAAATTATTGTGTCGTTTGTGTAACGCGTTTATTAGTTACTATATTTATCACATAATGCATGTATGTTGGTATGTGTTATAATAAAAGCATATTGTTGTTGCTGATAGGATTCCTCCCGCCTAAACGCGTTACCTTATCAATCACAATATTAAAAATGAAGAGCCCTACACTATACTTTTTATTTAAGCCGATACTTTTAGTACTGCTCATAAGCAGCAGCTTTACAATAGCCCGTGCCCAAATGTCGGCATCTATGCCTTACCGTGCACCAAGGCCCGATACCACCAACCAACCCCTGCCATTTAGCGAAGGAAAAGAAACTACCGCTTTCACTACCGCCACCGCCGCCAACATTTTTGATGACGATGATGATAATAAACTGCAAAAAACAATATCGCTAAACCTGAACAAATCACAGGAGCGCAAGCAGTTAATGAGTTACTTAAAACAACTGGAGTTAGGCAACACCGTAGCCGAGAACGAAAAGAACAATAAAGCCCTATATCGTTTTGCCAACCTTTTTGCACGGTTAAAACTGTACCCACTGGCTATGAAATGTTTTTTCAAAACAATTGACAAGGCTAATAAAAAAGCCCGCAAAAGCGAAGCTAATTTAGCCGAAGACGACGACGATCTTAATATAGAAGAACTGCCCATCAATGCCAAAGATGATTCGTTACTTAACCGGCAAAACGAGATTTTAAAAAGATCCAAAAGCAAATTTACAAATTACAAAAAGATAGCAGGTACTTTTAATGACGGTAAAGCCACTGTTGCGTACGCCTTGCTTTTCCACGTGAAGCAACCGGTATCTGGCAAGCCGCAGGTATTTAAATTCAGCAATACAGGCCATACTTTTATTACGCTGATTAAATATAACGCTGATTCTACCTACGTAACCTGTTCATTCGGTTTTTATCCAAAAAAAGAAAAGATTCTGTTCGCCACTCCGTGGGATCCATCTGCCGAAGGGCAACTGAAAGACGATGCCAGCCACCAGTGGGACGAGGTAGTGGGCAAATTTATTTCTAAAAAGAGTTTTGAACGCATCCTTAACCTTACCAAAAAATACGGCGACCTGGATTATCATCTCAGCAATAATAACTGTACTGATTTTTGCTTGCAAGCCGCTTCAATGGCCGGTTTAAACATCACCAACACTAAAGATAAATGGCCTTTAGGTTATGGTGCTAATCCCGCTACAACTGGTCAAAGTATTTTAAACGGTGGCTATAACAACACCGATAAACAACCGGATACCAACATATTCAAGAGTTTGAATATCGACTCTCCTGTTAAATAATTACCTGCCTGCAGCCCAAAAAATAGCGTTGCTAAACAACCTGGTGTAAGCCGGGTTATCAAACAAGTTGGGTGAATGCCCCATAAAAATATAAACGTTTCGTGCTTTATAATGCGGGTTTGTCCACACTACGGGATGGTCGCCCATGGTAACTTTAGTTTGTTTGGGCCGATAGCTTTTTTCATCAACACCGGCCAGCACACGCACATTTGGCCGTGGGCTTTTATCGTAAGTGTACCACTCCTCCTGTTTAACGATGAACGATGCCGGCACACCCCTCATCAACGGATGCTGCTTATCCTCCACATTTACCTTACCGCTTGCAAATGTGGCTATATAATCCGTCCACTTTATGCCGCCCATAAATCGCGAGAACCAATCCCACATAGGGTAACCGTCAAACTCGCCCAGCAAAGTAGCGTGATGGAAACCTATCCAGCCTCCCCTGCCCTCGTTGATGTATTTTTCAAACGCTGCGGATGCCGCCGGTTTCCAGGCATAGGGGGCATAATCAAGCTGAATGAAAAGTTGGTATTTGGTTAAAAAAGCCTCGTTGATCTCGCCGGTGTTTTGGATATAATCTATCGTAAAACCTTTTTTGGTTGCCAATTGGTTTAGCCAAATCTTGGCGCGTTTAGAATATTCCACATGATGGCCGCCATTCTCATAAAGCGCAAGCACCTTAAAGGGCTTAACCTTTTGAGCAACGGTAGTGAAGCCAATGCAAATAATCCACAAAAGTAGCAAAATCTTTTTCATCTACGAAATTTAGAAAATTCCGAGGAACTTTTTACGCTTCTTCTTCTTAACAGGATAAGGTTTTACAGTTATAGAATCTGTTGAGGCAGCAAGTATTGCCTTGCTTGCGGCAGCTCTTTTCGCTGCATTTAGCTTGCGGTTATAAGCCCTCATCACGCTATCGTGAGCATATGGCCTCAATATCATCGGCGGTTTTAAATAATCTGTAGGGCTTATATAAACTGTTTTAACATTATCTGTAGCGGACCTATTAAAAAACGAATATACTGACAACGCTAAAAGTATTAATGATACGGTTACAATGCCTGCAAGCGCTTTCTTAGGCAAAAACACTAGTTCGTTGTTCCGCTCGTAAACACCTTTGGCATCATTAAAATGCGCTCCGGTTTCGTTGGCGTAATGTTTTAAGGAAATCAGTTGCCCTTCTTTTTTAGCCTCGTCCTGCTGGTATTGAGCTACCATCATCTCCAACCGCTCGTTCTCTACCTGGATAGCGGCTGTGCTTAACTTACCATCTGCAGATAGGCTGCCATTAATAATGGCATCATGCAGTTCCATCCCATTTTTAAAACGGGCATTGGGTGATTTTTGCAGGCATTTATCTATTACATTCAACAGCCATTGGGGTACTTGAAGTTCCTGGGTTTGCTTTAGGGTAGTCCATGCATTCGTCATGCTTTTTCTCCGGGCATCCCGCAGGTCTGGGACGGGGGCTTCCATGTGGGCAAGCATAATGGCATTACGGCCGGTTTCGCCATTGCCTGTAAGCGGGAACGGCACCTGGCCTGTCAATAATTCGTAAAGGATGATACCGTAGCTATAAACATCCGTTTGCAATAGCATAGCGCCATCATGCTGCTCGGGTGCCATAAATTCAATAGCCCCGGCATGGCGGATGCTGCTCCGGCGCTCTTCCTCGCTCATAATGGCGAGGCCAAAATCAAGCAGTACGTAATTACCGGTGTGGACGTTATATTTTACGTTATTACTTTTAATATCGCCATGCTTTACGCCCACCTTATGGCAATGCGCCAAAGCCCCAGCCAACTGGTCGGCCACGCGGATGGCCTCTTTTAGCATGAAGACCTTTTCGTGTGGTGGCTGCAATAACTCGCAAAGGTCGGGCCCCTCAATGTACTCCATCTCGATATATGGCAACGAGCCGCTTTCGGTAATGCCCGAGCTTAAGATTTTTACAACGTTGGGATTGGGTTCTTCGTTTACCTTTTGCAGTTTGGCAACCTCGTTACTAAAGTTGCGGAAGTTCTTATCATCCTCACTTTCTGAGTGGATAGGTGTGGGCAACAGCTTAACAGCGGTAAGCACAGGCCCCATGCGCCGGCCTTTATATACCGAGCCCTGCCCGCCTGTGCGTAGCGCGCCCAGGTTTTCTAAGCCTTCTGTTATAGTAAAAACTTTACTCATTTGCTCCCGGTTGATAACTAAACTCTAACACTGCCGATTCGCCCAGGATGATCTGGTCGCCCTCCTGTAATTGGTGGCCGATATGGGTAGAGGTAAGTTTGATGATCTCCTCACTTTTTTCCGAGCGGATCTTGATCTTATTTCGTGGTGGCACACCGCCTTCATCAGCAAAAAGCATAAACCTGCCAGCATCATTATTCCACTCTATCCGGGCGTGTTGGCGGCTAACATATTTATTGCCATCGCTCTGGCTTTCACTGGGGAACGCAATATGGTTGGTGCGGAAAAAACCGTCATCGCCCTGCGCTTTTTTATCTCTGCCAATATGCATCTTCTCCCCCCCGGATGTTAATTGATATTCCTTCTGCTCTGTTTCGCCACTTAATGGACGGATATAAGCTATAGCGCTTTGCTTAATAAAATTTTTACTTGTTTTGATAAAGAACGCGGCGTCCAGCTTGTTCGACTTTATCGCCTCCGGCGGAAAATCTTCTGTAAACACCACTTCCATCAACCAGCTCTGGGGCAGGTTAACCGCGTAATCATCGGCAATACGCTGCACTTCGTCCTTAAATAATTCAGGTTGTTCGGCGTAAACAGCAGCCTCATACATCGGGATATCAGATGCGGGGGCATTCACATAAAGGTTCAAGCCTTTTATATTGCCACCCTCGCCGCCTTCGGCCTTTTGCAATTCCTGTTTAATAAATTGCAGCAACTCGTAACGGATGCTTTTTACATCTGCCGGCCTGTCGGCTTTATCACTCTTGAACAAATTAAACATAATGCTTCGCTGTAGTACTTATTATTGAACCAAAAAATCGTATATATATTATGCTAAACCCAAGGGTTATTCACTTGTTTGCTCTTTGATGCTTTTAATGTATCCTTTTTCTTTAAGGAACGGTATCACATGCTTGGCTGCCAATCTCACCGCATCAGACGAGCCTTTTGTCGACTCTATCCGCACGCAAACCACCATATTACCGCTGCCATCCGCCTTTGGCGCGAAAAATACATACCAGCCATCATTTATTTGCTGTTTTTTCCAGATCCGTTCGGGCGTACCTGTTTTACCTGCAACCGCAAGGCCCAAGATCGATTCTTTCGGCGCGCTTTGCTCTATCATATACTGGCGAAGCAAGGCCGCGTATTTAGGATCATTGGTCAGTTTGATGCCGGTTTTAACCGTTGTTGCCGAATCTGCCACCTTTAACACATATCGGTTTGGTAGTATAGTACCCTGATTGGCGATACCTGATGCCATACGCGCGACAGATGCCGGCGTAGCGATCAACTCGCCTTGCCCCCATGCCATACCCGAGATACCCTTTGCACGGGTTTTGCGGATATTATTAGGGTTGTATTTCGGTTTGGTGTTAAACTCTGTTTTGCGCCATAGCTCGCGCCACTTATCTTCCTGCGCGGCGTTTTCTTTACCGCGACCGTAGTAGTAACCGCCTACCCCATGAAGGAACATCCCGGTTTTTAAGTACACGGTTGCCATATCTTCCTGCAAGTGTTCCTGGTTAGCCAACTTAATAAAATACACGTTATTTGATTTAGCTACGGCACGCTCCAGGGTTATCAAACCTGTTTCATCAGGCTCCAAACCTTTGGTACGGATGCGCTCGTAACTTTCAACATTAAACTTTTTATCGGCAGCGGCCAACCCCAATTTATTGAACGACGCTATGGATGTAGCCAATTTAGCTGTTGAGCCGGGTT
This sequence comes from Mucilaginibacter sp. UYNi724, assembly GCF_054057495.1. NCBI lineage: Bacteria > Pseudomonadati > Bacteroidota > Sphingobacteriia > Sphingobacteriales > Sphingobacteriaceae > Mucilaginibacter > Mucilaginibacter sp. UYNi724. Next base: position 325,386 of record NZ_JBSRZI010000003.1, on the reverse strand, counting down.
GCGTTGCGAGGGTGAAACCCAGGTCCTGCGTGGTTGTCCATTGCGAAAGCTGATTTTGCTCGTAGTAACTCATGGTCAGCTTTTCCCAATCGTGAACGGGTGGCAACGGGTAATTGGCAGATGTAAGCACATCCCCTGTATTAGATTCCATCACCACTACAGATACGCGGTTATCCAGCAAGGAAGTATCGGTAGCCATAGAAGTTTGGATGCTGGTTTGCAGGCCTGCATCCATCGTCAGTTTTACATCCCGGTTACGGTTTTTAAAGGCTTCCACCTCTTTACTGTTGATACCTGCAATAAGCAATGGGGCTATCTCGCTATAGTCTTTTTTAACTACTGCCATTTCTTTAACGCCTCTCGCTAAAAAGCGGTCTTCCTGGTAGCGGTTGGCGGTAACATTATATTTTTCCGTGGGCATTTTAAAACCCCGAAGTTCTGCAGCATGCTCATATTCGGCAAAGTACCCGTTGGGGCTGCCGTTGAAAACGCCGGTATTGGCATCACCTGTCCAAAAGAACATTTGCGCGTCAAACGGGTAATACCTGTCCAGCCTTTTATGCATGGCCGAATCGATGTTATAATCCTGTGCACCTGCCAGTACCAGTTTGCGGTGTTGCTTTTTCACCAGGTCGGGCTTGCTGGTTGCAAGTAATGTCCCGGTACGGTCGTACAGATCACCAGCTTGTAGCCTGTTCATCAAAATAGCTATCCGCGGGTTATAACTGAACATCCTCGCGCCGCTTTTATCGGCAACTAAAGCCGGTTGCACCACCCACTTTTTATTGTTGAACAGGTAACGCGATACGTTTACCGTTAATAATGTAACGGCCACAAAAGCGGCCATCAACGCCGGCACCAGGTTTTTATCCTGCTGGCGGGATATATAATTCATTTGTATCGGTGTGCCCCTCACCAACGATGCCGACAGCAAAAAGCCAGACGCCAGCAAGTTGGCCACCAACGACGACCCGCCGTAACTCTGGAATGGTAACGACACCCCCGACAACGGCAATGCCCCGGTTGAGCCACCTGCTATCAGCAGGAATTGCACAAAGGTAGATACGCCTATCCCCGCGCAAAGGTAAAACAGGAACGGTGTACCCGTTCGCCGCCCTATAAGTATAGACCGGTGCAGGTAAACCAAAAATAGTACGAAGATGCAGACGATACCAGTCCACCCAAATTCCTCGCCCATTGATGGCAATATCATATCAGTATGCGCCTCGGGGATGGTTTTGGCAAAGCCCTCGCCTACGCCCTGGCCGCTTACGCCGCCGCTGCTCATGGCCCAAAGGCCGTTGGCAACCTGGTCACCACCGTAAACTTCGTTATTCCAGGCATCCTGCCAAATGGCTTTACGATCTACAAGACGCTGTACCGGGCCGGGGAACAGCTTACCTAAGTATGGTATCTGATCAATAGTTAAAAAGGCCGCCATAATAATGAGTACCATCATGGCAGATTCGCTCAATTGCTTGCGTTTGAAAAGCATGAACAGGGCTGCAATAGCCGCGGTTATCAACGCCGAAAGCCAAACATTCTTCACTACCCATGATACGATGACGTATAGCACCACCGCGCCCGCCATAAACATAAAATCACCACGAGAGAAAGAGAACAATACGATAAACGTAAAGCATACCACCATCGCCGGCCCCAGATCGCCCAGTAGCAGGAACAACAGCAGCGTAACCAAAATGGCTATTAACGCGAAGGAGAAAAACGACCAGCGTTTGCTCCAACTGGTGTACTCGCTGATCAACTTTTCATTAGCGGCAAAAAATCCCGCCAGGAAAAGGATAATGAGGTATTTAACGATCTCGCTGGGCTGAAAACCGAAGAGGTTAACCTTTACACCGCTACCCTCTGGGCCGGTACCAAACTTAATGGTCATGGCTAATAAGGTTGCAGCAAGCACCACCCATGGCCAGCCATTAGCCGCGTTACGGCTGTTTTTGAATACCAGCATGCGATAAATCCATGAATCGGGCGTAAAGCGGCGTAGCTTCAATTGCAGCATTACCAGCATGGCCACCAAACCAATGCCCAGGAAAACCAGCATATCTTTCGCCAAAAACCTATCGCGAAGCGGGTCTTGTAAGCTTAGCAAGGTGAGGAATGACAAGCCAGCGAGAATCATCACCACAGGTAAGATCAGCTGATCTGATGTGCTGAACTTCCACGACAGTAAAACATGCACAAACAGGAACGCCCCAATAAACGTACCCGCGATAATCAGGAACCATTTATTAAACTCGGCCGGGGTACGGATAATGAGAGATTTCTCTTTCTTAAGGATGTTAAAGTCTCTTGTAGAAAACAACCTGATGGTATGGGGCGACTGGCTAAAAGTTAAACTTGCATCCTCATCCAAATTTTGCACACCCTGCGATGTACCAAACTGAAAGCCGGGTTGCAATGGCAATAATTTAAAGGCTTTGCCTTCGGGTAAATTTTTAAACTCGGCAACGCCCTGCTCGTTAGTACGGGCATAGGCAGTTAAGGCTTGCAGGCGTTTTTTGCCGGCACTATCGGGCAGGTAAGTTTTTTTTAAGCCATTGCCGGTTTCGGTAACAGGCTTTAGTTCGTCAAGCTCTTCATCGGTAAAAATACTATCCTGCGGCAATATCATATCCATACGGATCAACACGCCCGCCACAGGCTGTTTTTTATTAGTGATAATGCCGCTGATACTGTACTTGCCCATAGCCAAATCGGTAACGGCAGGTACTTTTACAGGATTACTACGCTCGCTTACAAACAGCGTGGAATCTTCGCCCGTGTATCCTAATAACGACCGCGATGCATTAACCCGCGCCTTAAATGATTCGCCGCCTTGCTGAAAAGCGTCATCGGCAGTAATAAAATATTTGCGCTTGTTTAGTTCTCCTATATTATCAATTTTTTGCCCGGTGCCTATGTTGTTGGCAACCGTTTGGGTAATAAGGTTGATATCGCGCTTATCTTCAAAGTAATAGCCTTTGGTAAGCAAGGTTTTTAACTGCCCTGCCGGGTCGGGCGCGTTTAGGTTTATCATGGTGCCGTCGCCCATCCGCTTATCCACATCAGCAAAACGGGTTTGCACAACGGTGTAAAGCCTGAAGAACAGGAACACAAATAAAACACTTATCAGTAACAGGAAAACCCTTTCCTTCCAGCGGGTTTCCGTTTGGATCTTATCGGGCTCCATTTGGCTTTTCAGGGGTTTTGGGTTTAACAGCTTGCGGGTTAATTTTTGTAGCCGGGAAATCGGCGGTTACGGATTTATTGGCAACCAGTTCGTATTTACGTTGGAGGGGCAGGCGGCAATTCATAAACTGCGTGTTTTTTAAAAACAAGTCCGTATTTTGCAGGTCGATAGCTACATCGAAACCCTCAAATTTAAGATTTTCTAAAACCACCACTTTGCTATCCTTAGCTACGGATAATGCCGGGCCTTTGTATGCGGTATCGCGCTGCAAAACTATATCACCTATTATACGGATATATATGCTATCCTGGTCAATGTGCAGGGTATCGGTAATAATGATAGGTTTCTTAAATGAAGTGTCCGACAGTACTAATGTATCACCCTTAAAAGCATCTATGGCATCCTGTAGTTTCACCTCATCGGCGTTGCGCAGCTTTTGTGTTGGTGTACCGCCTGCAACCATTGCTTTTGCCGGTTTGTGTTGCGACATATACAACCAAATGGTTGAAGCTAAAAACACGAGGCAAAGCAGCCCGAGTATAATAGATAGTCCGTTACTTTTATTTTGAGCCATAGGGGGTTCTGTTTGTTGGAGTGGTTTTGATGCGGTACGCACCGATGTTATGCCATCATCGTTCTCATCATTCCTTTTTAAGGGCGATGACGCCGGCATGGTGGCCTGCGGCCTTTGTTGTGGTTTATCGTTTTGTACCAATACAACCGTTACGTTATCACGGCCGCCGTTATCATTGGCGGTATTTATAAGCTGAACAGCTTTTTCCTGCAACGGAATATTCTGGGTGATAATATCCAATATAGCGGTGCGGTCTACCATGTCGGTAAGGCCATCGCTGCAAAGCAGCAGCATATCCCCCGGTAAAAACGGCGATTGGCCTGTTTCTATAAAACTTTCGTCGGTATCTATCTGGCTGGTAAAACCAAGGGCTTTGTTTATTTCGTTACGTTTGGGGTGGTTCATGGCGGCATCTTCTGTAAGCCTCCCGCTATCCTCTAAAAAGCCTACAAAAGAATGGTCTTTAGAGATCTTCACCAGAGAATTATCGCGCAATAAATATAAACGGGTATCGCCAACATGCGCGTAAAAAAACTGGTTATGCTCCACGTCAACCAAAGCCATGGTTGCTACGCAGGCCATGCTATCCAGTTCTTTGTCGCTTGCCTTTTTATCAGAGATTTTAGCACTTGCCAATTTAAAGGCATCTATCATACCCGGGATGATCTCGCCCTGCAGGCCGCTAAGGCGATCAATGAAAATATCTTTAGCTATGGCCGCAGCAACTTCGCCGCCGTTGTAGCCCCCAACCCCGTCTATTACCGAAGCCAATAACATGCGGCCGCCCATTACCTTTTGGGTGATAAAGGTGTCCTCGTTATTGGTACGTACCTTGCCGGTGTCGGTTAATCCAAAATAGTTTTCAGCCATTGCGTTTACCTGATTTTTTAATATCAATAAAATGGGTTACCAACAGGCAAAACCCTATACCTAATAAGCCTATGGATAATATTTGCGACATATATACTTATGCTTTAAAGAGATTTAAACCGATGATACCGTTCAGCAACATACGCGAGTTTACGGGCAACTCCACCCATTTTGGCGCGTTGATCTCACTACGCTCAACCGTAACTTCATTCAATGTAGTTATCTCACCGAAAGATGCCAGGTAAAATTTACCATCGGCCTTGTTATACCTGATGTGCAGGTGCGGCGCATTCACCCAATCGCTTGGGATAGTAAATATGTTCGAATCCTCGCGGGTTTCTTCACTGCCGGATACGATAAGGTCTTCATCCGTCATAAAGTATTCCACCTTTTTGCCTGCGAATTGCTGGTCGGGAATAATGGTTTCTAACCTTGCGATATTGGCCGATGCTTTGGCGGCTTTTTCTTCCTGCGGCTCCAGTTCCTCTTCATACGGGATCTCGAAATAACCCTCGCTATAGTAGGTAAAGCCTTTTAAAGCTTCCTGGCTTACATCAAATGTTTGGGCGATACCCGTTTGGCGAGGGATAAAAGTCACCCGCAGGTTTTGCTCCTTCTGGTTATTGTCCGGCAGTAATTTACCTATAAACCCTTTATCGCCACGGGCATAATCCGGGTGCGATACCAGGCGGAACACCCACTTAGAGCCCGATGGTTTCACGGTTTTACCCTGCGCGCGGTATTCCTTCAATATCTCGTAAAACTTGGTAACCGTTTCCTGTACTATCAAGCCAAAGATGCCCTGTTTATCGGCTACAAACTCCTTGTAATCGTCGGCATTAAAGCTGATGATAAACTCATGGTAAAACACCACCCGGTCTGCAAAGGAAAGGTCCTTGATAGAGTCGCGGAATTTATCTACTATGTAGCTGTAAACCGTATCGGGCGTAAGAGCTTTGGCCTTTGCCTTCTCAGTGCTTTCGTTGGTCAAAAACCAATCCTGAATACCTATTCGTTGCCAAAAATTTGGTGTTGAGGTCATTTATATTTCAATTCTAATTAATAATCCCGATAGCTCTCGGCACTAAATTCTATACGTTTATTACTAATCCCAATAATTATCGGGACGGAAATTCCTTACGGATTAATTGTTGTGTCCGGTTCTGTTTTAGCAGTATCCGGCTCGGGCTTTTGTGGTGGTATTACTACAGGCTTCTTAACAACCGTATCCCTAACCTTTGGTACGCTATCCACTTTGGCTGCATTATCCGTCGGGAATTTTGAGCCGAAATTCACACCCGGATCACCTTTGCTCGCACTATTCTGTAACGAATCCTGGTTGATCTGTTTTGGCGGACCTTGCTTTTTCAATAGGGTTGAGTAAACCGAAAAGCCCATAAACAAAACCAGCAAAGTCATCACCGTATAGTAATACGGCTTTGACAGCGATACCCGCGATGGATCTTCAATAGGTTCGCTAACAACCGGTGCAGGCGGCGGGCCAGCCTGTTGGTACAGCATCAGTTTGTTGTGGAGGCGTTCATTCTCGCTGCGCAGGGCGGCGTTACTCAATCCACCTGTCAAGTCGAAACCATCAGATGCGCTGATGCTGCCCTTTATAATCGCATCGTGCAAAAGCGTACCATTGCTAAATCTGTCTTTAGGTGCTTTTTGCAGGCATTTTTCGATCAGGTTCAATAACCATTTGGGCACCTGCATTTCGTGGCCTTTCTTTTCATCGTCCCAACTATCGGGAAGCGAATTACGGCGGGCCGTGAGCAGATCGGGTACAGGGGTTTCTATATGAGCCAGCATTACCGCGTTACGGCCTGCATCGCCACCGCCATGCAGCGGGAACGGAACCTCGCCGGTAAGCAGTTCATACAAGATAATACCGTAACTATAAATATCCGTTTCCATCAGCATTTTGCCCTCGTGCTGCTCGGGTGCCATAAATTCGATAGCCCCCGCATGGCGAATGCTGGTGCGGCGCTGCTCCTCACTCATAATAGCTAAACCAAAGTCCAGGAGCACGTAGTTACCGTTATGGATGTTATATTTTACATTATTGCTTTTAACATCCCCATGCTTTACCCCTACGTTGTGGCAATGCGCCAGGGCACTCGCCAGCTGATCTGCCACGCGGATCACTTCCTTAAGCATGAAGATCTTCTCGTGTGGCGATTTAAGCAGTTCGCAAAGGTCGGGGCCTTCGATGTATTCCATCTCGATGTAGGGGAACGAGCCGCTATCGGTAATACCCGAACTTAAAATCTTTACCACATTTGGGTTTGGCTGCTCGTTTACCTTTTGCAGCTTGGTAACCTCATTCCTAAAATTGCGAAAGTTTTTATCATCCTCGCTTTCGGTATGTATCGGTGTTGGCAGCAGTTTTATGGCTGTTAGTACGGGCCCCATGCGTCGGCCTTTATATACCGAGCCCTGGCCACCGGTGCTCATGGCGCCTAAGTTTTCAAGTCCCTCTGTTATTGTAAATACTTTACTCATTGATAGATATTGTGCCGTAAATTATTGAAACAGCATTTTACAGACTAAAGTACATTTAATACGCCTGTTTGTTGTAGGTAATTGTTAAGAAATTTAGAAATTTTCACAAAAAAGCCCGCTATCCTTGCGGATGCGGGCAGTATATACTGTTATGGTTAATTATGCTAAAGGCGCAAAGGCCGCTGTGCGAATGATATCCGCAAAAACCTTGTAAGAGTACATACGAGATTGATGGTCAAAGATATGCGTGGTCGCCATAATCTCATCTATGCCGGTTTCTTCTACAAAAGCATCTAATTCTGCCTTGATCTTTTCCGGGCCGCCAATAAACGAATAAGCCAGCATCTGCATTACGGCTTCTTCTTCGAAAACGTTCCAAACGCTATCCATGCTTTTAACAGGAGGTGGCAATAGTTGGCGTTTGCCGGTTACTACACCCATAAAAAATTGCTTCACGGAGGTAGACAAGTATTCCGCTTCTTTATCCGTGTCGGCAGCAACCACGTTAACGCAAGCCATTACGTAAGGCTTTTGCAGGTATTCGGATGGTTTAAAGTTATCACGGTAGATCTGGATAGCCTCTTTAAAATAAGTTGGCGCAAAATGACTGGCAAAGGCATACGGCAAACCAAACGCGGCGGCAACCTTGGCACTATCGGTACTGGAACCTAATACCCAGATAGGGATGTCCAATCCTTCGCCGGGGATCGCCCTTACCTTACTATTGGCGTTATCTGCCGAGAAATAAGTTTGCAGTTTTACGATGTCCCGGGGGAAATTATGCGCTGCGTTAAAATTTTCGCCACGGATGGCAAGGGCGGTTACCTGGTCGGTGCCCGGCGCGCGGCCTAAACCTAAATCTATCCTGCCGGGGTAAAGCGATGCAAGCGTGCCAAATTGCTCGGCCACAATAAGCGGCGCGTGGTTGGGCAGCATGATACCACCTGAGCCAACACGAATTTTCGACGTACCACCGGCTATATACCCGATAAGTACCGATGTAGCCGAACTGGCAACGTTCATCATGTTATGATGTTCGGCAAACCAGTAACGCGTGTATCCAATCTTTTCGGCAAGTTGGGCTACGTCCATGCTTTTTTTGAAGCTATTTGCCGGGGTGCTGCCCTCCGTAACGGACGCCAGGTCTAATACCGAATATTTTATATCTGCTAAATTGTTTGCGCTCATGGTAGTCATATTACTGCGGATAATAACAGCCGCTTTGTTGTAATTGTTAGTCAAAATTAGTGCTAAACATGTGCTGTTGCATCTAAACCGTGTTTATATGACGTTCTGGTCACAAAATCAGGTTGGGGTGACAAAAAGCCTCCTCTATCGGCTAATTTACTCACCCTGTCATTGCTTTGCCAGACCACCCTCTCTTCGCTGCGCGGAAAGAGGGTTTAAAAAAATTTTTTTTTTTCCCATCTTCTTTGTGAAGCAGACTGGGTGAAAAAAACCTCCTCTATCGGCTATTTTATTACCCGGTCCTTGCTTCGCTCGGCCACCCTCTCTTCGTTGAGTGGAAAGCTGGTAAAAAAATTTATTTTTTCTTACCCTCTTTGCGAAGCACAGAGGGTCGACCAGCGGAGCGTAGTCGGGGTGAGTAAACTCTTAAACAGCAAAGCCCTTACTTTCCCCTCAAATTAATATCTTAGCGCAACAATGATGGATCTGGTTAATAGCCCCGAGGGAAAATATGTTTTAGACAAGCTACGGGACGAATTGCCCGTACAATTCTACTACCACAATGTGGACCATACCCTCGATGTTTATCATTCTGCCGCAACCATCGCGGAGTATGAAAACATAAACGAAACCGATACGAAGCTTCTACTTGTTGCCGCCCTTTACCACGATAGCGGATATCTGAAAAGCGTTAAAGACCATGAACTGGCCTCCTGCGATATTGCCCGTGATGCACTGCCGCGGTTTGGCTACAGCGCTGATGATATAGCCCGGATTTGCACCATAATAATGGCCACCCAATTGCCGCAACAACCTGCCAGCCTGCTGGAGGAGATCATTTGCGATGCCGACCTGGATTATTTGGGCCGAAAGGATTTTATCCCAATAGGTAATAAGCTTTTCAAGGAAATGCAGGCGCTTGGATCTGGAGCCGACATCAACGAGTGGGACAAAACGCAGATTACCTTTCTGCAAAGCCATCATTATTTCACCGCCACATCGTTAAAAAATAGGTCTCCAAAAAAACAGGAAAATTTAAGAGATTTACAAAATAAAACTACTATCGCCGAAATGAGTACACCCCCAAATGCTAAATCAATTGTAACAGACACCATTTATACTATTATAGGCATTTTGTTTTGCGGGTTTGCCTTAAAAAGCTTCCTGATACCCAATGCCTTTTTTGATGGCGGGGTAACGGGTATCTCACTGTTGATCCACGAGCTTTACCATGTTAATATCGCCTACGTAATTATACTGGCTAACATACCCTTCATTATTATGGGCGCGCTGCAGGTAAATAAAACATTTGCTATACGCACTATGCTGGCTATAATCGGGTTGGCCCTATGCCTGCTTTACCTGCCTTACCCGGATAAGATCACTTCAGATAAACTATTGGTATCCATTTTTGGCGGCGTATTTATGGGCACTGGTATTGGTTTGGCCATACGTGGCGGCTGCGCGCTGGATGGTATAGAAGTATTGGCACTTTATACCGGCAAACGCATCAGCTTTACCATAAGCGAGATCATACTCGGCATCAATGTTGTCATTTTCCTGATAGCAGCCTTAGAGGTGGGTTTTGTTACCTCTCTATACTCTATCATCACCTATTATACAGCTTCCCGGATGATCAACTTTGTGATAGAAGGATTGGAAGAATACACCGGCGTAACCATCATCTCCGGCCAAAACGCGCTGATCAAAGAGATGCTGGTTAAACAGCTTAGTCGCGGCATTACCATTTACAAAGGCGAGCGCGGTTTCCTGAAAGAAAGCTTCGACGTAAGCCACCCAGTAGATATTGTGTTTACCGTAGTAACCCGTTTAGAGTTAAGGCGATTGCGCAACATGGTGCACGAGATAGACCCTAAAGCATTCATCTTTACCAGTATTATCAAAGAAGCCGCGGGTGGGGTATTGAAACGCAGGGCAAGGCACTGAGGAAGTAGAAGGTTTAAAGTCAAAAGGAATAACGAATTTTTAATATCGAACACAGAATAATGAAGTAAATTCGACATTGAATATTCGAAATTCATCATTCATATTATTATTCCCCCTTACTCTACTACCTCATAAGTATTAACAGGTTTTAGCTTATTTTTCAGCGTAAACTCGCCATTTGGTCTGCATTGGAACGATTCTTTGGTTTTGTGGAACACATCCTCGGTGATGATGATCTGGCCGGCGGTGGCTATACCTTGCAGGCGCTGGGCGAGGTTTACGGAGTCGCCTATTACGGTATAATCCAGCCTTTTTAATGATGCTGAACCGATGTTGCCCGATATCATTTCGCCGCTGTTGATCCCTACCGAAATATTTGGTTTGAAGATCTTACCGTTACCGGCGTCTATCTTGGGCTCGTTGGATAGGTGCGCCTTTACAGACAGGGCCGCATCTATCGCCCTATCCAAATGGAATTCGCCACGGAAAACCGCCATAATAGCATCGCCCATAAATTTATCTACATGCCCACCCTGGGCTATAATTTCCTTTACTATTTTATCGAACAGTCCGTTTAGCAGGTTAACCACAGTGTTGGCCGGGATATGCTCGGTAATGGCTGTAAAGCCGCAAACATCCACAAACATCACGGTCGCTTCCAGCAACTCGTTCTTCATGAGGCTGCCTTCAAACTCCTTGTGGGCCATAAAATTCAGCACATTCTCGTCCACGTACATCTTTAGGATATTGTTCTCCTTAATGGCCTTAAACGTTGCCTGCAATTGCCTTACATAGGTAATGGTACGCTGCATGGTCAGTTCCAGGTCCTCAAAGTCTACCGGCTTCATCACAAAATCATAAGCGCCACGGTTCATGGCGGTACGGATGTTTTGCATATCGCCATAGGCAGATACTACAACCGCTTTTAACATGGGGTTGGCATCGGGCAGGTGCGTAAGCAGGGTAAGGCCGTCCATCACGGGCATATTAATATCCGACAGGATAATATCCAGATCGGGGTGCTCTTTAATGCGCGCTAAAGCCTCTTCGCCGTTGGCCGCGAAGATAAATTCATACTCACTTTCCCTTATCTTGCGCCGAAACTTCTGTTTTACCAGTACCTCCAAATCAGCCTCGTCATCCACTACCAGTATCTTAGCCATTGTGCTATAAGGTTTTAAGTTTTTCTTTCAGTAAGTTAAAATCAAGCGGCTTGGTCAGGAAATCATCCGCGCCTTTAGCCATCGCCTGCTCGTAATTCTCGTCGTCGCCATAGGCGGTTATCATCATTACCACGGGTGGTGGCGGGGTAGGGAAATCCTCGCGGATGTGTATAAGCAACTCTATCCCGCTCATGCCAGGCATGTTAATGTCCGACAGGATGAGCACCACTTCCGAGTGCTTGTCTTTCAGGTAGTCCAATGCGTCCTCGCCCGACTGTGCAAAGTCAAATTCTACTTCGTGGTTTTTGATTTCCTTCCGGAAACGCTGTAAAAAAAGCGGCTGAACGTCTGCTTCGTCGTCTACAACTAATATTTTCATATGGCAGGTAAAGGTAGTTAATTCTGTTTTATGGTAATGTTGAACCGCAAATTATGCCAGCGGTAAGGTAATGACAAATGATGTGCCTTCACCCTCTTTGCTTTCGATATTGATGTGCCCTTTGTGGGCTTTAACAATGATATCATAACTAAGTGATAAGCCCAGGCCTGTACCCTCACCTGCCGGTTTAGTGGTGAAGAAGGGCTGCATAATTTTATCCTTGATAGCATCCGGGATGCCGCTGCCATTGTCTTTTACGATGATCTCGACCTCTTTCCCCTTTGCAGATGATATAACTTTCGTACTTACTTCTACCTTTGGTTTAAAGTCGCCGCCTACGGTTTTTTGCTTTTGGTGTACGGCGTAAAACGCGTTGGTGAACATATTAAGCAACACCCGCCCAACATCCTGCGATACAATATTAACTTCCGGCAAATTAGGGTCGAAATTTGATACCAGATCGGCATTGAATGATTTATCCTTGGCGCGCAAGCCGTGGTAGGCCAGGCGAAAATACTCGTCGGCAATGGTATTGAGGTTGGTTGGCTCTTTTACATTGCTGCTGGCGCGGCTGTGTTGCAACATGCCTTTAACAATGCTATCGGCACGTTTACCGTGATGGCGGATCTTTTCGAGATTTTGCTTGATATCGTTAGCTATAGCCGTGGCTTCTTCCGTATCGCCTTTAGCCATTTCTTCCTGCATCTCTTCAATCAACTCCATACTTACTTCAGAGAAGTTGTTGACGAAGTTCAAAGGGTTCTGGATCTCGTGGGCAATACCTGCGGTTAGCTCACCAAGCGATGCCAGTTTTTCCTGCTGGATAAGCTGCGCCTGTGTGGATTGTAATTCCTTTACGGTTTCCTGCAATTCGTTACGCTGTTTGGTAATTTGGGCGGTACGTTCGGCAACCATCGCTTCAAGTTCATCTTTACGCTGATTGATGCGATGTATCTCGTGCTGCTGTTTTTTAGATGTGGAAAGGCGTAGGTAAACCCATGCAAAAGCGCCTAACTGGGCACAAACGAAAAAATTCTCCCATTTGTCGTAAAAACCGCTCGCTATTAAAGCGGTGAGACCGCTAATTATAGCGGCAATCGCCATAGGATAATGGGAATAAATTAATATTGAGAATGATTTAAAATCACCTTGTTTTTTAAGATATTCCATGTAAATAAGCAGGTAAATACCTGCGATAACAGTGATCCAGTCATCATTAATATTTTCATTAAATACAAAAAACAGCACTACCGGGATGCCTGCCGAGATCCTGAGAATAGTTTGCCATTTATCGCGCAGTTCCGAAAATTTAATGGCCCTGCTAATTCGCAGAGCAAGCAAACTGGCCGCGAGGAAGGAAAAAAAATGCATACCCGGATTAAAGTTTAAAGTTAGAAACTAAGATAATTATTATTGCGGAACAACGTAAATGTATCGCCTAAAACTTTACAAAATGCACTATTACCTGTAGCACAATATTGCCATAAACGCCGGCCAGTACATCATCCATCATTACGCCTGTGCCACCGGGTAAAGCTTCCATTTTGCGGATGCCAAGCGGTTTTAAAATATCAAAAAAGCGGAACAGCACCAGGCCTATTAATAGGTAATACAAATTTGGCGGGATAAACAGCATGGTTACCAGCATGCCGGCAACCTCATCAATTACTACGCGGTAACTATCCTTACCCCAGGCTGGTTCAACCTTATCGCCAACGTAAATACCCAGCAGGGTTATGATGATGGTAGCCCCTAATAAATATAGCGGACTATTCATATCAGAGCGCCACAATAACCAAATAAACGGACAGGTAACAATAGCAGCAAGCGTGCCCCCACCCTTTACATAGCCAATGCCGAAAATTGATGCAATAAGTTTATTCATTTTTTAAAATTAGCTATGTCATTGCGAGCGATAGTGGCAATCTCATAGACATGCAGATATGCTGAGATTGCCGCGTCGATACGCTCCTCGCAATGAAATGTTGTGTAATTATTCAGCCCCTTATTTAGCTTTTATCCAGTACACTTTCGGCCTCTTCGGCTATCTCGGGTTTGATGATGTTCTTTCTTGGAAAATTAAACAGCATTGACGTAACTACCGGGATCAGGAATACCGCCACCGTAAAAACCGATACGGCTATATCCGCGGTTTCGCTTTCCATAAATTTAGAAAAGCCTGCCTCCGGGAAAAAATGCACATATAGTGATGCCGTAAGTTTGATACCCAGTACACCTATCACCATAAAGGCGACCGTTTCCAGGAAGGTGAATTTCTCCATCAGTTTCACAAAGGCCTGCGCTACAAAACGCATAGCCAGTATACCGATGAATACACCGGTGTAGATCAAAAATACATGATCTGTAAAGGCTACGGCGGCAAATACATTGTCTATAGAAAAGGCTAGATCCATCAACTCCACCAGCGCAACGGTAGCCCAAAAGGTACCGATAAGGCCAACGGTTGATTTGTACAGCCAGTTCTTGTTCTTATCTACCGATTCATCACCACCGTCAGCATTCTTCTTGGCAAGCTTGCCCTTAAAATAATCGAAAGCCAGGTAAAGTAAATACAACCCGCCCAATGGCTTTAACCACCAGATCTTCACCAGCCACGCCGCCAGGAACAAACACACCCCGCGCAGCACATAAGCGCCGATAATACCGTAACGCAAAGCACGGCTACGCTGCTGCTTTGGCAGATCGATAACCATGGTAGCCAGCACCGCGGCATTATCTACAGAGAGCAGGCTTTCAATAACGATCAAGTTTAAGACGATAAGCAAGCCTGCTTTAATATCCTCGCCAAGTAGGGTGTGTAAAAAATCCATTGTATTTAGTTTAAAGTATATCGGTGTTTAACATCGTTTTTAAAATATTAGCCTGAACGTCAAACGCGTTCATGTGCGCCATAAAGTTTACATCGGCTATTTTTTTGTAGTCATCGGCCAGCAGGGCCGTGATATTTTGCGGCAGGTTGGTTTTTATTAAACCGGCCTTGCCTGTTAGCTGTACATTCTTGTCGCGCAGTTCGCGCATCATGCGTTCGCGTTTGCTAACGGTGTTCTTCAGGTCGAGGTCGCCTAATTTGGCTACATCGCAAAACAGCAGCACATTGTTAAGCGGCGAATACAAGAAATATTTGTTTACATCCGCGAAGCGGTAAACCTCCAATACAATATCATTTGCCCTTACGCCGCAGTAAAATTCGATCTTAAAATCGTACTTGCAAAGGCTGCCCATAAGCTTACGCTGAATAGTGGCATACTCGTTAGAGTAAACATCGGCGGGGCTGTAAGCAAGCAATTCGTAAACCAATTCGGTAGAGATACTATAAAAGTAATCGGCCGAGAAATGCGCGCTAAACTTATTGATATTTGCCGCGAATGGGTACTCGGCCGAATTATCTGACAGCACCCGGAACAGCTTACGTAACGACTGGCTCATTTTTAGCGACTGCCGCTGTTTATCGTTCACATAACTTTGCTCGCTATAGGCAGAGCCTTCCATTTGCTCTATCAGTTGGTGGTTTAGCTGCACTTCGTCAAGCAACAGGCCGGCCTGGGCTTCGTTATTCTTTTTGATCTTTTTCAACAGATCAATAAGGGTTTGTGTAAACTGGAGATGAAACATCTCCAGCTGGTTAATATCAAGCTCGGGGTTGGTTTGAAACAGCTGATGAAGCACTTGGGTGCGCAGGTAAATCTTATAAATAACGTCGTTATTAAAAAACACCGATAGCAACTGTAGTTTGCTAATATCACGTGTGGACGCATTTAATATGTTTAGCCTGTTTTCATCCATATGCCAATTAACGTGTATTGGTCACATTCTTTTTCAACTCAGTTTCTAAAGTTTGCAACTCCGTATTAAGCGTTTTCCTGTTTTGTGTACCCTCGTCATGGATGCGTTTAACCTCAGTTAACGTTTCTATTAACGATTGTGTGGTACGTTTTAAAGTATCCAAAGATACCACAGTTTTCTCATTTTCGCGGGCAACATCAATGCTGTTTGTTTTTAAAAGCTCGGCATTTTTAAGCAAAATGGTATTTGTAGTGTCCGAGATCTTTTTCTGCATCTCTACATTGGCCTTTTGCCTGTTCAAAGCAACGGCAATGGTCAACTGATTTTTCCAAACCGGGATGGTGGTAGATACTATCGACTGTGCTTTTTCTGCAATGGTGGTATTGTTGTTTTGCACCACGCGGATCTGCGCCAGCGATTGCAGCATAATAAAACGAACCACTTTCATATCGGCAAGGCGTTTATCCAACCGGTTCACGTAATCGCGCAGGTCGGCAATTTCGTAATCCTGATAGGCCGATGGGTTACCATCCATTACGGCAAGCTGCTCACTAAGTTCTGCATATCGTAACTGGCCGGCAATGATCAACTCTTCCATTTGATGGATGTAGTTTACATTGCTATCAAACATGGTTTGCAGCGATGCATTATCCTTGATAGAATTTACGCGGCCCGCTTTTATTTTGTTGGTGATCTTATCAACGTTGTTTACCACCAGGTCATACTTGGCAAACATCTTTTTGGTATCCATAACCAGCGTACGCAAAATTGGTATACGGGATACGATCCTCATAAAAGCGTTTTGCTCCAGCTCATCAACATCAATGTAGTTTAACTCGTGCAGCAGGTCGGTAATTAGAGTGCCCACCTCGCCAGAATCAAACGTACGTACCGATGTAAGGAATGTATTGCTGTAACGCTCCATTGAGGCTTGCACGTCGGTACCGTAATTCAATATCGAGTTTACATCGCTTGGGTTTAAGTCCTTGCCTTTTTCGCTGAACTTTTTAACCTCATCGGGAGTGATATTGGTTAGGTCTACGTTGCCTTCTTTATCTAATTTAACCGGGGTATTTGTGCTTGCGGCAACCGGTGTTGGTGTAAAGTCAGGCAGCCCGGCCCCATCGTTGGTTAGGTTGGTTTCCATTGTTTTGTTTTTTTAATACCTATGTAGGCCTCTCCCTGCCTTCTCCGAAGGAGAGGGCTCTAAAAATGCTTCTCAAAGCCCCTCTCCTTCGGAGAGGGGTTGGGGAGAGGCTTCTTAAATTACAAATAATTACGCATTACGGTGTTCACGGTTTCTTCCAGTTTGCGGTCTTTGGTGGGTTCGCCGATGGCGTTAAATTTCCACTCATCGTTTTTAACGTAAAAGACGCCCATCACCATGGATATATGGCCCTTAAAATCAGAACCATTAGCAATATCATACTTGGCGAAGATCTCGTTAACCCGTTTTGGGGTACCCTCATAAATACGGATAGACGCGAAAGGGATGGTACCAAAATCCTGGCCCCTAAAGCTGTTCAGCACAAATGCTACGTGTTTAACTGCAGGATTAAGGCTGCCCAGGTCAAGCGTGATCACCTCGTTATCAAGGCCATCATCGCCGCCCATATCACCGGTAAGGTCATCACCACTGTGGCGCACGGCGTTGTCTTTAGATTTTAGGTTGCCAAAGTAAACTACGTCTATCAGCTTTTTGTTCTCATCAAACAAAGCACAGCTTGCGTCAAGGTCAACCGCTTCTTTGCTGCCGCCAAAGCCAAACAACCCCTTTTTTTCTATCGCGCCCCAGTTTATACCTACACAAACACTTTGCAGTTTGCTGCCGTTAGTTTTTTCGAGGCTAATACGTTGCCCCTTTTGAAGATTAATTGCCATCTCTTTTTATTTTAATTAGCTGAAAGCTAAAAGTCTAAAACAGAAAGCTGCTGGTCTATTATTCCAGCTTTTAGCTTTCTGCTTTGACCTTTCTGCTTAATTATATTTATTTAAATAATCTTGCAGGCCACCTTTCATGCCCGCGCCTACTGCTTCAAATTTCCATCTGTTATCGCGTTTGTAAATACGGCCAAACTCTACAGCTGTTTCTATCGAGAAATCCTCCTCAAGCTCGTATTTCAAAATATCGGCATTTGTAGCCGCATCAAAGACGCGTACAAACGAGTTGCGCACCTGGCCAAAATTTTGGCGGCGGCTTTCTGCTTCGTGGATGGTTACTACGATGCAAATTTCGGTAACGCGCGGGTCAATAGTGGTCAGGTCAATTTTAATTTGCTCATCATCGCCATCGCCTGCACCGGTAAGGTTATCGCCTGTATGCTCAACCGCGCCATCCGGAGATTTAAGGTTGTTGTAAAACACAAAGTGCTCGTCGCTCAGTATCTTTTTGTTATCACCCATAATAAAGATAGATGCGTCAAGGTCAAAAGCAGCCCCGGTTGAAGATGTGTTGGTATCCCAGCCTAAGCCTATCGTAAATTTAGGAGCGTCGATAGCTTCGCGCTGCCCTTTTTGAAGATTAATTGCCATTATATTGTTAATTTATAATTGTTTAAAAGTTTTGCCCCTCCCTGCCCTCTCCGAAGGAGAGGGTTCTAAAAAAATTGTTTCTCAAGCCCCTCTCCTTCGGAGAGGGGTTGGGGAGAGGCTAATTGTTGTTTTGTAAATGTAAGGTTTTGTTCGTATGCCTCAATGGTATGGTACCCATTACCCAAAGCCATGTTATAAAGCAATTCGACAAAATCGGCAGGCTGGTTCTGAATAAACACCCTAAAGCCATCAAAACTATAGTTTAAAATATATTTTACAATACGGGTATTGATGCAAAAATTTCCGCTTTTGATGATATCATCCAAATCAAAAATAGATTTCACGTGGTGATAGTTCAGGTGGTTCTCTACATTGGGGTGGATGTTTTTATTGATCAGCTCGGCAAAGTACAGCATGTGGATGTCGTTCTTTAAACCATAAGCGTCAACCATTTTCATTATCATACGTTCGTGGCTGCCCGTTATACGTATGTCATCTAAAAATATTAGCGTTTTACCCGTCAAAAACTCCTTATCGATATGGAACTGGTCGTTGCCTATCAGCTTCATCCGTTGCTCGGCATCCAGTTCACCATAATCTTCCTTATAGGTAATGGTGCGGTGCACCTTGGTTTCCTGCACTACGGGTAAGCCCTGCCCTGCCAGCCAATTATTCAAGCGGTAAACAAACCAATTTTTCATGGCAAAAGTTGCCGTTGGGATGAACGAATACGGGCTCGAAATAACCACGATCTGCTTATCGACAGGGTTATTGGTTAAATATTCATTTATAAAACCATCCGCCAGGGCAACACCAAAATCTTTTGATACGCCGCCGTCGCCAAATTTAAAACGGCTGTAATCATCGGCATCAAAGCCAAAATCATCGTCGTGATGGATGTGGTGTAACGAATAGGTGGTGGTTATCATCGTTTCAAAATTAAAAGAATCAAAAATTATGAGTCAAGAATCAAGATAAAAATCGTGTAACCCCGCACCGTGTCAAAATAAAACTCGTTTCGTATAATTTGCCTTTCCGGTTCTTGGTTCTCATGTCTTGACTTTTAATTCTCATTTATAAGGCTTAAAATGCTGTTTTGGTTTGAATTGATGAGCAACGAGCTGATGCCCAGTTCAACGGCAGGTTTTACATCATTTTTAGGGTTATCGCCTATATGGATAATACTTTTCAGCGGGATATTCTTCCCCCCGTTGCATATATCTATGTTGTTAAGCATGGCCTTAAAAAATTCGGGATTTGGTTTTGACATACCTGCCTCGTCCGAGTATAGCTGGAAATCGAAATAGGTATCCAGCCCGTAAAGTGCCAACACTTTTCTTAATGTTTTCCCGGTGATGTATCCTGTGTTGCTCAACAAACTAAAAGTTGCCCCGCTTTTTAGTTTTAGATGCTGCAGGGTGTCAATTGTTACATCGGCATACATGCGGGGCGGGTATTTAAACAGCAGTGCCTCCATTTGCAGGTGCAGCGCGGGGTAGTCAACATCATCTATATTAAATTGATCGCCGTTGATAAGGCTTATAACCATCAGGTACATTTCGTCGGCATCAATGTTTTTGCCCGTTTTCTCGTTCACGGCATTGCACATTAGATCTACCCGGCGAAAAACCCCGGCAACATCATCAACCGATAAGCCTGTGTTATTGAAATTTTGGTGAAAGAACCGCGCGCGCTGAATTTTAAATTCAGGGTCGGACTTGATAAGTGTTAACCACAGATCAAAAGAATAGTGCTGATAATAAGGCATTAAATAGATGTAAACAGTTTACATGTAGATGCGGCAAGCGCCCTCCAAACTTTATCTAATATATGCCTTTTATACCCATTAGTTTAAAAATTCAAATAAAGTTTATGTTAAGAAACTCCCCTTCCGCCTAAATACTTACCCTTTATTAGCGCAACTGCTTTACTACTGCCCATTGCAATTTCGCGGGAACGTTCATAAAGGGTAAAGTAGCCGATTAGTTTTACTGAGATGAGGCTACTATTGCGCCATTTGCGCGGCCCTATACGCCATAATAGAACGGATAATGGTTTGCACGATCTGGGCCTGGCCTTCGTCCGAATTCAGAAAAATTTCCTCTTCCGGATTATTAATGAAACCTGTTTCTATCAGCACCGCGGGCATCCCGCTGTTAGCCAGCACATAAAGGCTTTGCTCGCGCACACCTATGGATGGGCGGCCGTCGGTAATGGTAAATTCCTGGTTTAAAAATTCGCCGAAGCGGATGCTTTGCTTACGGTATTTTTTGGTGAAGGCATCCAGTATAATGGCATTGGCCGGGTCGGCGGTATCAAGGGCGTCATATTTGGACTGATCTTTTTCTATCAGGATGGATGCATTCTCGCGCACGGCCTCCATTTGTTCCCCGGTACGCTTTGAAGCATATACCAGCAACATTACACCACTTTGTTTATGTTCGCGGTGGGCAGTACCTTCGGCAGATGAGTTACAATGGATAGAGATGAACAGGTTACCTAGCGATTTATTGGCAATATCCGACCGGCGTCTTAACTCTATGAATGTATCATCAGAACGGGTCATAATGGTATTCAGATCGGGGATCTGTACTTTGATCGCATCCTGTAATTTCTGGGCGATGGAAAGGGTAACGTTTTTTTCGAACGATGTCAACCCCCTTGCGCCGGCATCCTTACCTCCGTGGCCTGCATCGATAATTACGGTTTTCAGTTTAAAACCGGCGGCCTTAATGGTATCTGCCCCGGGCGTAAACGAACACAACAACAGGTAAAAACTTAATATGCAAACCGATAATATCGGCCCTTGGTATTTTTTGATCATGTATTTAATTAGGGAACGCTAATTTAAGTATCACTTTATTAACTCACAAAAATAATTACAGCGTTTGCTGGTTTTGACTTAATTAAATAGGTAAGGATTAACCGGTGATACCGTATTCTAAATTTA
Source organism: Mucilaginibacter sp. UYNi724 (assembly GCF_054057495.1). NCBI lineage: Bacteria > Pseudomonadati > Bacteroidota > Sphingobacteriia > Sphingobacteriales > Sphingobacteriaceae > Mucilaginibacter > Mucilaginibacter sp. UYNi724. The sequence goes on along the minus strand of NZ_JBSRZI010000003.1, from coordinate 304,278 downwards.
TATATGGCATCTGCATGTGCTTATAAACAGGATTATTGAGTGATGAGTTTTAAATTGGGCGACTGATAACGTTTTTGCAACCACAGTTGTAGTTTTAGAGCATCCGCCTTATTTATGGGTTTTGCAAAACGGGCCAGGGCCACCCTTTGTGTATCTACCAATGTCGTATCCGGGTGCAATATGGCAATTCTATTAACACCGAATGACTGCATAGCCGGGTATAGCGCCTTCATTTCTATAAGCACTGCGCTATCTATATTAATTATTTTAGGCGCTATCGTAACATTATTTGTTTTTGGCTGATTGCTAAATACATCCTCGAGTATGCTGGCTTTTATTTGCGAAAGATCGAGCTGTTGTTTCGCATTTATCCCCTGCCGGATAAGTAATTTCACATTTCGCAATCGATAATTATTCATAAGGTGTTTAAGTGAATCTGTAACCGGCTTATCCAGCACAGCACCAATCAGCAAAAGGTTAATGGTCTTATTACTATTTGTGTACTTAAATGATTTAGACACTACCTGTGTGTTTTTGAAATTAAACTCCTGTTCAACAAATTTGCGGGCATTACTTTCAAATATACTTTTGTTAACAATGCCATAAGCCATGTAAACACTTGGTAAAACCGTCACTAAAACGATCACCACAAGGTACCTTGTTACTTTTTTCTCAACGCCGGGGTCTTCAAAAACCTTTTTGTGCATTTTTAAATACCTCGTTATTAAAAACGTGGCAATGGTAATAAATACGCTGTTAATAAAATAAAGGTAGATAGCGCCAAGAAAGAAATACCAGTTGCCCATGGCAAGGCCAAAACCCGCAGTGCACAATGGCGGCATTAACGCGGTAGCAATAGCCACACCGGGTATTACGTTGTTCTTTTCCTTACGGGATGCTGCCACCATACCCGCCATACCGCCAAACAAAGCGATAAATACATCCCATATTGACGGAGAAGTACGGGCAAGCAACTCTGACTGTGCTTCGTGAAGCGGGGTGACAGAAAAATAAATGGATGATGTTACAATACCTATAAAGGTGGCTATGAGCAGGTTTTTACCACCCTTTTTAACCATTTCCAGGTCATTGATGCCGATACCCAATCCAATACCAGTTATTGGCCCCATTATTGGCGATACCAGCATTGCGCCTATAATAACCGCCGTAGAGTTTACATTAAGGCCGATAGAGGCAATAAATATGGCAAAGATGAGCGCCCAAAGATTTGCACCACGAAAATCAATATTCTTACGGATCGAATAAATAATATCATTGTCTTCGGCCTTATCTTCCTGCAAATTGAACCTATGGGTTAAAAAATGCCTGATGCGGTGCAAAAAATCACTCATTATTGTTTTACGCTTTTAGCCTGCAGCCTTTTAGCAAATTTGCCTATGGTTAACCCTTGCACTAAAATAGAGAACACTACAATGATGTAAGTGATCAATACAAACTCATCGCGGTACATGTTACTGCTAAGAGAAAGTGCAAGTGCAACCGAAATACCACCTCTTAATCCCCCCCAGGTCAAAATAGCAATGGCATTATTTTCAAATTTTATCTTATACCTTAAAAGCATCACCGGGAAAATAACCGACAACCACCGGGCTAAAAGCACTATTAAAATAGTGATGCCGCCAATGATCATAACGGTCGAATTAATTTTGATGATCAGCATTTCTAGCCCAATAAGCAAAAACAATACTGCATTTAAAATTTCATCTATCATATGCCAAAATTTACCAAGGTAATCTCTCGTCTCGTCAGACATGCCCTCCTCTTTTGCTTTATTGCCGGTAATGATACCCGCCACCACCATAGCCAAGGGACCGGAAACTTGCAAATGCGATGCAAGTGTATAACCGCCCATAACAATAGCCAGCGTAATCAATACCTCTACCTTGTAATCATCAATAGACCGCAAAGCCAAAAAACCCAAATAACCAAGCACTGCACCAAATATTAACCCGCCAACAGCCTCTTGTAAAAAAAGCTTGCCAATATCAGCTGCAGAAAATTCGCCACCGGCAGATCGTGCTATTTGCGCGATGCTGATGAAGATAACAACGGCAACACCGTCATTAAACAGCGATTCTCCGGATATTTTTACTTCAAGCGAAGATGGGATTTTTGCCTGTTTAAGGATTCCCATAACTGCAATGGGGTCTGTTGGCGATATAAGCGAACCAAATAACAGGCAATAAATAAATGGGATGGGCATAGCAAACAACCGGAATAATAACCATGTCATACCACCAACTAAGGCTGTAGAGATGAGGATACCCATAGTTGCCAGCAACAATACTGGCCAACGTTCTTTTTTCAGTTTGCCTGCATCAATATGAATAGCCCCTGCAAAAAGCAAAAAACTCAGCATAAAATTCATCAGTATATCCTGAAAATCGACGGAGTTGGCTAACTGTATTGCCTTTGTAGATAGCAAGGATCGCGAGCTTCCTAACAAAACCAGCAGTACCGACGATATGAGCGACAAGGCCATGATACCAATAGTGGGCGGCCACTTTATAAAGCGGTGATTTATGTAGGCAAACAAGGCTGCCAATACAATGGTAATGGTAATTATTTCTCGGGTATCCATAAATATGTATAGTAAACTAAGCTAACCTGCAAAGCAGTTTAATAGCAATGTTGTTGCAAATCAATTTAATTTAGCTTGTTCTTTTTTGCTGCAGTTAGGGCATAGCCCGGATGCATAAAGCGTAAAACCCTGCGCCTCGAAACCAGCGGGCAGGGTAAGCTTTGGCATGTTTAATTCGTTAATACAATACACATTTTTGCACTGGGTGCAGTTAAAATGCAGGTGCTCGTCGTGGTGATGGTTTTCGCGGCAGTCCGAATGGCAAACCGCAAAATTAGCCGTACCGTTTAAGTCAAACACTTTGTGGATGATGCCTTTTTCTTCGAACGTGTTTAGAATGCGGTACAGGGTAACACGGTCAATATCGTTCATTACGCTCTCCAGGTCGGGCTGCGAAGTAGCCGTATTTTTCGAATACATCATAGACAGCACCCTTAACCTCGGCGCAGTTTTTTTAAGATTATGCTTTTGCAGCATATCTTCAAACTGATAGTTATTTTTTACTTGTGCCATTACAATTCAAATTTAACAAAAAAAGCGGTTAAGCGGCTTTATGGCTGTCATGCTCGTGCGGGTGCGCATGTTTTATATGGAAGAAACTATCCCCCGCCCTGCAGGTACCGGCATATTTATAATTGACAAAGTGCGCTGTAGCGATGGTGACACCGCCCAAAGGCACCACAATGGCCTCTACCCAACCCGTTGTAAAAAGGTGACCGATAATAATGATAAGGAAGCCCGCTATTAGCATTGCCAGCGGTAACACGCGGTGGTGCTCTTTAAAGTAAGAATTACCTATGGATGAAATGCCCACAACCAGCGCGATGATGATCATGATCCACTCTACCCAGGGGTTGGCCAAAAAGCCGAGGCCTAACAATGGCAAACTGGTAAAAAACACCGGCACAGCCGCGCAATGTATAGCACAAAGCGTAGACGCTGTCATTCCAATATTATCCAATTTAAATGCTTTTTTTAACGAAGCCATGCTGCAAAGATAATGCAAATGCAACATTATTGTATTTAGAATTGTTTATGATTTGTAAAGAGATTTTATGGGTGTCTCATGGTGTCCCACAGTGTACCGTTTTTTTATAAATGGAACAGTAGCTAATAATTGTTTAAAGCATTATAATACAGAATATTCTTCTTTTTACCTAAAGAAAGACTTGAGATAACTGTAAATTTTAATATTTCGCTATCTATTGATTATCAAAGTGTTCCATTTTTCTTTACACTTATCACAAAAAAACGGGACACCTTGAAAATTATTCATTTATCATCCGGTAAGCCTCCTCTGCCTCTACCCTTTCAATAACCTCAAACTTCTTCCCGGCTTGCTCATTGTAATTCTTAAAGAAACTTTCCAGCTGATTGATAATAGCTTCTGGCAATTGCAACATCGTATTAACCTCGCTAAATAACTGCGATACGGTGGGCACAGCAAAATAGCGGTCGTTACGCATTGTGCTGCCATCGCGTTCGGTTTGGTTCACCTTTAAAGCGCCAATAATACGGCAATCCATACAGCACCCCGGGAAGGTGCTGATCTCGGAGATCACGATCACATCCAGCGGGTCGCCGTCGCCGCCTTTGGTATCGGGGATAAACCCAAAATCAAACGGGAACACCAACCCGGCAGGTAAAATCTTATTCAGTTTAAAGCATTTCAACTTAGGCTCGTAATCGTACTTATGGCCGCTGCCTTTAGGGGTTTCTACTACTATACTTATGAGTTCCATGTCTGTAATTATAAAGTTGGCAATAAGGTAATTAAAGGTTAATGTTGGTCTGCCTTACCCTTATTGTCCCAATGGTCTTTCACAATTTGGCCGTCGATGCTAAATACTAAACGCCTTGCAAAACGTTCGCCTTTTATCTTTCCGTTCTCATCTTTTTTACCAATAAACAAAAGTATTGGCCTGCCCGCATCATCGGTTTTAAAAGCGATATCGTAACGTTTAAAACTCCTTTCCACAAAACTTGAAGGCTCGTAATATTTGTTCAATATCTTCATTATCTCTTCGCCTAAAACCATGTATTATATAACAACTTTTGTTTTGACAGGTTTTATCCAGCAGGCAATAAATACGCTAAAATGCGCCATTCCTGAAATCAGTTTATCACCATTAAAGAATTATCGTATTTTTAAACCGCCAACATAAACTGATATGAAATACCTGCTGATAATACTTTTGCTGCCTGCCTTCGCGTGTGCGCAAACCCGTCCGTCTAACCAAAACCTGTTTGATACCATCCCCTTTATTCCCGAGCATACCACTCAAAGGTTACAAGAATTTAAAAAGCAACCTGTAACCAAAGGTGGCATCATATTTTTGGGCAACAGCATTACCGAGATGGGTAACTGGGCCAAACTACTTAACGACACCACCGTGGTAAACCGGGGCATCGGCGGTGATATTACCTATGGCGTACTAAAACGTATCAACGATGTGATCATCCGCCAGCCTAAAAAGCTGTTTATATTGTTGGGAATAAATGATATCGGGAAGGACATCCCCGATTCGGTTATCGCCTATAATTATTTTAAGATCATCAGGCTGGTAAAAGCCGGCAGCCCTGCTACGAAAATCTATGTGCAAAGCATTTTGCCATTAAATCCAACTGTCAAGAATTTCCCGCAGCACTACGATAAGGCAGAGCATATCCCACGGGTAAATGCCATGCTGAAGGCGCGAGCCGCAAGTTTGAGGTACACTTATATCAACCTGCACCCACTGTTCCTCGACAAACAAAATCGCTTGATGGCCAAATACACTTACGAGGGCCTGCACCTAAAACCCGAAGCGTACGTGGTTTGGGTGGCTTATCTTAAAAAAATGAAATACCTGTAATACATCTATTAAAACATGACCAAAACTAAAGTTGCCATATTGGGCGCCGGGTTTATATCCGATATCCACGTAGAATCGTACCAGCGCTTTATTCCCGAGGCCGAAATTGTGGCTGTCTATGCCCGTAATATTGATAAAGCCAAAGCCTTTGCCGAAAAGCACCACATCCCCGCTTATTTTGATCACGTGGATAAACTGCTTGCCGAAACCGATTGCCACGTGGTTGACATTTGCGTGCCTAATTACCTGCATGCCGTTAATACCATCAAAGCTGCAAACGCTGGCAAACACATTATTATAGAAAAACCGCTGGCTGTTACCTTAGAGGAAGCCGACGAGATGATAGCCACCTGTAAAGCCAACAACGTAAAACTGATGTACGCTGAAGAACTTTGCTTCGCGCCGAAATATGAGCGTGCAAGGCAGGTAGTAAAAGAAGGTGCCGTTGGCGAGGTTTACATGCTTAAACAAGCCGAAAAGCATTCCGGCCCGCATACCGATTGGTTTTACGACATCAACCTGGCCGGGGGCGGCGTGCTTATGGATATGGGTTGCCATGCCATGGGCTGGTTCCGTTGGATGCTTGGGAATGCCAAGGTAAAAAGCGTTTATGCCACCATGAGTACGGTATTGCACGGCAACCGCACCAAAGGCGAAGACAACGCCGTAGTGATCGTAGAATTTGAGAATGGCGTTACCTGTGTTGCCGAAGATAGCTGGGCCAAACACGGCGGTATGGATGACAGATGTGAGATCTACGGAAAAGGCGGCGTTATCTATGCCGATCTGTTCATGGGCAGCTCTTCCCTTACCTACAGCAGGGAGGGCTATGGCTACGCTATGGAAAAGGCTGACACTTCTGCGGGTTGGAGTTTTACCATTTTCGAGGAAGTGTTTAACCAGGGCTACCCGCACGAATTGAAACATTTTATAGAGTGCGTACGCGAAGATAAAATCCCGCTGGTGACCGGCGAAGACGGTCGCGCTGTGCTGGAAATGCTTTACGCGGCATACGCATCTGCCGGGCAGGGTAAGAAAATAAACCTGCCGTTCACCCCAAAAGTTGACCGCCCTATTGACCTGTGGCTTAACGCAAAACAAGATTAGATCATGAAAATATCAATATACGATACCAACGACGAAATGTCTAAAGCGGCTGCCGAACTGGTTGCCAAACAACTGGCCGAAAAGCCGGCTTCTGTAATTTGTTTCCCATCGGGCGATTCCCCTACCAGGATGCTGGGCTATATTGTGCAATGGGCAAATGAGGGCAAGATAGACTTGAGCCAATCGTTTTTCATTGGTCTTGACGAATGGGTGGGCATGGATGAGAACGACCAGGGCAGCTGCAAATACTACCTGAAGCATAATTTTTTAGATAAGCTTGATATCAAATTAAACAACGTTACCCTATTTGATGCCAAGGCAGATGACCTTGACGCCGAGTGCGACCGCATGAACAGCTTTATCAGCAGCAAAGGCGGGCTGGATATCATGATGGTAGGTATCGGCATGAACGGCCACCTGGGGTTAAATGAGCCGGGCACACCGTTCGGTCTTTATGCTCACCGTTCCCAACTCGACCCGATAACCGTACAAGTTGGTCAAAAATATTTCTTCAAAGAAACCCCGCTTACCGAAGGTATCACCCTCGGCCTTAAACATCTGGCGGAAGCCGGCAAAGCCATACTGATCGCGTCAGGCGCTAAGAAAGCAAATATTATACACGAAAGTTTACAGGGCTTGGTTGGTACGGAAGTCCCTGCATCCATCCTGCAAACGCTATCTAACGCTCATATTTTGCTTGATAAAGAGGCAGCATCAGAACTGGAGCACGCTTCCTGATATGAGCGATAAGCTTAAGCAAATCAGGCAGGCGCTGCAAAACGCTCCCACATTGTTGGCCGGCAAAGAAGTCGCCGCCGGCTTTGATGGCTTTGTAGATTCTATTGTAAAAGTGGTGAACTATAAGAGCGCTGATAGCACGGTATACTTCCGGACCATCGGCGAGTTCGGTGGTTACATTAGCAGTAAAAGCGGCTCGGGTTTTAGTTTAGAAAGCGAAGAACTGGTACAAAAACTTGGCGGTAATATGCCTATTATGGCTAACGCCCTTGCTGGCACAGGGATCGGCGTAAATTGTGTTGGGGCCTTTGGCGTGCCTAATATCGCGCCCGCATTTACCGGCATGCATGCTAATTGCACTTTGCATAGCTATACCAATCCCGGTTTTACAACCGCCATGGAATTTGCGGACGGCAAGATCATGCTGGCACAAATGACGGACCTGAACCATGCCAACTGGGATACTATTAAACAAACCATCGGCCTGGAAAAACTCAAAGAGGTTTTCGCTAACGCGGAGCTTATCTGCCTCGTAAATTGGAGCGAACTTGACCACAGCAACAGCATGTGGCACGGTTTGTTAGATGATGTGTTACCGGGCACATCTAACCCGAAGCAATTCTTTTTCGACCTGTCGGATTGCTCTAAACGTAGTGCGGAAGCTATCAGGTCAGCCATCAAACTCATCAGACTGTTTGGCAATTATGGCAAAGTAACGCTTAGCCTCAACCGCAACGAGGCAGGCATCCTCTACAAAACATATATCAATGATGCAGTTTCTACCGATGTGCAAGCTATTGGCGACAAACTTTTCGCCACGTTGAACATTCGAACGCTTATCATCCACAATTCTAAAATTTCAATTGCATGGGATGAAAAGGGCAGTTATATTTCCGAACCTGATTTTATTACTGAGCCAAAGATTTCTACCGGTGCAGGCGATAATTTTAACGCGGGTTATTGCTTGGCTATCCTATTAGGCTTAGAGGCTGAAGCGGAATTGATAATGGCTAATGCGACATCTAACATTTATATGAATACCGGCGAAAGCCCGGGGATTGCGGAATTACTTCAATATTTCAATAAAGTTTGATAGTCTACTCACCCCGTCCCGATAGCTATCAGCTTCGCTACGCTATCCCACCCTCTCTGCTGCGTAAAGAGGGTGAAGCGATTTTTATTGCCCTCTTTGCGCGCAACGAAGAGAAGGTCGCGCACGCAGTACCGCAGGGTGAGTAAAATTCTTCGTTTTCCTTTTCCAGATAAATTATTGCATCTTTAGGATACCAAAATTATAAACTTTCATGTCAGCAAATTCTACGGATAAAGGTTTGGGTGCAACGGCAACCAATACTTTTGATGCAATCGTAATAGGGTCGGGTATTAGCGGCGGCTGGGCAGCCAAAGAACTTTGCGAGCAGGGATTAAAAACCCTCGTTTTAGAACGTGGCCGCGATGTAAAACATTTAAAAGATTATCCTACAGCCACTACCCCGCCATGGGAGTTTCCTTACCGCGGCCGTATGAGTTTAAAACACAACAAAGAAAATCCGCTAATTACCAAAGCAGCCGGCTATGGCGACGACTGCGAACACTTTTTTGTGAAAGATGCCGACCACCCTTACGTGCAGGAAAAACCGTTTGATTGGATCCGCGGGTATCAGGTTGGCGGAAAATCGCTTACCTGGGGGCGCGCCACCCAGCGTTGGAGCGAGTTTGAATTTACCGCGCCCGAGCGTTTTGGCTACGGCATCGGCTGGCCCATCGGTTATAACGATGTTGCCCCGTGGTACTCGCATGTAGAAAAATTTATAGGCATCTGCGGCAGCAAAGACGGATTGGAGGCTATGCCTGATGGCGAGTTCCAGAACCCGTTTGAGATGAACGTACCACTGCAACACATTAAGCAATCGTTAAAAGATAACTATACCGACCGCCATCTGGTACATGCCCGCTGGGCCCACCTAACCGACCCGCAACAGGTTCACCTTGATCAAGGCCGCGGCAAATGCCAGGCGCGTAATATGTGTATGCGCGGATGCCCGTTTGGCGGGTATTTCAGTTCGGTGAGTTCTACACTGCCCTGGGCGCAAAAAACTGGCAACCTTACAATCCGCCCGCACTCGGTTGTGCACTCTGTTATTTATGATGAGCAGTTAGGCAAGGCAACCGGCGTGCGCGTCATAGATGCCAACACTAAAGAAGTTATCGAATACCACGCAAAGGTGATCTTCATAAATGCCTCGGCGTTAAATACCAACCTTATCCTGCTCAACTCAAAATCAAAAAGGTTCCCTAACGGTTTGGGTAACGATAGCGGGATGCTGGGTAAATACATCGCTTTCCATAATTACCGCGCCTCAGTTTCGGGAACGTTGGATGGCCACCTTGATAAGTACTATTTCGGCCGCAACCCAACGGATCTTATCCTGGTGAATTACCGCAACCTGCATAAGCGCGATACCAATTATTTTGGCGGTTACACTACCTTCATGAATGCCTACCGCGACCAGCACCCCAACGATAGCGAACAGGGACAGGTTGGCGCACAATATAAAGACGATCTTTGCGAACCGGGGGGCTGGCATGTATTTGCCTACCTGCAGGGCGAAACTGTGCCTGTAGAGAGCAACCACGTACGCCTCAGCGAAAATGAAAAAGATCAGTGGGGCATTCCATTGCTGGTAACATCAGTTGAGTATCACCCCAACGATGACCTCATGACCGAAGATTTTTTGAATACAACTGCCGAAATGCTGGAGAAAGCGGGTGTAAAAAATATCAGCAAATACAACAATAAGCAGTCGCCGGGGTTAGATATCCATGAAATGGGCGGTGTGCGCATGGGTAAAGACCCAAAAAGTTCATTACTAAACGCAAACAACCAGCTGCATGCCTGCAAAAATGTATTTGTAACCGATGGCGCCTGTATGACCAGTACCGGTAACCAAAGCCCATCTATACTTTACATGGCACTTACTGCAAGGGCGGCCACGTTTGCTGTTAACGAGATAAAAAAAGGTAACCTGTAAAAATTATCAATGAGAAAACTGAGCTTTATATTATTGGCCGCTATAGCGATTAGCGGCTGCAAAGGCAAAAGGGCCGCAAACTACCAGGACAGTACAACTGCATCAACAGAAAAACCCGGCGAATGGATAGATCTTTTGGCCGATACTACAATGGCGGGCTGGCATACTTATGGCAAAGGCGCTGTTGGTTCATCCTGGAAATTGAAAGATGGCGAGCTGCACCTTAATGCTTCTAAAAAAGCCGAATGGCAAAGCGCGGGTGGCGGCGATATTGTCACTAATGACGAATACGAAAATTTTGATTTGAAGGTGGAATGGAAGATAAGCCGCGCGGGTAACAGCGGTATTATGTTTTATGTGCACGAGGACACCTCCAAATACAAATACCCATGGCAAACCGGCCCCGAAACGCAAATTGCGGATAATTTAGAAAACGAGGATGGCAAACTTATTAAACACCGCGCAGGCGACCTGTACGATATGATGTCGATAGATAAAGAGATAGTAAACAAGGCAGGCAGCTGGAACAAAACCGAGGTGATAGCCAACAAAGGCAAACTTACCATATTGATTAACCACGAAGTGGTGCTGCAAACCAGTATGTGGGATACCAAATGGAACAAATTGATAGCCGGCAGCAAATTTAAAGAGTGGCCGGGCTTTGGCACTTATAAAAAAGGCCACATAGCCCTGCAAGACCATGGCGCAGATGTATGGTTTAAAAACGTCGAAATAAAGAAACTCTAAAAACAGATTGATACACAAAGCCTTCCCTGCCAGCACGGAAGGCTTTGCTGTTTTATAAAGACAGCGGGTAACAGTTTTCTATCAAAAACATTTTATCTTACCAGATTATAAATAACCAATTAACAACATCTTCGATACTATGCGCCTATTTCAGAACATACTGATTGGTACTTTTTTATCCCTTTCTTTTACTACAAAAGCCGCTACGCCTGCAAAAGCTATTAACCTACGTGCAGAATATCTGGTTAACCCAATTGGTTTAGATAACATACACCCCCGTTTAACCTGGATGTTGGCAGATAGCCGCCAGGGCGCAAAACAAACCGCTTACCAGGTTTTTGTGGGGATGGATTCGGCAGAAGTTAGTCGTGGTAAAGGCGGCGACTGGGCATCTGCCAAAACAACTTCATCAAATATATTAGCTACCTATAACGGCAAAGTGTTGCAACCCTTCAAAAAGTATTACTGGAAGGTTGATGTATGGGATAAAGATGGCGTAAAGGCTGCATCATCGGCAGTAAGCAGCTTTGAAATGGGCATGCTAAAAATGACCAATTGGAAAGGCACCTGGATAAGCGACGAGCAGGGCGTAAATGTAAAACCCGCCCCTTACTTTCGCACTACGTTTGGTACGGGTAAAAAGGTAAAATCGGCAAGGGCTTATATTGCTGTTGCGGGTTTGTATGAACTTTACATCAATGGCAAAAAAATTGGAACCCACCGTTTAGACCCGATGTACACCCGTTTTGACAGGCGTACCTTATACGTAACTTACGACGTTACAAAAAACATTATAGCCGGGAAAAATGCCATCGGCGTATTGCTCGGCAATGGTTGGTACAACCACCAAAGCACCGCTGTTTGGGATTTCGACAAAGCATCGTGGCGCAACCGCCCAACTTTTTGTTTGGATTTGAGAATTACTTATGAGGATGGCACATTTGAAACCGTACGCTCGAGCGAGCAATGGAAAACAAGCTTTAGCCCGATTACTTTAAACAGCATCTATACTGCCGAGCATTACGATGCCCGCCTTGACCAACCCGGCTGGAATACCATCAATTTTGATGATACCAAATGGAAACCGGCTTTTGCCCGCCCTGTGCCATCACAAAATGTAACCGCGCAGGCCCTGCACCCCATCCGTAATGTGGATGAGATCCCTACAAAAACGATGACCAAGATGGATGATGGTGCAATCGTTTTTGACCTGGGCAGGAATATCTCCGGCGTTACTAAATTCACCGTAAAAGGTAAAGAAGGTACGGTGATTCGCCTTAAACATGGTGAAAGACTTTATAAAAATGGTCACGTAGACTTATCTAATATCGACCTGCACTACCGCCCTACTGATGATAAAGACCCGTTCCAGGTTGATATTTTTACGCTAAGTGGCAAAGGCGAAGAAACCTTTATGCCTAAGTTTAATTATAAGGGCTTCCAGTATGTAGAGGTTACCAGCAGCGAGCCTATAGAACTGAGCACAAAAAGCCTTACCGGGTATTTTATGCACAGCGATGTGCCGCCAATAGGCAAGGTAAATTCATCAAATCCAACCATTAATCAGATCTGGTCGGCAACGAATAATTCGTACCTGAGCAACCTTTTTGGCTACCCTACCGACTGCCCGCAACGCGAAAAGAACGGCTGGACGGGTGATGCGCATATAGCAGCCGAAACTGGCCTGTACAACTTTGACGGCATTACCGTTTATGAAAAATGGATGGCAGACCACCGCGACGAGCAGCAGCCAAACGGTACGCTGCCATCTATAATCCCTACTGCCGGCTGGGGTTACGAATGGGGCAACGGGCCGGATTGGACCAGTACCATCGCCCTTATCCCATGGGATATTTATATGTTTTATGGCGATACCAAAGTGCTGAAAGATAACTATGAAAATATTACCCGATATGTAAACCACATTAATGACCTATACCCTACCGGCCTTACCACCTGGGGACTTGGCGATTGGGTGCCTGTAAAATCGGTATCACCTGTCGAGGTTACGTCAACAGCTTACTACTTTGCGGATGTTACAATCGCGGCTAAAGTCGCGGGGATATTGGGCAACAAGGCCGATCAGCAGAAATACACCGCGTTAGCCAATAAAATAAAGAAGGCCTTTAACGACAAATACCTTAATGAACAAACCGGTAATTACAACAAAGGCCTGCAAACAGAACTTGCTGTACCGCTTTACTGGGGCATGGTACCCGATGCCTACAAAGGTAAAATTGCAGCGCGTTTAGCAGCGCGTGTTAAAGCAGATAACTTCCACCTGGATGTGGGGATCTTGGGCGGCAAAGCTATTTTAGGTGCTTTAAGTGATAACGGCTACCCGGATGTTGCCTACAAAATCGCATCGCAGGAAACCTATCCGTCATGGGGTTGGTGGATGGTGAATGGAGCAACCACCCTCTACGAGAATTGGAACATTGATGCCAAGAACGATATATCCCTAAACCACATTATGTTTGGCAATATAGGTGCATGGTTGTACAGCGGCATTGCAGGTATTAAGCCAGATGAAAAACAACCCGGTTTTAAAAATTTGGTCCTACAGCCAAATTTTGTAACAGGTTTAGAACAGTTTACTGCAGAGCATGAAAGCCCATACGGCAAAGTTATTTCCTCGTGGAAACGCACCGGCGACGCCGTGGAATATTCCGTTACAGTACCGGCTAATACATCAGCAGATATTACTTTTCCCCTTAGCGGTGGTAAAAAGGCATCGTTAGCTGGCAAGCCGGTTAACGGTATTTACCATGTGGGTGCGGGGAGTTATACGTTTACTATCAAATAATTTGTCATCCTGAGCGATAGCGAAGGATCTATTATTGAACTTTGCATGACGTGAATGCATGGTGGCGAATAGATACTTCACTACGTTCAGCATGACAAGGGGATTTGACTTTCTTCGGACCTTCGGACTGCGGACTTCGATGACTTAATACTTACCTTTACACTATGCCCAATAGCCTAATATTAACCCTTGATGATATTAAACTCCTTGTTGATACCTTCTACAATCGCATCCAGTCTGACGGGTTATTAGGGCCGATATTTAATGAGCGGATAAAGGACAATTGGCCCATCCACCTCGAGAAAATGTACCGCTTTTGGCAAACCGTTTTATTGGAGGAATATACTTACAACGGCAGGCCGTTTCCGCCGCATGCCCAGTTGCCTGTTGGGCCGGAGCATTTTACGCAATGGCTGGCCTTTTTCACCCAAACCGTGGACGAACTTTTTACAGGCGATAAAGCAACCGAAGCAAAATGGCGCGCCGGCAAAATGGCCGAGATGTTTCAACATAAGATCGCTTATTTGAAAAGTAACCCGTGGAACATCGTTTAGGCTGAATTTTAAACTACAACGTTTCTACCTCGTTCGGATGCTTAGGCTGCCAGTAGCCATAATAATAAACCAGGCAAAATACGCCAAGCATAAATGGGATTATGGCGAGCTGTTTATACGTTATTGTTCCATAAACGCGGTGCCCGTCGAAACCCATAAACTCACTTATCATCCAGTACGAATTTGCGCTGATCCAAAAAGTGATAGCCAGGTTGTGGCAAAGTTCGGATACCATATCGCGGGTGCGGTAGGCTATCATTATCGAAATAAACAACGTCGGGATTATCATTACCAAGCCCAGCGGTTTCCACAAAAGGCACCAGCCAATATCTTTAAAAAGCCAGAAAACGATGTGCAGGTTTTCCATCCTGCGGTATTTTAGGGGAATAACGTATTGCGACATGGTACTGCTAAAATAATAAATTATTTTATTGCCATACAGCCTATTTAAGCCAGTCGTACCAGTTTTTGATATGGTATTCGTAACCTAAATACTTGTTGTTATTTATGCTTGATATAATTTTCCACTCCTTTAGTTCGGGCAAAAACTCCGGCGCATCCAATCCTGCCCTTGCGGCAGCTTGGGTATAAAATTCAAGTTTGGGAGGATGGTGTGGTGTGCAGGCGTTAAGCGTGTACCCAAAGGCATCTTTATCGATCACAGTAAGTGTAAAGCCAACGCAATCCTTTTGATGGATCATATTTACAGGTGCTAAACCATTGGGGATTTCTTTCTTCCCTGCGAAGAACCTGCCCGGTTCGCGGCCTGGCCCAATTAACCCACCAAAGCGGATGATGGTAGTTTTAAAAGCGGCTTGTTGCCTAAAAAGTTCTTCGGCCTCAAATAGTATCAGTCCCGATGGCGTGTTCGGTTTGGGGTCGCTTAGCTCATTTAGTTCCAGGTTTTGGTCGGCATAAACACCGGTGGAGCTGATGAGGATGATCTTATTTATTTTATTTATTCCGTGCTTCTCAACAACATTGATAACGTTTTTCAACTTGGGCACATACTCCGCCCCTGCGCCCGAGCGGGCTTTTGGCGGGATGGCAATTATCAATACATCGCAGGCAAAAAAACCGGGGTCATATTTAAGTTGATCGGCTGACAGATCGATAAGATAGGGTTCAATACCCGCTTCTTTTAAAACATGTAATTTCTCTGGCGAGGTGGTAGAACCCTTAACGCGTGTACCACGTACAACAAGCGCTTTGGCAAGTGCCAAGCCGTACCATCCGCAACCCAAAATACTAACCGTCATATTAGGGCTAAGATAATTATCAACCACTGAATTCAACGTGCGTTTCGTTAACTATATATTTTAGAATAGTTTCCGACACTTCGTTCCCATGTTCAAACAACCTTATCTGTAAACCATCAACTTTTTGTCCGTTTTCGGTTACACGCACATCAACTATTAATGCAGCTAATTTATAATTATTTGCTATCTCTGACCTGAAGTGATTTTCGAGAACTTCAATCAACTCTTGTGACGCAGGCGTATCAATTTCTGAACCGACGCCAACGGGTACTACGCAATCTTCTTTATCAATGTATGTTCCAAACGGATAAAATTCACCTGCATCTAAAAGAAACACTTCAGCCTGGTGTTTTATAGTGTTGATGAGTTTTTGTTGAATTGTCATAACCTGTGTAAATATATCTTTTTATAAGTTTCAAGATATGCAACGAAACAAAAAATTCCGTCAACAAAAACCAATGTTATATTTGTGCATGGAGACTCCACAAACTTTACCCGTTTTAATCGATACCGAATTACGTGTGCTTGGCTCGCTAATGGAAAAAAGCAAAACCACACCCGATTATTACCCCATGACGCTTAATGGCCTTACCGCTGCCTGCAACCAAAAAACAGCACGCCGCCCGGTTGTTGATTATGACGAGAACACAGTAATGCTTGCGCTGGATACCCTAAAACGAAAAGGATTGATAAGTACCGCAACAGGTGGCAGCAGCAGGGCTACCAAGTACAAACACAATTTTGGCATAGTGTTTCCGGTTGTACCATCAGAAGTTGCGGTGATTTGTTTGCTGATACTGCGCGGGCCACAAACCCCGGGCGAGATCAACACTAACTCGGGCAGGTTGTATGAGTTTGAGGACCTGGACGAAGTACAAGCGATGCTGGAGAAACTGGCTACCGGCGAAACCCCATTTGTAATACAATTACCCAAACGCCCCGGCCAAAAAGAAATGCGCTACCGTCATCTGTTAGGCGGGACAATTACAGAAGACGACACGCAAGATGAACCGAGCCGCCGTGCAAACACATCCGAACTGGAAGAACGCCTAAGCAAGGTAGAAACCGAACTGGCCGAATTGAAAGAAGCATTTGATAAGTTGATGAAAGAGCTTAGTTAATGTGATGAGCGGCGTTATCGTCGTTCAATTTTCGTTCTATCCGTTTATCGGGTACCAACCAGATCAGCGCAACAACAAAATACATCAAAAAAGCAATCCACGAGTGGATGAATGACACTGCGATAGCAGCGGCATAGATCCCGGTAGAGACCTTCCCTTTGGTATCATTACCTACGGCATAGGCTAAAACAGAATTCTCGCCATGATGCTTAACGAGTAGATTCACTAAAATGCCATAGGATATCGAACTCATAATGAGCACTACTCCATAACAAATAACCGGCACCTGCGCAAAATGGTTCTCTCCCATCCATGCAGTTACAAATGGCACCACGGACAACCAGAATAGCAGGAACAGGTTAGCCCATAAAATAGGCCCGTTAACAGACTTTGCCGCGTGCAGTAAGTGATGGTGGTTATTCCAATAAATACCCACGTAAACAAAACTCAACACATAGCTCAGAAATATCGGGCCGAGATGGCGCAGGGCCTCCCAGCTGGCATCGTGCGGCACTTTAAGTTCCAGCACCATAATAGTGATAATGATCGCGATTACCCCATCGCTAAATGCTTCTAAACGTCCTTTACCCATATTTATTTATTGTATCCCTGTCGTTATTTAAGATCTGTTATCGCTACGGGTTCCATATCGGTATAATCCAGATTTTCGCCGGCCATGCCCCATATAAAACTATAGCTCGCCGTGCCACTACCCGAGTGGATGCTCCATGGCGGCGAAACAATGGCATCGTAATTATCCATCACCACGTGGCGTGTTTCTTCCCCCTCCCCCATGTAATGGAAAATTCGTTGCCCTTCCGGCAGGTCAAAATAGAAATAGGCCTCCATCCGCCTGTCGTGCACGTGGGCGGGCATGGTGTTCCAAACACTGCCGTCGTGCAAAATGGTAAGGCCCATCACCAGCTGGCAACTTTGAATACCCTCCAAATGGATATATTTATTAATAGTACGCAGGTTTGATGTTGCCGTACTGCCCAAAGTAACTTTAACAGCATCCGCATGCGATAATAGTGCTGTTGGGTGGGATGCATGCGCCGGTGCTGATAGAATATAAAACACAGCAGGGTTAGCCGGGTTATTACTTGAAAAGTTCACCTGCTTTACACCCCGGCTAAGGTACAGGCAATCGAGTTTGTTAACTTTGTAGGTTTTACCATCGGCAGTAATTTCGCCATCGCCGGCAACGTTAATGATGCCTATTTCACGGCGCTGTAAAAAATAGTCGGCACACAGGTTCGGGTAATTTGACAAAGTAATGCTTTCGCTTAACGGATTAGCCAAGCCAATGATCATCCTGTCGTAATGTGTGTAAACCAGGTTAATTTGGTTAGGCTTTACCAACTTATCCATTAAAAACCGGTCTCTTATTTGTTGGGTTTGATAGGTTTTAAAATCCTGGGGATGTACGCCGTGTAATACTTTCAAAGCAGCTGTATTTTATACGGCAAAGTAATGAAATAATATTTGAGTGTGAATACCTTAGGCTTTTCCGATTAATTTAGTTTATCTACCGATATATTAAAAACATCCTTTAAAGCTTTTTTAGCGGCATAATGTCCACACATGCCATGCACACCACCACCGGGCGGGGTTGATGATGAGCAGATATACATCCCCTTATGTGATGTTTTGTAAGGCGAATATCGCAATGCCGGGCGGGTAAATAACTGACCAAGATCTATCACCCCACCGTTAATATCGCCGCCTATATAATTGGGATTATACTCTTCTATCTGCGCGGTATCCATGGTGTGTTTGGCAAGTATCACATCTTTAAAACCTGGCGCATAACGCTCAATTTGATTTTCGATTATTTCCGTCATGTTTTTGGTGGAGCCGTTAGGCACATGGCAATATGCCCAGGCGGTATGCTTGCCTTTTGGCGCGCGGGTATTGTCGTAAAGGCTTTGTTGCGCAAGTAGTACAAATGGTTTATCGGGGTGCTTACCGGTCCAGGTTTGCTGCTCGGCATCGCGGATCTCGTTTAGAGTATTGCCCAAGTGCACTGTTCCGGTTTTGCGGCAAGCTTCGGCCTCGAAAGGAACTTGTTCGCTAAGCGCCCAGTCTATCTTGTAAACACCCATACCATAACGGTAACGTTCAAGCTGCCATTTGTAAATAGATGAGAATTTATGCCCGGCTATCTCTAACAATTGCTTTGGAGTGATGTCAAACAATAAGGCATGCGCGGATGGCAACTGATCTAAAGATCTGATGTAAGTATCTGTTTGGATGGTACCACCTAGCAATTTGAAGTAAGATGCCAGCGCATTGGCTATACTGTTAGAGCCGCCTATAGGAATAGGCCAGCCCCCTAAGTGCCCTGTTGCCATCAATACCATCGCAATTGCGGAAGTTGCCAGGTTAGTGATGGGTTGCATTGAATGCGCTGCCATTCCGGCTATTAAGGCCTTAGCCTGTTTGGTTTTAAACTGGTTAGCTAACATAGTGGCCGGTTTCAGTGCATCAAGCCCAAAACTTGCTAATGCGAATGGGTGCTTTGGGAAATGTAAAGGGCCTAATACGTCGGCATCTATCAAGGGCCAATTTTTGGTGACCAATCCCATAAGCTTGCGATAGGCCTTTTCATCGTCGCCCAAATGCTGTGCAGTAGTATCGATACTCCGACAGAGTACGGCCGGTTTGGCGTGCTCTAATGGGTGAGCCGCGTTAATTTCCGGGTAAACATAGTTCAACCCATGATTGGCCAGTGGTAATGTTTTAAAAAATGGCGAAGCTGCTGCCAGCGGATGTATGGCTGAGCAGATATCGTGCTTGAAGCCGGGTAGTGTTAATTCAGCGGTACGCAGGCCGCCGCCTATTTCGCTTTTACCTTCGAGCAGTAAAACTTTAAGGCCTTTTTGCTGCATGAGGATTGCAGCAGCCAACCCATTGGGACCCGAGCCTATTACAATTGCGTCAAAATCCCGTTTTTCAAGCGCCATGGTTAAATTTAAAAATCCGAGTAATCTGTTGGGTACAAAAATGTGATTTCTGCCTTGGATACGTTATTTTGGAACTCTTTACGCGACGAAAGGCCCTTCCATTGTGCATCCTTACCAAAAGCGTCCCAATGTTTATCCCTGTCCGCTTTATCATTAAAAGTGGTGAGGTACATCAGGTTTGGCATTTTACTGCCTGCAATAACATTGCCATAAAATACAGGATTAAACCCTAAACGGTCGAACAGGTCGGTTTCGCCGCTGTTGAACATACGTACCTTATTAAGGTTTAAAGCTTCGGTGGGGCTTTCGTAACTGCGCAATTCATAAACACGCTTGGTGCGATCGCCGGATAACGTTATCGCTAAAGGGCGCGGCCGGGTTGTAAACGCGGTTAAGATAATCGTTTCTATGCGGCTGTATGGTGCTTTGTTATATGCGGCGTTAGTATATTCCTGATTGTTAGCTGCAAAAGCGTTTGGCTCTTCTGCAGATACATTGTGCTTTTCAAGCGATCCCCAATTCTTAAAAGGTATAAAAACATAAATTTTCCTGTCAGCAGTATCAGTTTCTACCGGCTTAAGTACGCCAACATTTGTAAATCCTTTTTTGTGCAGCATGGGCAGGTAAGCACTTTTAAGGTAGCTATCCAATACATCTTCTTGCGCCGGGGTTTTAAAATGGTAAACTTTAATCTCGTAGTAATTACCTGTGGGGGCAGATTGAGCTTTTAATATCGTAGATGATACTATCAAAAGTAATATTAGTCCCGCACATCGGGAAACGTTTATATAGAACAGCATAAGGGTGATATTTAAGATGGCTAATTTATTCAAAAATAACGCATTTACACCTTTAGGCTGATACTTTGTTATTTAGGGTTGTAGTCAGCGAGAACATCCATTAGCTCCTGCAGTTTCAGCGGTTTGCTAAGATAACCGTTCATGCCGGCATCTAGGCAATCTTGCTTGTCTTCTATTAAAGCATTAGCCGTCATGGCTATAATGGTTGGTTGATGCTGCAGATTCTGGCGGATAAAGCGGGTAGCTTCTAACCCGTCCATTTCCGGCATTTGCACATCCATCAGCACCATATCGTACTTTTTACTTTCCAGGGCGTTGATAGCATCGTGGCCATTCTCCACCAGATCGGGTTTATATCCCATCTTTATCAAAATATATCTGGCCAGCTTTTGGTTTACGGCGTTGTCTTCGGCAATTAAGATATTTAGCGGGTGTTGTTTGGCGAAATCTTCGGAGAATGGCGTTTTTACAACCTGTTCGGCAACAACCACCTCGCTGTTTATCTTTAGCTGCTCTATAATATGTTTGTAAAGCGCCTGGTGCTTGGTAGGTTTTGTTAGTGCTACGTTAAACAAGTGCTTATTTTTACGGCTCTGCTCATTGCCCATAGAAGTTAACAGGATTATTGGCATCTGGTTTTCTTCGCGGATCTTACCCGCAAGTTCTACGCCGTCTAACCCCGGCATATTCATGTCTGATATGACCAGATCGATAACTTTATTCTTATCCAATTCCTCCAAAGCCTCCATTCCGGATGCAGCCATTACAGGAATAAAGCCCCATTGCTTTAATAGTTCTTCCAATATATCGCGGTTCGTCTTATTATCATCAACAACTAAAATCTTTTTGTTTTGGATCTCGGCTACATTCAAGTGCACATAATTGCGTTGCGCTTTGATGCCAACCTTAGCCAGTATATTGAATGAGAAGGTTGTTCCCTGCCCCACTTTACTTTTCACATCAATATCGCCGCCCATCAGGTTCACCAGTTTTTCGCTGATAGCAAGGCCCAGGCCGGTGCCACCGTATTTACGCGTAGTACTTGAGTCTACCTGAGAAAATGCCTTGAACAGCCTGTTGATCTTATCAGGCGGAATACCAATGCCCGTATCACGGATCTCGAACAGTAAGTCGAACTTACCATCCGCATCTCCTTTTAATTTTACGCAAATAAATACTTCCCCTTTGGCAGTAAATTTAAGGGCATTACCCACTATGTTGATAAGCACCTGCCTTAACCGAAAAGCATCGGCCATGATTTGTGACGGCACATTGTGCTCTACCTGGTAAACCAAATCGAGATTAGAGCGGGCGGCTTTTTCGGCAAATACGTCAAGCACGGCTTCGATGCAATCGCGCAGATCAAAATCCTGCTCATCCAATTCCATATTGCCCGATTCTATCTTAGAGAAATCGAGGATGTCATTTATCACATTAAGCAACGCGTCGCCGCAGGTTTTAATGGTTTCAGTATACTCCTGCTGCTCGCTGTTTAACGGCGTATTTGACAACAGCGCAGCCATACCCATCACCCCATTCATCGGGGTGCGAATTTCGTGGCTCATGGTAGCCAGGAAAATACTCTTTGCTTTATTAGCTTTTTCGGCTTCTTCGCGAGCCTTCTCGGCATCTTCGCGTAAAACACGCTCGTCATTACTCATTTCGGCAAGGCGCTCGGTGCGGTCTGCCACTTGTTTTTCCAGTACCGCCTTTTGTAATTTTATAGCCCTTACCCGTAAAATAAAAATGGTATAAATAAGCACCGCCAGCAACATTAACACCAGCGTTTTAAACCACCAGGTTAGCCAAAACGGCGGGATGGTAATGATTTCTAAACCAGTGGTAACCGGCGACCATGCGCCTGCAGTATTCTGATACTTCAGTTTAAAAGTATAGGTGCCCGCAGGTAAATTAGTGTACGTTGCCGTGTTACGCGAGCCCACGTAATTCCATTCTTTATCAAATCCTTCTAAGATGTAAGCATATCGTTTTTTATCAACTGCTGAATAATCTAACGCGGCAAACTCAAGCGACACAATTGATTGCGTATGATTGAGCGTAATGCTTTTTGTATCGGCAACATCCTGTTTAAGGGGCGATGGGTCTTCAGCACTTTTGGCCGGGGCAACTATTTTGTTAAATAGCCTTAAGGCGGTAATAACCACCGGTGAAAAACCTTGCGGTTTTAAGATCTGACCGGGTGTAAAAGCGTTAAAACCGTTTATCCCGCCAAAGTAAAGCCTGTTATCCTGCCCCTTAAATGCGGAGTGCGATTTAAACTCATTATCCTGCAAGCCATCCTCAACATTATAATTCTTAAATGTTCGCTTAACCGGATCAAACATAGATAGGCCGGTATTTGTACTTACCCAAATTTTGCCACTGTCATCCTCGCGCGCTGCATAGATAATATCGCTTGGCAAGCCATCTTTTTTATTAAAAACGGTAAAGTGTTTGGTGACCGGATTAAACAAATTCAGTCCCGAGAAGGTACTGAGCCAGATATTCCCCTTACTGTCCTCGAACATATCGGGGACATTATCATTACTGATGCTGTTCTTTTTGGCGCTGTATTGGTAGCGGATAAATTTATTCGCAGCCCTGTCCAACAGGTTAAGCCCCCCGTCAAAAGTGCCCACCCAAAGGTTGCCATTCCTGTCCTCGAGCAGGGAGTAAACCTTATCGCTGCTAAGGCTGCGCGGGTCGTTACTATCGAACTTATAATTGGTGAATACTTTGGTCTTTTTATCGTAATGGCTCAGGCCGTTGTTATAAGTCCCTATCCAGGTGGTACGGTCTTTAGAATGTATGAGCGCGTAAATATTATTGCCCGGTAAGCCGTTGGGGTTGGCGGGGTTATTTTTAAGATTAGTAAAAATATTAGTTTTTGAGTTAAATATGCTTAATCCATCGCCCCATGTGCCTATCCACAAATCGCCATCGTGATCCTGGTTAACGGTGAGCACATAGTTTCCTGCAATACTATTTTTACCCGTTTTGCTTTGAGTATAATGAGTGATATTCCCTTCATTACTGTTGAATTTGTTTAATCCCCCACCGTCGGTGCCCACCCACAGGTTTTTGTCTTTATCCTGGTACAACGCCAACACAAAATCGTTCGACAAGCTATTGCTTAACGAGCTGTGCCTATAATGAGAAAAACTAGCCGTATTGCGTTTAAAGATGTTGATACCGCCGCTGTATGCGCCCAGCCACATATTGCCCATCCTATCTTTACAAATGCTGTAAAGGGTATTGCCATTTATGCTGCTTTTGTCAATATCATCGTGCTTATAATTGTTGACAATACCTGTTTCAGGGTTTAAAATACATAGGCCACCATTGTCGCTGCCAATCCAAATATTACCGTTATCATCGGCACTTAAACAATAAATAGTGTTGCTGGCAAGCCCGTTTTTTTTAGGATCGTATTGATACCTGGTAAAAGTTTTTGTTTGGCCGTTAAGTACATTAAGTCCTGCGTTTTGTGTACCTATCCAAAGGCGGTGTTTTGCATCCTCAAAAATACAACTGATTTGGTTGCCGGAGATGCTTTTGGCATCCTGCAAATTATTCATAAAGCTTTTAAAGGTATTGGTGCGTTTATCAAAAACCTGCAACCCGTCCGAAAACGTACCTATCCAAATATCCTTAGCAGTATCCATGTAAACGTAGCTCACATCATTATCGGTAAGGCTACCCGGCTTGTTATAATCGTGATTATAATGCTTTATTTTATTGGTGTGGGTGTCCAGGTAATCTACCCCTCCTTGGCCCGCTATCCAAATGTTGCCTTTTTCATCAACCGCAAGTTTGTGGAGGATGTTATTGGATATGGTATTGGTATTTTTATCATCGTGCTTATATTTGATGATGCGCCCTGTTTTACGTTCCAGCTTGTTTAGGCCAATGATAGTTGCCACCCAAATGTTACCTTCCTTATCCTCTACCACATCGGCTACCATGCTGCTGCTAAGCGAACCGGGGTCTTGCTCATCGTGCCTGTAAGTGGTAAATGTATAGCCATCGTAGCGGTTAAGGCCATCTCGGGTGCCTATCCACATAAACCCGCGGCTATCTTGTATAATCGCAGCTACGTTTATTTGCGATAAGCCCTCGCCCGTGCCAATATGCTCAAACTTCAGGTTTTGGTTTTGGCCAAAGCTGCTGATTGCGCAAAACATCAGGATAAAAAATATAAAATGCTTGTACATTAAATACCGGCTGTAATAAATAGTAAATTATTGGGTATATTGGTTTATAATTGCTTATACGAGGTAGGTTGTAATAAGTTCAAGATTTTAAAAAAAACAAATTGGCCGCAAAACAAGAATGCCCACCGTTTTCAGGGTGGGCATTTATATATATTTTTGGAGGGCTACTTATAATTCCCTTACCCAGATATTACGGAAGCTAAGCGGTTCGCTTTTGTCGCCGTGCGCCTGTAACTTAATAGGCGAAGGGCCGTGTGCTTTTCTGTAACCAGGTGTGCCAATGTATTGGGTTGGGCCTAAAAGTTCGATATTATTTTCTACCAACACTCCGTTAAATAAAACGGTTACACGTGCAGGTGTCTTAACTTTATCGCCATCAAATGTTGGAGCGGTCCAGATCACATCGTAAGTGTTCCAAACGCCCGGTGGCTTGGTTGGGTTTGCCAATGGTATAAATTGCTTGTATATGCTACCAGCCATACCATTAACGTAAGTTTTATTGTTGTACGAATCTAAAACCTGCAGTTCGTACCCATCGTCGCCTTTACCTATCGAGGCTAAGAAAACGCCGCTGTTACCACGTGCCTGGCCTGTACCGGCAATGCTTGCAGGTACTTTCCACTCGATATGTAACTGGTAATTGCCAAATGATTTCTTAGTTTCGATATTGCCAGATTGTTTGTTTACGGTTAATACATCACCTTTAACATCCCATTTGGCATCGCCGCCGCTGGCAACATCTTTCCATTCGTTAAGGCCGTTTTTGCCATCAAATAACACAACAGCGTCTGATGGGGCCTCTGTTGTTACCTTACCTGCGGTTACCACTTTAGGCACCGGCTCCCATTTTTCGGTATCTTCCGGCTTGTTTTGCGCGTTTGCCATATAGGCTGTGCCTGTTAGCAACGCGGTCAATATTACTTTATACTTCATAATGTGTTATGGTTTGATGATTGGCTTATATGTACAGTTTATGTTTTAAATAAGCACTGCTTTTGGCGATACTTACATAAGGATCTATATCGGTAAAATTTTCCTGCTCTACCAGATAGTGTTTAATACCTGCAAGTTTCGCTTTAGCCAATATGGTTTTGAAATCAATACTGCCAGATCCTATTTCAGTGTTCAGTTCAGGGTTGGTTTTATCCATATCCTTAACGTGTACCATGGCAAAACGGCCCGGGTGTTTCTTAAAGATGGATATCGGATCGTGACCGGCACGTACTACCCAGTAAATATCCATTTCCATTGCTACTAATGATGGGTCTGTTTTAGCAAGAATGGTATCGTAAAAAGTTGTGCCTTCTACCTTTTCCCACTCAAAATTATGGTTGTGGTAACCTAATTTTAAACCTTCTTTTTTGCAAACGGCAGCAGCTTTGTTCATCTTGTCTGCTATCGAGTTAAAATCGGCAGCTGTTTTAATAAAGTCGTGGTTTAAAGAAGGAATCACGATATAAGTTTGGCCGGTAGCGTGAGCAGCTTTTATGTAGCTGTTAAAAATATCCATTTTTCCGGTGCCAAAAAACTCGTCCATACCGTAGTGGCCGCTTGGGGTTTTCAACCCGTTGGCTTTTAATACGGCGCTAAATTCTCTTGCGCTAAATCCCCAAAAGCCGTTTTCAGATGAGTAACCAAAGGTTTCTACTTCTTTATACCCTGCTTTAGCAATTTTGGCAATTACGCCTTTAGGATCTTTTGGTAACTGATCGCGCAGGCTGTATAGTTGTATACCAACGCCGTTTAGGCTTTTTGCAGATAACAAAGATGGTGCAAGCACCATACCTGCCGACGCTAAGCCCGCCTGTGCTAAAAATGTTCTTCTACTTGTCATTATATTTTAAATTGGTTGATGTATCATTAATAGACCCGGTAAGAGCCTTATGGTTTAAACATCGCAAATATGTACCGCTTTGCGTAACGATGCCAGTTTATCTTTTTGCTTCGGTATAAACTCCTGCGCTACAAAACCTTTATGCCCAACCTCTAATACCGCGCGCATAATGGCTGGGTAAAAAAGTTCCTGGGTCTCATCAATTTCGTTACGGCCCGGCACGCCACCTGTATGATAATGCGCAATGTACTGGTGATGCTCGCGGATGTTACGGATAACGTCGCCTTCATCTATCTGCATATGGTAGATATCGTAAAGCAGCTTAAAGTTTTCCGATCCTAACCGCTTGCAAAGTTCGGCCCCCCAGGCGGTATGGTCGCACTGGTAATCTTTATGATCAATTTTGCTATTCAACAGTTCCATAACCAAAACAACGTTGTGCTGCTCGGCAAGTTTCACCATTGGTTTTAAACCCTCCACACAGTTCTTCCATCCATCCTCGTCAGTTTTACCGCGACGGCTGCCACTAAAGCAGATCAGGTTTTTATAACCCGCTGCCGCAACCTTGGGGATCATGGCTGTATATTGCTTGTGCAACTGCGCGTGGAATTGCGTATCGCCAAAACCATCCGTAAGGTTAATTTCGGCACCGTTACACATAGAGGAGAACAGGCCGTGCTTTTTAAGTGTAGGCCAATCCTCAGGGCCAACCAGGTCAATGCCTTTTATACCGATGTCTTTTGCGGCAGCGCAAAGCTGCTCTACAGATATATCGCCGTAGCACCAGCGGCAAACCGCATGGTTAATATTCCCTTTTAATTTATCAGCCATGGCTTCTTTTTGTTCCGACTTAAAAGACGACAGCATGCCCGATGCGCCAATTGCCGCAGACCCTGCAAGCAAACTCTTTATAGCCGATCTTCTGTTTGTATTAGCCATGGTTATACTTCTAAACGCCCTTTGGCTGAATCTACTGCCGCTATTGTTTTTTCATCTTTAAAGAAAGTGATGAATAACAGGAATACTACAGCTGCAATACCTGCAGGTATCAACCAGATCATTTTCCAATCGTGGCCGGCTGGTGAATTGTAGCTATCGGATATTAAACCCGCAATATAAAAACCGATAAGCATACCGATACCGTAAGTTGCCAGCGTTATCATACCCTGTGCAGCGCTTTTGTACTGCGGGCCTGCTTTTGAATCGGTATAGATTTGCCCTGATACGAAAAAGAAATCGTAACATACGCCGTGAAGCGCGATACCAATGATCAGCATAAAACTTAATTCGCCGGCGTTACCGTAAGCGAACAACACGTAACGTACAGCCCATGCCAGCATACCTACGAGGATAGTCCACTTGAAGCCGAATTTCTTAAAGAAAATAGGCAAACAAAGCAGGAATAACACTTCAGAGATTTGGCCGATGGTCATTTTACCGGTTGGATTATCAACTTTAATATCCGTTAAGAACGCGCTTGCATTCTGGTAGTAAAAAGCAAGTGGGATACAGATCAATATAGATGCGATAAAAAATACCGCAAAGTTTTTATCCTTTAAAAGTTTTAGAGCGTCTAAACCAAGCAAGGTTGATATCGTTACTTTACCTGTAGCCGCCTTTGGCGGTGTTGCAGGCAATGTAAAGCTAAACAAGCCCAATATCAGCGA
Source organism: Mucilaginibacter sp. UYNi724 (assembly GCF_054057495.1). Classification (NCBI taxonomy): domain Bacteria; kingdom Pseudomonadati; phylum Bacteroidota; class Sphingobacteriia; order Sphingobacteriales; family Sphingobacteriaceae; genus Mucilaginibacter; species Mucilaginibacter sp. UYNi724. Next base: position 275,976 of record NZ_JBSRZI010000003.1, on the reverse strand, counting down.
AGCAATACCCGCCATTAAAAATGTTTTTTGCAGTAAACCGGCGCTGATACCATCTGGTGAATCCCAATGGAACAGATAGCTAATGGCTAAACCGGCAATGATCCAACCCATTGTACCGAAGATACGAATAGATGAAAATTCCTTTTCTGGATCGCCCATCTGGTTAAACGAAACCGAATTTACAAGTGCCAGTGTTGGCATATAAATAACCATGTAGCCTAACACATAGGGATAAAACACAGCGATATCTGCCGCTTTATACATCTGGTACATTAAAACCGCACCAATAATATGTAACACACCCAAGATACGTTCGGCGTTAAAATACCTATCGGCAATTAAACCAATAATGAACGGAGCAATGATAGCCCCCCATGATTGAGTTGAAAAAACTGCCCCGGTTTGTGCGCCGGTAGCGTGTAGTGTACTCCCTAAAAAGGGGCCTAAAGTTACAAACCATGCACCCCAGATAAAAAACTCCAGGAACATCATGGTAGATAACTTAACGCGTGTTGTTACGGTCATAATTGGTATTGGTTTAAATTAATTGGTTAAGTTGGTTTACTTATTTTACGGTTAAGATGTACTTAACCATTTCTTTTGCATCTGCTATAGGCAAATCTGGGTGGCCTGTCATACCAACGGTTCCCCAGTTACCGCTACCACCTTTTATTACCTTTTCGGCAAGCATATCAACGTCACTATCTTTGTATTTTTTTGCGATATCAACCAGCGCGGGGCCAATTACTTTGCTTTGCGCGTTGTGGCAAGTGTTACAGTCGCTGTTTGCCATCAGGGATTCGCCTTTATTGGCTGGTGTGCCGCTATTATTATCGGTACCAATTTTGTTTGCTGCTGTATCATTAGCCGCATTGCTTTGCTGTGCTACCGCATTGTTATTGCTTGATGCTGCGCTGTCGGTTTTATCACCTTGTGTTGCGTTACCACCGCAGGCTGCAACAGTTAAACTTATACCTAATATTACGAATATCTTTTTCATGAGTGTTGTTTTAGAGCGTTGTATATTAATGTTATTATAATCCAATTAGTGATCTGTTGAATGCATCATCACTTCCCGATGCTGCAAAATCATCAAATGCACGATCTGTTACCCTGATGATATGGTCTTTGATGAACTGCGCGCCTTCACGTGCACCATCTTCCGAGTTCTTTAATGCACATTCCCATTCCAACACTGCCCAGCCTTTGTAATCATGCTGGGTTAGCTTGCTAAATATGCCTTTAAAATCCACCTGCCCATCTCCCAACGAGCGGAAACGGCCTGCGCGGTCTATCCAATCCGAATAGCCACCGTAAACACCTTGCCTGCCCGTAGGGTTAAACTCGGCATCCTTTACGTGGAACATTTTTATGCGTTCGTGGTAAATATCAATATATTCCAGGTAATCCATAGCCTGTAATACAAAGTGCGACGGATCATATAACAAGTTAGCGCGCTTATGGTTGTTAACTTTACTTAAAAATCTTTCGTAGCTAACGCCGTCGTGTAAGTCTTCGCCCGGGTGGATCTCGTAGCAAAGGTCAATGCCGTTCTCGTCAAATACGTTCAGGATAGGCTCCCAGCGTTTGGCAAGCTCATCAAATGCTGCGTCAACCAAACCGGCAGGGCGTTGCGGCCATGGATAAACCATACCCCAAATAAGCGCACCGCTAAAAGTAACATGTGCGTCTAAACCCAGATTTTTTGATGCTTTGGCGGCAGCATGTAACTGCGATACCGCCCATTTTTGCCTTTCGGCAGGGTTGCCTTTAACCTGTGCCGGTGCAAAAGCGTCGAAGAGGCTGTCGTAAGCAGGGTTAACTGCTACCAGTTGTCCTTGAAGGTGTGTGGATAGCTCAGTAATTTCTAAACCGGCCTCGTTCACAATACCTTTTATTTCGTCGGCGTAGGTTTTGCTATCGGCTGCTTTTTGCAGGTCGATAAAACGCAGATCATTAGTTGGAAGCTGTACGCCTTTGTAACCCAAGCCCGCTGCCCATTGGCAAATCGACTTCAGATCGTTAAACGGCGCTTCGTCACCAATAAACTGGGCTAAAAATATGGCCGGTCCTTTTATGGTAGTCATTTGTTAGATAGTATATTTTGTCCATTTTTCGTTGCTTGCGTTTGAGGCAACAACGTTATTTATAAATGCCATGCCGCGGATGCCATCATCGATAGAAGGGAAATCAAGCCACTCGGGCTGAGGTTCGCGGCCTTCAATTTTGGCACTAAGCGCCAGTGCGAAGTTACGGTATAAGTTACCGAAAGCTTCCAGGTAACCTTCCGGGTGTCCGCCCGGTGTGCGGCAGTTTGATGTAGCGTATGTAGATAACCTATCGGCATAATTGCTGCCTGCCCTTAAGGTCTCGGCAGGTCTGTCTATCCATTTTACGGTTAGTGTGTTAGGCTCCATTTGTGCCCACTCTAAACTTCCCTCTTCCCCGTAAACACGGATCTTAAGGGCGTTCTCCTCCCCTGCTGCAACCTGCGATGCAATTAGTGTACCTGTCGCGTTTTCTTCAAAACGTAAAAGCACGGCACCGTCATCATCCAGCATACGGCCGTTAACCACAATATTTAATGAAGCGTTAAGCTCCGTTATCTTCAAACCAGAAATATATTCGGCAAGGTGCGCGGCGTGTGTGCCAATATCGCCCATGCAACCGCTTTTACCCGATTTTTTGGGGTCTGTACGCCAAGCAGCGCCAGCATTTCCTTCACGTTCAGATAAGCGGCTTAACCAACCCTGGATATATTCAACATAGATCTTTCTTACTTTACCAAGCTTGCCGCTTTTTACAAGTTGCTTTGCTTCTTTTACCATTGGGTAACCCGCATAGGTGTGGGTAAGCAACAGCATCAGCCCGGTTTCTTCAACCTTAGCTTTTAGCTGTTGGGCTTCTTCTAAAGTAAAGGTTACGGGTTTTTCTACAACCACGTTAAAGCCATTCTCTAAAGCCTGCATTGCCGGGGCAAAGTGGGCAAAGTTTGGTGTAACAATGGTTACAAAGTCCATACGTTCATCAGCCGGCTTTGGCGCTTCTGCTTTAAACATATCATCGTAAGTATTATAAATTCTGTCGGGCGCTAAAAAAAGCATGTTACCGCTTTCTTGTGCTACATCGGCATGCATGCTTAGGGCACCGCATACCAATTCAATTTGGCCGTCCATGTTGGCTGCAATACGGTGGATAGCGCCAATAAAGGCATCCTTGCCGCCGCCAATCATGCCCATGCGCAATTTTCTGTTACTCATATTATGTAAATAAACTGTTAAAAGCCTGCCTTGCCATATGCGGCAGAGCGGTTTTAAAAGTATAAAATTTAGAATGAAAATAAAAGCCCTTCCGCAGGAGCGAAAAGGCTTATTTTATAACTTGCTATGAAAGCGCCCAGGCTCTGTCGCCTTTTTTGTAAGGGTAATCGCCTACATATTTACCCGGGACCGCCACGTAACGTAACGCTTTGGTAGCACCAACTTCTGATGTAAAGAAACCCAGCAGGGTTAATTGTTTTATCATAGTGAAGTAGTGGTTAGCGTCCTCAGGTTTTTTAGTTTTTGAGTATTCTTTTGCTTCTTTATCAAGGGCAGTTAATACCTCGGCGCGTTGCTTCGCATCAACTTCCATAAAAGTCTTTTTGAACTTCTTGTCGGTTGCTTCATCCAACTGAGATAAACCTTTTTTGAAGATCTTCTGATCAGCCTCTGTGTAGCAATCCCTTACCATTACAGCCATAAAACCACCAACGTTTGCTGCTTTAGCACCTGGGGTTTTGGTTTCAGGTAAAATAGTTTCACCAACCTCATTTAAAAATGCGGTGGTTTCTTTTGCAAAAAGGTCATCGGTATTAACCTTGCTGCCAGATTTACAGCCGGATATAAAGAACTCGGCACCTATAACCGTTCCTCCAAGTATCAAACCTACTCTGCCTATTGCGTCTCTTCTATTCATTTTTTTAATTATTGAATTTTGATTTAATGATTATGCTTTTAGCTCAAAACCCGCCGGGTATTGGCGTTTAACAAACTGGTTAACATCATCAAAGTTGGTAACCTTCATGGCATCGTTATCCCATTTGTATTTAAATGCCCCACCCTTAAGATCGTGACCGCGAACAGCTAAGTTAGCCATCAGTAATGCTTCGGTAAGCGGGCCGGCAACTTCAAACGGAGAACTTACTTCCATTTTACCATAACCTGCCAAACAAGCCTCTACCCATTGCGCATAGTGGCCGTTAGCGCCACCCGGTACACGTTTGTATTTTTGCGGCGCATTTGCACTTGCCGTACGCTCTTTCGGCAACAAAGTGGCCGCATCAGAGTAAGTACTGGCGTACATTTTACCTTTGGAACCAATGAATAACGTACCGTTACCTTCTTCGCCACCCCATTTTTCGTTAAGCCCAAGTTCTTCAGGTCTTTCGGGTTGGATACCACCGTCCATCCAGTGCAGGGTTACATCGCCTTTTGTTTTAGCGGTTTTAGGGAATGTTAATGTGATGTGGCTTGACGGAGGGCAGCTTTCAGGGAAACTTCCTTTTCTGAACGAATCAACATAAACGCCACCTACACTTGCCTGTACATCTTTAACGTACTGAAGGCCTAACACACGGAAAGGTGCTTCAACAAGGTGGCAACCCATATCACCAAGGGCGCCGGTTCCATAATCCCACCAGCCGCGCCAGTTGAAAGGAACAAGTTTTTCAACGTAATCCTTTTTAGGCGCTGTACCTAACCAAAGGTTCCAGTCAAGTTCTTTAGGGATATTGGTGCTTGGATCAGGCCATTTGATGCCTTGCGGCCATACCGGGCGGTTTGTCCAGCAGTAAATAGTATCTACATCGCCAATAAGGCCTGCGTCATACCATTCGGCCATTAAACGGGTACCATCATTTGATGCGCCCTGGTTACCCATTTGTGTAACTACTTTAAATTTTTTGGCAGCATCCGTTAATAAACGGGCTTCCCAAATATCATGCGTCAAGGGCTTTTGCACGTAAACGTGTTTGCCCTGCGCCATAGCATTGTAAGCTATAATAGCATGATTATGATCGGGAGTTGATACGGATACGGCATCAAAATGCTTGTGCTCTTTATCATACATCTCGCGCCAGTCTTTATAGTACTTCGCTTTAGGAAACGAGGCCCTTGATTTGGCTGCGCTACGGTCGTCAACGTCACACAAGAAAGCAATGTTAGCCTTACCGCTTTTTGCAAAGTTCGCGATATCACTTTCGCCTTTACCGCCGGCACCTATACCTGCAACATTTAGCATATCGCTTGGTGCTGTATAACCGGTACCGCCTAATACAAAGCGTGGTACTATCATAAAGCCTGCGGCTGCTAATGCACCCGTTTTAAGGAAATCCCTTCTCGAGGGGGTTGAACTTTCGTTCGTTGTGGTTTCTTTCTTTTCAGTCATTGTTAGTCGAATTTCAATACTGTTAAATATTACCTTTTTTAAGTTCCTGTACCGCGAAGTTAGCTGCACGGGCAGTAAGCGCCATGTAGGTAAGCGATGGGTTTTGGCAAGCTGATGATGTCATTGCCGCGCCATCTGTAACAAACACATTTTTGGCATCCCAAACCTGGTTGTTGCCGTTAAGTACAGATGATTTTGGATCGCGGCCCATGCGTGCTGTACCCATTTCGTGGATACCACGGCCTAATACCGGGTCTGATGTATATGTTTGTACATCCTTAACACCAGCGTTTTCCAGCATTTCTTTTGCATCGTTCATCATATCGATACGCATCTTACGCTCGTTATCTTTACACTCTACATCAAATGCCAGTATCGGCAATCCCCATTTATCTTTCTTGGTTTTATCGAGTGTTATTTTATTCTCATGGTAAGGAAGTGTTTCGCCAAAACCGCCCATACCAAAGCTCCACGATCCGGGTTCTGTTAAAGCGTCTTTGAAATCACCACCGATGTTTAGTTCGGCAATATCACGGCTCCAACCGCTGCGGCTACCGCCACCCTGGTAACCAAACCCACGAATGTAATCGCGTTTTTCGCCATTTAAATTACGGTAACGCGGTATGTATATACCATTAGCCCTGCGGCCAAAGGTGTACTTGTCTTCAAAACCTTCTACACGGCCACCCGCACCAACACCTAAGTGGTGGTCCATCACATTATGACCAAGCTGGCCGCTACTGCTGCCTAAGCCGCCTTCCCATACATCGGTAGCCGAATTCATTAACACCCAGGCGCTGTTTAGTGCCGATGCGTTAACGAAAACTATCTTAGCGAAGAATTCATACGTTTTGTTTGTTTCGGCATCAAGTACTTCTACTCCTTTGGCTTTTTTGGTGTTTTTATCGTAAATGATCTTAGTTACGATAGACCATGGGCGAAGGGTTAAGTTACCTGTTGCCACAGCCGCAGGCAATGTTGCCGATTGCGTGCTGAAATATGCGCCAAACGGACAGCCTAACCAACACTTGTTACGGTACTGGCAATTTGTACGGTTGTTATGCGGCACAGTGATGTTGGCTGTACGGCCAATTACAAAGTGACGTGTATCTTTATAAAATTCTTTATAACGTTTCTGAACATCTTTTTCTACGATATTCATTTCCATTGGCGGCATAAAATCGCCATCTGGTAGGATAGGTACGCCATCCTTATTTCCTGAGATACCTGCAAAGCGCTCTGCATAACCATACCAGTCGTGCAGGTCCTTATAACGGATAGGCCAATCGGTACCGATGCCGTCTTTCGCATTAGCTTCAAAATCGGTATCATGCCAGCGGTATGATTGACGGCCCCACATCAATGAACGGCCACCTACGTGGTACCCACGGAACCAATCGAAACGCTTAATTTCTGTATACGGACTTTCTTTTTCATTGGTCCAGTAATCCAGATTGACTTCATTTAAGGGATAATCGCGCTTTAAAACGGGATAATCCTCGATCATTTTCTGTGTACGGCCGCCCCTGTGTTCAAATTCCCACGGGCCTTTGTTAGCGTTCACATAATCTTTAATGTGCTCGATATTTTTACCGCGCTCCAACATAAGGGTTTTTAAGCCCTTCTCGGTCAGTTCTTTAGCGGCCCAGCCACCAGAAATTCCTGAACCAATGACGATAGCGTCATAAGTGTTTGTAGACATAAAAGTATAGCGTTTAATAAAATGTTATAGTAATTGGTTGTTCCGTCTAATGTATGAATAATAATTATTTTCCAAACTTTTTTCATTGTGTTTTTTACACACAATGAATGAGTTGGCAGTTTTAAGGTTGCATTCAGCAGTTATTCATTGCAAGCTGCCAAACGCCTGCTGCAAACTCTTTAAGCGTTCCCCTTTTTTAGCTCGCCTATATAATGGTCAACCGCTCGGGCGGTAAAGGCCATATAGGTAAGCGATGGGTTTTGGCAGCTTGTTGATGTCATGCTTGCACCATCTGTAACGTAAACGTTTTTACAGGCGTGCAGGCGGTGCCATTTATCAAGCATTGATGTTTTTGGGTCTTTCCCCATACGTACCCCACCCATTTCGTGGATATCCAGTCCCGGCGCCCTATGGTCTGTTGATGCCTGGATGTTTTTGAAGCCTGCCGAGGTAAACATCTCTGTCATCTGCTCAATATAATCCTTCTTCATCTTCTCGTCGTTATCATCGTATTCAACAGAGATCCTTAATTGAGGGATGCCAAATGGATCTTTCAACGATTTATCTAAAGCGACGTAATTTGTTTCTTTAGGGATGGTTTCGCCCATCATGTGCGATCCTACATGCCAGCCGCTCAGGTCTTTTTTAACAAGGTTGTTCTTCAGGCCCTGCCCTATGCCTTCGCTGCTGTGCTGCTCATAGCGGTAGGCGCTAAAACCTGCCGCGTAACCGCGTAAAAAGTTAGTTTCCTGTTTGTAAACATTCCTGAAACGCGGCATGTAGCCACCACCAGCCGGGTTACGGCCATCGGTTGTCCATTCTTTTGCGCCATCATATTCGGCATTGATATGTGCCGAGTAATTATGGAACGCAACGTATTTACCCAGGGTACCGCTATCGTTACCCAACCCATTAGGGAAACGGCTAGATGTTGAGTTTAGCAAAACAAGGTTACTGTTCAGCGCCGCCGCGTTAACAAAAATAACGTTGGCATAATATTCTAGAGCTTCTTTGGTGTTTGCATCGATAACGCGAACGCCTGTCGCTTTGCCTTTTTTCTCATCATAGATGATAGACTCCACAACCGAATGCGGCCTCAAAGTACAATGGCCTGAGCGTAACGCCCAGGGGATGGTAGATGAGTTGGCGCTAAAATAGCCACCAAACGGGCAGCCGCGCTGGCAAAGCGTACGCTCCTGGCATTGCCCCCTGCCTTGGTCCAAATGGATCTGGTTGGGTTTTGACAAGTGTGCACAACGCGCGCTTATCACATGCCTGTTCTTGTATGTTTTTTTAACGTAATTGCTAAAGTAAGTCTCCACCGCGTTAAGCGGGAAGGCAGGTAAAAATTCGCCATCGGGCAGTTCTGCCAAACCATCGCGATTACCGGAAATGCCGGCAAACTTTTCTACATAGCTGTACCACGGTGCAATATCGTTGTACCGGATAGGCCAGTCTACCGCGAAACCATCGCGAGCGGGCCCTTCAAAGTCAAACTCACTCCAGCGCTGGGTTTGGCGCGCCCATAATAATGATTTACCGCCTGTTTGGTACCCGCGGATCCAGTCGAAAGGTTTTTCCTGCACATAAGGGTGCTCGGCATCCTTTACAAAAAAGTGTGCCGCATCTTCGCCAAAGGCATAGCAACGGTTTACAATAGGGTTAGCTTTCTGCACATCATCGGGCATTACGCCGTGATGCGGAAACTCCCAAGGATACAAGTTTGTTGTTGGGTAATCTTTTAAATGCTTTACATCGCGGCCACGCTCCAAAACAAGCGTTTTAAGGCCCTTATCGGTAAACTCTTTTGCAGCCCAGCCACCGCTCATGCCCGATCCTATAACTATGGCATCAAACGTACGGTCTTTAACACTATCTATATTTAAATTTGCCATTATACTGTTACAAGCTTTTTAACAGGGAAGTATGCATTATACCTCCCCGGGACTAATTCATAAACTATTTGCTTCGTCATAAAATATTTAGACGTGGTGTAGCCAAATACAGTTTGTTCTTTCACCATTTTGTAAAACGCTATCAGCTTTGTAGTGTCTTTATACTTAGCGTCTTTGGCGTTTTTATCAACTTTATTTACAAAAGTTGTACGCTCTGCAACAGTGCTATCGTTAAACGATTTACCCAACTGCTTTTTAGCGGCATCGGCAAAATCGCCCAGGCCTTTCATAAAATCTGCCTGGTACTCTTTATCGTAACAATCATCTATCATTTTAAAAACAAACAGGTTGATGCCTAGTTCGGCAGCGCCGGGGGTATCTGTTTTTGGCAGGATGGTTTCGGTAAGGTTATTAACCAGTGTTTCCTGGTCGGCATCTACCTTAAGCTTTTTTAGCTGTACTACAGGTTTACCCTTATCCGTTAGGCACGACGGCAAAATTGCCGCGCTGCCTAAAATTAGGGCCATGTTCCTGATGGCGATTCGCCGGTTCATATTTAAATTCAATGGTGAGTAATTAAATGTTATAAATACGTTTACAGGGGTGTAAGGTAGTTTTTACTCCTTAATATCCCCACTTTTTCATGGTTTGTAAGTCAATTTTTACACAATCTATCGGATCAAGGCCCTGGTAAGATTCCTGTTCGATGATGAGGTAAACGGTTCCGCCTATTTTTTTGGCAGTTTTCAACACATCCTTAACAGGTAAAACGCCTTTGCCAAGGATAGTACTTTCGTAACCGGTGCCTTCATTTTTATCCGCGCTTTTCACCTCATCCTTAACGTGCATCGAGATAAACCTTCCCGGATATTTCTCGATGATACCTGCTGCATTGTTCTCGCGGCCGTACATGTTTCCAATATCCAGCTGTTGCGATACCTTTTCAGGATCCGTATTTTGCATGATATAATCGAACAGACGGATATCGCCTACCATGGTAGTAAATTCAAAATCGTGGTTGTGGTAGCCAAACTTCATGTTGAATTTCTGGCAAAGCTCGCCGCTTTTGTTGAACTGATCCATTGTGCGCTTCAGCAGGTCGGTATCGTGCCTAACTTTATCGTCCATCCACGGGCTGATCACGAATTTTTGGCCCATAGCGGCTGCGTCTTCAACATTATATTTCCAAACGTCGGTAAAGTCATTTGTGGCGGCATCCCAGTGTGCCGGCGTCATCACAGTGTGGCCACTTGGCATTTGCATGCCCAGGTCGTCCAGACGTTTTTTAAATTCTTTTGCTGTCCACCCGTAAAACTTGCGGTTTATATAGTTGGCGTGTTCTACGTGCTGGTAACCCATATCGGCCAGTTTCTTCAACGTGGTGGCAGGGTCTTTCATCATGGCATCGCGTACCGAATATAGCTGTAAACCTACCCTTTGTATCGGGCCGGGGGCGGCAAATATATTTTTAGGCATTATTGCCGCCGCTGTGGCTGCAATGGCCCCTGTTTTTAAAAAACTTCTGCGTGATGGATTCATTATATTTTGAGATTTAGTTGAACTTAGTTTTTACTAATTGGAAACGTTGGAAACAGCAAACTGGTATTACTTATAAAGGCAATATGCTTACTATCAGGCGACCACGACGGCGTATTGATAGTGCCCTGCCCACCATATAGATACGCAACCACCTTTGGCTCGCCCCCGCCTATTGGCATTACACGGATGTAAACATGCTTGTAAAAAGGGTGATCGCCGGGCTCAACTTCGCCTTTAAGGAAAGTTATAAATACGATCCATTTACCGTCTGGCGATACGTGCGGGAACCAGTTGTTATTACCGTCATTAGTTATCTGCATTTGGTTGCTGCCGTCAGCATCCATGCGCCAAACCTGCATTAAACCAGAGCGTACCGAGTTAAAATAGATATGCTTGCCGTCGGGTGTGTACTCGGGGCCGTCATCAAGGCCTTTGGTTGTAGTGAACCTTTCTTCGGCGCCGCCTGAAACCGGGATGCGATAAACATCATACTCGCCACCGCGCTCGCCACAAAATACAAGGTATTTACCATCCGGCGACCAGCCGTGCATGTAAGACGCGCCTTTCTCAAACGTGACCTTGCGCGCTTCGCCACCTGTTACAGGCACAACATATCCTGTTGACGGGCCACCATCGCCACTGCTAATAGTAAGCCATTTACCGTCGAACGATAGAACATGGTCGTTATTATTATTTTTTGCCTTACCTGTATTTATAGCTTTTGGCGTATTAGTAGCCAGGTTGAAATTGTAAAGCGTGCCCTCGCTGTTATAAATAAGCGATTTGTTATCGGTTGTCCAATTTGGTGCCTGTAACGATTTTGGCGACTGATAAATGATACGGCTGTTATAAGTATCCATATCAAGCAGTTCGACACTGCTACCGATATAAGATTTATAAGTAACTAAATTTGCCGGGGCCGGTATTACAATACGAACGTTACTAAAAACGACTTTTTCGGTTACGTTAGCATTATGCGAGCATACAAATATGCCTACGTAAACATCATCACCCAAATCGAGATCTATCTTTTGTTCGGGTCCAAATACGTCGCCATTACGGGCTACAGACATGGTGTAGGTATTGCCTTTTCTTTCTAACTGTAGCACTTCTGCACCTGTTATGTCTGCCTTTTGTTCGCGAGTGCTATCGCCTGTTGCCTTTCTATATTGTAAGGATGTTAAACCATCGCCATGCACAACTGCGTTTATATGTGCCGAATTGCCTGCTAACGACTTGCGTACCATTAAGCCGAACTTACGATGAGCCTCGGTGCCCTTACCTATGAAGGAAGCATTGGTGCGCAAAATAAAATCGCCTTTCATTTTTTTCCACACGAAATGAAACTCATCTTTATCAAACCAAATGTTTGTGCCCGATGCAGTAACAGTGTATTGCTGTGATAGGGCTTCATAAATAACAGCACCTTTGTGTTTAACATTTCCTATATCAGCACTCCCATCAAAAATACCAACAGGCTTGCTTTGCGCATAAGCGCCCGCAGCAAGTACAGCAGTTGCCAGCAAGCCGGCAAACACACAAATAGCTTTTTTAAACATCAGAATTTTAGGTTATGAATAATTGGTTGCCTAAGTTATATATTCATTTTTAAAAATCACAGCGCAAAAAACGCTTTTAAACAAAAAAGGGGCACTTTCGTACCCCTTTTAATTGTGAACCCATGTTAGCGGGCTAAAATATTATCGTCAATTATTAATTGACCTCGGTAGCGAAGATCTGCTTGCCCGTTGTTGGGCACACAACCGGCTCGGAAACGACCTTAGAAGGCCCGGCTTTTATGTAATCTTTATAAAATTGCTTTTTTGAATCGTGGTAGTGGCTTACTGCACCTATCATGTGCATAAACTTAATGTAATACCAAGCGCTATCAACCTGGTGTGGCTTAAACCCCGACCTTGCACTTTTTGGGTACAAGTGGTGGTTATTGTGCCATTCGCCGGCAACAATACCCGGCCAAAGCTGGTTAACCGACATATCTTTAAAATTATGATCTACACCTTCGCGGCGTTTATCTTCGCCCTTGCCGTGCCCTTCGTAGTTAAAGGTACGTACACCTACAGCCCAAAAACCGGCCGCGCCAAATATCGCGCAAGCTAAGCCAATGCCGCCAAGCAGGTAAAATACGGTGAACCAAAATGCCCAATTGGCAATAACGCCAAGTACCATATGGAAAGGGTTAGCTATTGAACCCCATTTTTTATACTGCGGGTAAGTATTACAGGTAACACCTGTGTGTTTCATTAAAGTGATACAACGGTTAAAGCCTTTTTCATCAAGGTTACGATTAACAGGTTGGTGGTTGGCATCTGCTAAAAAGCAGTACAGAAAACCGCCCTGCGCGTTGTATGGGTCGCCCGGGGTATCAGATAACGCGTGATGCACGTGGTGCGATATCGCATAGATCTCTTCAGGAATAATTTTAAGGGTAAGGTTTTGGGTTACAAAACGCCAAAAGTTATTGCGGAACTTGAACGCGCCGTGCGTACAATACCTGTGGTACCAGATGGTACCGTGGGTACCCATAACCATCATGCTGTAAACAAAGGCTATAACAAGACCCTGGATAGAAAAGTATTTAAAAAGGAACAAAAACAAGAACGGGGCTAAAAACAACACCATTCCCCAACTCATAAAAGAGAGCCAGTTTTTTTTATCTTTAAATATATTTAGTCGTGAAAAAAATTCTGAAAATATCTGCTTTGGAGTAGGCTTAGAAAGCTCGCCGTCTGCGTTTTTCCATCCGTAAGATGGTTCCTGTAGCACATCATGTATAAATGCCATTCGTATCTCTGGGTTTATTAATTAATTAGGTTAATCAAAGGTAATTTACGGACTAAAGATAGCCATTGGTTTTTAAAACCCGATAAAAAAATTAAAGTATAATTAAATTATCAGTTAAATGTCTCTCTCATTGCAACAATTATATGGCGACAGCAAACTCCTTGCAACAATCATATGACGATTATTATAAAGGTTAAACTTTCGCAATACATTCACTGTCGTAAAGCTAAATAACGACGGCAATGGCAAAATATTTCCTATTTATGTTTTTAGGCGTATTCTTTTTCGGAAGGGTATCTGCTCAACAAGCGCGCGATGTGAACGGTACAGTTACAGATACACTTGGAAATGTAGGCGGCGTTACCGTAAAGCTCACCTCGGCAACGGATAGTGTTGTTGTTGGCAGCGATATAAATGGCAAATTCCACTTTGCGCAGGTGAAATCGAAAAACTTTAAAGTAACTATTTCGGGGCTTGGCTACCAGTTGTTTACCCGCAAGTATGTGATGGATAACGATACCAAACCCATTCAGCTTGCCCCTGTTAAATTAAAAGTGCAGGTAAACAGATTAAATGGTGTTACCATAACAGCGGCAGTAGTACCAATAGTAATTAAGGAAGATACGGTTGAGTATAATGCCGCGGCCTACAAAGTACGCGAGGGATCGCAGGTGGAAGACCTGATCAAAAAAATGCCGGGCATTACAGTGGATAAAGATGGCAACGTAACCGCCCACGGCAAGCAGGTGACCAAGGTGCGCGTAAATGGCAAAAATTACTTTGGCGGCGACGTGCAAACGGCTACTCAGAACCTGCCTGCCGATATTGTAGAGAACATACAGGTGATTGATGATTACGGCGACCAGGCCAACCTTACCGGCATAAAAACCGGCGAGCCGGAGAAGATCCTGAACATAACCATACAAAAGGGCAAACGCACCGGTAAATTTGGGCAGGCTACGGTGGGTGTTGGTAACGACGACCGCTACCTTGCCAAGCTATCGGCCAATGCATTTAAAGAAGACAGGCAGGTGTCCCTTATCGGCACGTGGAATAACACCAATACTAATTCGTTTAACCTTGGTGCAGGCGGTGGGGGTGGCGGCCGCGGAGGTGGTGGTGGTGGCGCAGCAGCAGCGGGTGGCATCAGCACTGCAAATAGCATTACCACCAACCGCTCGTTAGGGTTTAACTATCGTGATGAATGGGGCAAAAAAGTAACGGCTTATGGCAGTTACAGCTTTGCCGACAGGGATAAATTGACCACCAGCACATCGCAACAGCTGGTTACCTTCCCAACCGGTGTAATTATCAACAACGACAACAGCGTGGGCAAAACCAACAACATCAACCACCGTTTTGATTTTAACCTCGAGTACCGGATAGATACAGCCAACTATCTTAAAATAAATCCCAGCTATTCTTACAATTCATCAAACAGCGATAACACGGATATTTTTAATAACACCCGCAAGAACATCGAGATAAATGGAAACGAGTTAACTTTAACAAACGGCAACTCGCCAAGTGGTGGTGCAACTGTGTTGTTTAATCATAAATTTAAAAGGAAGGGCCGTAACTTCAGCATCAACTCCGGTTTCAATTTTTCCAAGAACGACCAGGACCAATACGAGGAATATATAACAGAGCCAAAAGACGCAACTACGCCGCCGTATCAGCAGATCTACACCAACAACAGCTCAAAAAGGGCAAACGTTAGCCTGAGCTATACCGAACCTATCGGCAAGACAACTTATTTGGAGGCAAACTACGCTTACAATTATTCTAATACCGATAATAACCGGTTGAATTACCGCATAGACAGTGCAACAAAAGCGCAAACCTATATCGATTCGCTTAGCACCGTTTATAACTACCAGTTCATCACCAACCGTTTTGGATTGAACATCAGGGGGATAAAACCCCAATATAATTACACCATTGGCCTTGCTGTGCAGCCCGCTACGTTGAACGGCGAATCGCATAATTTTGCTACTTCGACAAGCACATTCAATTATATTCCTACGGCAAGGTTTATTTATAACTTTAAAAAGAACCACTCGCTATCTGTTAATTATACTGGCAACAACAACCAGCCATCGTTTACGCAATTGCAGCTACAGCCCGATTTTTCGAACCCGCAAAACCGTATTTACGGTAACCCTGATCTGAAACCTGAGTTTACCAACAACATCAACATGCGCTACAACCAGTTCGACCTTACAAGCGGCAACTCGTTGTTTACCAATCTATCATTCAGCACCACGCAAAATAAAATTGTTACCAGTACACAACCGCAAACTATAGATAGCACTAAGCAGGAAACAAGGTATTTAAATACCAGCGGTTTTTACTCTGCCAATGGTAATTATGCTTTTTCTAAACCGTTTGCCAACCGCAAATTCACCGTTACTTTAAACGGCGGGGTTAACTACAATAACAATATCAACTTTACCGAAGGCAACCGTAACCTGGCCAAAAATTGGGTATTTAACCAGGGCGCTAAGGTCCGGATCGATATCGACAGCCTGATGGATACCGAAATAAGCGGTAATTACAGCATCAATAAAACCCGTAACAGCATCCCTACCTTCCTAAGTTCGGATGCGAAAACATGGACTTTGGGACTGGATGGCCGCAACTACTTTTTTTATAACCTGGTGTTGGGCTACAACCTTACCCAATCCTTTAACAGTGGTTTTAGCAGCACCGTTAAGGCCAACCCTACCCTGCTAAGTACTTATGTGGAGTATCAGTTCATGAAAAATCATTTGGCAGCCCTGCGTTTCCAGGCGTTTGATCTTTTCAACCAAAACACGGGTGTAACACGTTCGGTTAGCGGTAACCAGATCATTGATACACGTACCAATCGTTTGGGAAGGTACTTTATGCTCTCATTTACCATGCGCCTGCAGCAATTCGCGGGAAGGCAGGGCCGTAACGGCGGAGGTGGTGGCCGCGGCGGGCGTGGTGGTGGCGGTGGTGGCCGACGTGGCGGTGGTGCATAATTTTAGGTTTTTACTTATCTTTATAAAATGACAACCGGGGATAAGGTTTACCCTACCAAAAAGGGTTTTATAATTTATATTGTAATTGGTCTGCTATTGATTATGGAGGTGAGTTACATTTTTAACGGCCTGTACCTTTCGGCAATGTTACTCATCGCACTAACGGGCGTTATTGTTATCCCGTTGCTAAATACCCGCTACACCATAACGGCCGACAATACCTTAAAAGTTAAATGCGGCTTTTTTGTGAACCTTACCATCCCGATAGAAGACATCCGCAAGATAACATCAACCAAAACCATTTTAAGCGCCCCTGCCCTTTCATTTGACAGGTATGAGGTGTTTTATAACAAATTTGATTCGGTGGTGATATCGCCCATCAATAAAAAAGAATTTATTGCTGATCTGCAAACCATAAACCCGGCTATCGAGTATATTCGTAATACCGTTTAACCAATGCTACCTACTAAAATGTTAAAACGTTACCTCCTACTGTTTGCCGCCCTGCTATTTACCGTTAACTGTTTTGCACAGGATACTATTGAGGTAAAACGCAGACTTACCACCGATGTTACCGAAGTTTACAAAGTACTGGCTAAGGATGTAAACACACGCTGTGGTTTATTTAAAGCGCTATATAAAAATAAGGTTGTTGTTGCTACAGGCCTTTATGATAAAGATAAAAGAACAGGCCTTTGGAAGTTTGCAGACCGCAATGGCGTAATCATACAAACATATGACTATACCAATAACCGCCTTTTTTATGAGGCGAAGGAAGACACTACATCGCGCCTTAGGTACTTTGTAGATAAGGAACTTAAAGAGGGAGATAAGGTTACCAAGCCTATAAAAATTGGCGGCGTTTTTTATGGTTATCTGCCCTATTTGGCCCTATTTACTTTACCGGACGGTTATAAAGAAATTGACAGGGATATTGTTATTGCAACGGTTGAGCTTTTAATAAGCCCCGGTGGCCGTTTGGCCGATTATAAAGTTAACTTGATAGCCGCCAATGCATCAGGCATACCCTTTAAAACGGTTAAAATGAACATCAAACTGCCCGATCCCGCCGACATTGTGTTTACACCCGCTACCTTAAACGGCGAAGCAATTGCCTGCCGGGTGATCATTAGATGCAAAGTGAACAGCAAACAACATTTAGATTTTGATTGATCCCCCATACTCATAAAGGGTGACCTAAAATAGTAAAACTAAAGAACGCCGAATGAAGTTTTATTCGGCGTTTTCTTTTATGTGATGTTATACTTCCTCCCCTGAGGGTACCGGGGTGCGCATATTAGTGGTCTTCATGACCATCCGCACCATGCGCGTGGCCGTGCGATAACTCTTCCGGAGTTGCCGGGCGCACATTCAGGATCTCACCTTTAAAGTGAAGGTCCTGGCCTGCCATTGGGTGGTTAAGGTCTACAATTATAGTATCCTCGTTAATAGATACAACCTGGCCCTGAAAACGGTTGCCGTTGTTATCCTGCAAAGGCAAAACCTCGCCAATTTGTGGCAATTCTTGTCCCTGGAACATTTCTTTTGGCAGGTTAGCTACAGCTTCTTCGTCAAATTCGCCGTAGGCTTCTGCTGATTTAATATGAAAATCGTAAGTATCACCTGTAGACAGGGTGCTTAATTCCTCTTCAAATTTTGGGATCATCTGGCCTGCGCCAAACAAAAAGGTAAGCGGCTGCTCTTGTGTAGCGCTTTCCTGCAAGCCTTCTGTTCCGTCCTCTTTTTTAACATACAGGTCGTATGTTAATGATACTACGTGTTCTTGTTGAATTTTCATCTAATAATTTTTAGTAGGCCTGGAACTCCATCCCCGCGTTAGCCGGGTTATCACAATACCTGTTTATTTATATAAGGAATTAATTATTTATTTGTTTTAATGCTTCGCTGATATTGTATGCCGGCAAACCACATGTTTTATCCCTGCATACAAATATCCGTGTATCGCTGCTAAACTTTTCTGCCAGCAAAGGTAAACTTCCATCTTTACCCCCCAAGATAATTTTATTGGGAATGTAATTTTGTTCCATTTCAATGCGCTTAACTTCAGCATCGTTGCCGGTAATAGCAACCTCATAAGTACCAAAAACTTCTTCTAATAGCAAGATGCTCCAGTTGGAATAAGCGGTGCCGTACTTTGCTAAATGCGGTACAATGTTGCGAAGCAACTGTGCTGATACCTCCAGGTAGCCCTCATTATCAAAAAACAGCCCCAGCTTTTTAAGGTTTCGCGCCATTACCGAGTTTGATGCCGGGATAACCCCATCCATAATTTCCGATTTTCGGGCAATCAGCATCTCATCATTATCTGCTGTGTAAAAAAAGATCCCGCCCTCGGCATTGTAGTAATGGGCAAGCGTGTAATCGGCAAGCTTTTGAGCCAGGATAAGCCATGCTTCGTTGAAGGTAACCTCGTACAAGGAGATAAAAGCATCGATGACGTTGGCATAATCGTCAAGGAAAGAGGCCGCTCCCGGGCGCTCTCCTTCGGAGAGGGAGTCATCTTTTTTATATACACGTGATACTTTTGCGCCGGAAATTAAACTGCCTGTTATAAACGCCGCGTTTTTTAATGCAAGCTGTAAGTATTCGGGATTATTAAATGTGCGATAAGATTCGCAAAGGCCTTTTAGCATCAGGCCGTTCCATGATGCAAGAATCTTGTTATCCAATCCCGGGCGGATTCGTTTACCGCGTGCATCCAAAACTTTTTGGCGGGATGCGGATACCCCATTTACCAGATCTTCAACCGTTAGGCCAAGCAACTTAGCAAGTTCGGCATCTTCTTCGCGGCGGTAGAAAACGTTCGACTCCTCTTCCTCCCAGTTGCCATCATCGGTAACGTGGTAGTAGATATTGAATATATCGGCGTCATCGCCCAGTATCTCTGTTATTTCAGTTTTGGTAAAAATGTAGAACGTGCCTTCTTTACCCTCGCTATCGGCATCTAAAGCTGAGTAAAAGCCATTTTCGGGCGATGTTAATTCCCGGCTGATGAATGTGATGATCTCGTCAACTATCGTTTCATAAAGCGGATCGGGGTTCCAGGTGTAGGCCTCAGCATAAAGGCTAAGCAACTGGCCGTTATCATACAGCATTTTCTCGAAGTGCGGCACATGCCATACCCCATCAACCGCGTAACGGGCAAAACCGCCGCCAATATGGTCGTAAATACCACCGAAGGCCATTTTCTTTAGCGTAAGGTTAACATTTTGGGCCAGTGCCTCGTCCTTCATCAAATGCGCGTAACGCATCAAAAACAGCGAATTGTTCGGCATGGGGAACTTGGGCGCGCCACCAAAGCCACCTTCAACCGGGTCGATATATTTGCGCCATGTTGCCAATATGGTTTCCAGGTCGGCTTTTGTGTACTGCGGCTGCTCGGTAACAAAAGCAACCGATTCGTATTGTTTGATGCCATCGGTTAGGTGTACAGCGTATTCTTCGGCTTCTTCGGGTTTGGTTTTATAAAAATCGGCCAGGTTAAACAGCAGGCTTGTCCAGTCGTTTTTACGGAAGTACGTACCACCGTAAATAGGCCTTTGGTCGGGTAAGCAAATGCAGTTAAGGGGCCAGCCACCGCGGCCGCTCATGAGTTGAATGGCGCTCATGTAGATCTGGTCTACATCGGGGCGCTCCTCCCTATCCACCTTTATACAAACAAAATACTCGTTCATCACCCCGGCTACGGCCTCGTCCTCAAAACTCTCATGCTCCATCACGTGGCACCAATGGCAAGCCGAGTAGCCAATACTCACCAGTATCAATTTATTCTCGTCCTTAGCTTTTTGCAGCGCTTCTGCCCCCCATGGGTACCAGTCAACCGGGTTATTGGCATGCTGCAGTAGATATGGCGAGGTAGAGTTGGCGAGTTTATTCATGTACTTAGATAATTGGCTAAATTGATAATTGTTTTAAGGATGTGCAAATGGAGTGGGGCTTCGATATTTACTCACCCGGTCATTGCTTCGCTCGACCACCCTCTCTTCGCAGCGAAAAAAAGGTAACGGATTTGCTTTTAACCTCTTTAAAAGTTGACGGAATAAAAAAAAGCTTAAGTAATGTAATTATCTTTCAGTAAATATTGAAAATTCAATATTTATGTTTTAACTTTGACTGATAATTTAATACGTTAAGTATGCAACCTACTACCAAACTTAAATGGGCGAAATTCATAATGTTTCTTGCCGCTGTCTATAACATCTTTTGGGGCGCTGCCATTTCCTTCTATCCGCAGATTATCCTATTTGGCAACACGCCTACTAACTTCCTGCTTATCACTTTACGTTGCGTGGGCATGCTGGTTGGCGTTTATGGCATTGCCTATTACTTTGCATCATTAAACCCAACTGCTTACTGGCCGCTTATTTTCGTGGGCTGGCTCGGCAAGATTTTAGGGCCCTTCGGTTCCGTCTATTACATCACGCAAGGCAAATTAATACCTGATTTTTTTATGGGTAAATTTATGGAACGATATTATTTGGCTTTATCCATTTGGCTGGATCATTCATGCTACTATTAAAGGGCAATTATCAATGAGCAAAGTATATGCAGGCAACAAAAGCCTCTATCAAAAATTGCTTGGTGATGCTTATGATGACTTAGCTCCAAACTTGCACGCGTTTCACCGGGCCCAAACAAACACCCGCGCCTTAGGGCAATTTAAAGTAACGCGTGGTGAAGGACTTTTAAATAAATTGTTCGGCAAAATTGCCGATCTCCCTCAAAGTTCTGAAGCAGCCAAGGCCGAATTGATAGTAACTCCGTTTGCGAATAACGAAGTTTGGAGCAGGCGGTTGGACAATAAAAGAGTGATTTCTAAACAATGGATGGACGGCGAACTATTGGTAGAACGGTTTAAAATAATCAACATCTATCTCAGCGCCGAAGTCTTAGGCGGCACCCTTGTCATTTACGATGTAGCCGCAACCGTTTTGGGCATTTCACTTCCTCCATTTTTCACCCCTACTGTGCTTGCCATCGGTACAGATTCTGGTGATAGCGTTCATGTAAATGTAGAAATAGGATTTAAACCATTTGGGCGTATGATTAATTACCAGGGCATGGTAAAGGTAGTTCCAATGAAAAACATGGAACAGTTATTTTGTTAATTGTTTAAAAATTGCCTTGCCAATTTATTTAGCTTTCCCGTGCAAATAACTAATTTCGCGGTACAAGAAAAGAGGAATAGGATTTGGATTATTTAGCAGGGTTAAATCCCGAACAAAAGGCAGCTGTAGAACAGGTCAATGGCCCGGTAATGATCATTGCCGGCGCGGGTTCGGGTAAAACAAGGGTTATCACATTTAGGGTGGCGCACCTCATACGCAAGGGGGTAGATAGCTTTAATATACTGGTACTTACGTTTACCAACAAGGCCGCCAAAGAGATGCGCGAACGTATCACACAGATGGTTGGCCCCGAAGCTAAAAACATCTGGATGGGTACTTTCCACTCGGTATTTGCCAAAATTTTACGGGTGGAGGCCAATAAAATTGGTTACCCAAGCAACTTCACCATTTACGATACCGATGATAGCAAAAGCGTATTGCGTGCTATTTTAAAAGAGATGCAGCTGGATGATAAGCTGTATAGCGCCAATTCGGTTTTAAACCGTATCTCGGCAGCAAAAAGCAGCTTGCTCACCCCTGCCGAATACCAAAACAACGCGCAAATACAGGCCGACGATGAATCGTCCAAACGACCGCTAATAGGTAAGATATACGAAACTTACGCGCAACGCTGCTACCGCGCAGGGGCCATGGATTTTGATGATTTGCTGTTGAAAACCAACGAATTACTGAGAGACCATGCGGATGTAAGGAACAAATATCAGCACAAGTTTAAGTACCTAATGGTGGATGAGTACCAGGATACCAACCACTCGCAATACAAAATTGTAAAAACGCTTGCCGCCGTTAGCGAAAACCTTTGTGTGGTGGGCGATGATGCGCAAAGTATCTATGCTTTCCGTGGGGCAAACATCCAAAACATACTCAATTTTGAGAAAGATTACCCCGACCTTAAAATATTTAAGCTGGAGCAAAACTACCGGTCTACTCAAAATATTGTAAATGTTGCCAACAGCATTATTGCCAACAATAAAGAGCAGCTAAAGAAAAACGTTTTCTCTGAAAAGGAAACCGGGGACAAAATAAAGGTGATGCGCGCCTTTAGCGATAACGAGGAAGGCAAGCAGGTTGCTGATGCAATTATGTACCAGCGCACCTCAAATGGGCTTAACTGGCACGATTTTGCCATCCTGTACCGTACCAATGCGCAGTCGCGTTCTATGGAGGAAGCCTTGCGTAAAAACGGCATCCCATACAAAATATATGGTGGCCTGTCGTTTTATCAGCGTAAAGAGATCAAAGACCTGATAGCCTATTTCAGGCTTACTTTTAACCCCAATGATGAGGAAGCGCTAAAGCGTGTTATCAACTACCCAAAACGTGGTATTGGCGATACCACCATGGATAGGATAATCGTAGCGGCAGACCGCAACGGCCTTACCCCTTTCGATGTTATACTGGAGGCAAACCGCTATGTTGAGAAGGCACCGGCATCGCTAAACACGTTTGCCACGTTGATCCAAAGCTTCCAGGTGATCACCAAAAATCAAAGCGCCTATGAGGCTGCATTACATATCGCAAAACACTCGGGGTTACTTAAAGACCTCTATGAGGACAAATCTGTTGAGGGACTTAACCGATACGAAAACATCCAGGAGCTGTTGAACGGGATCAAAGAGTTCTCTGAACGGGAAGATATTGAAGAAAAAGGCCTGGATATTTTCATGCAGGATGTGGCACTTTTAACTAATGATGACAAGGACAAAAACAAAGATGCCGACACCGTATCGTTGATGACCATCCACTCATCCAAGGGGTTAGAATTTCCACAAGTGCATATTGTGGGGTTAGAGGAAAATCTGTTCCCATCGCAAATGTCACTTAACTCGCGCAGTGATCTTGAGGAAGAGCGCCGCCTATTTTATGTGGCCATCACCCGTGCCGAATCTAAATTAACCATCAGTTATGCCACGTCGCGTTTTAAATTCGGCACGCTTATTAGTTGCGAGCCCAGCAGGTTTTTAGATGAAATAGATGCCAAGTACCTGGAACTGGACTTTACTGCAAGGCCGGCAGCTTCTGCAGGGGGCTCGGCATACGATGACGAACGTACCACCTGGAGCCGAAAAAACGACACCTATGCCAAGCCCAAACCTGCTGCCGCGCCACCTGTTAAAACCACTTCTATATTAGCTAAGGCACACGTGCCATCTGCTGATTTTAAGCCGTCGGATACCTCAAACTTACAAGTAGGCATGCAGGTAGAACATGAGCGTTTTGGTTTTGGCAAGGTGCTTACACTTGAAGGCAGCAAGCCAGACATTAAGGCAACTATCTTTTTTAAGGAGATAGGCCAGAAACAATTGCTTTTAAAGTTTGCCAAACTCAGTATAATAAGTGGGGTGGAATAACCTTTATTCCCACTTTTTGTAGATTTAATTCCACAGTTTTTTTTGGCGAAACATTAACTATGCGTTAATTGTACACAATAAGCACTTATTTAATATTGGCATTACGTTTGGTTAATAGTTAATACCCTTTTTCCTTAATTAACTATTATTATGTATATGATGAGCGAGACTATAAAAAAGAAGACAAATAAATCGGCCGGTAAAAACATCCGTACCCTGCGCCACGAGCATGGCTGGAGCCAGGAAGATGTTGCAAACCGTTTAGGTATATCTATCCCCGCGTTTTCGAAAATAGAGACGGGTGTCACGGATATCAACCTATCGAGACTGGAGCAAATTGCCAATATTTTTGAGGTGAGTGTTGTTAACCTGTTGTCGCTTGAGTATACCGAAGAGCCAAGCACACAAGATGTAAGCCTGAGCATCATCCAGAAAAAACTGGTTGACAGGGAAGCTGAGATCACCAATTTGCAACGTAAAGTAATTTTACTTTATGAAGAATTGCTGAGCAAAGGCAATATAGCAATCTAATTAATTAGGTACTGTTCAATATATACAACAGTTAGTAGCTGTTTTATTACGGTAATAAATCGAAAACCCTTGACTTTTGTTTAATTATTTTAAGCTAATCTTAATTAATTACGTTAAATGAAAATTAAGTTCGATTTATTGCCGTTTTCTATTTAATACTCACCCAATTACCTCAATTGGATTTATAATTGTACAGGCATAGGTAAACACAGAAGCAGATCTACTATGTCAAACTACATGATATCTATTGCCAACGCCGACCAGCAAACAGTTGGAACTATACATGACCGCCGCAGCAAGTTAAAAGTTAAAGCATTCGGGCTATTCCGTTCGCATTTAAAACCGCGCGAGGGCGAGGTTAGGTTTTTTGTTACTGCCGGTAACGAAACCTTAGCGTTTGAAACTGAAGGTTACAAAAGGCACAGGCAATTGCTTATATTACAAATGATATCAAGGTATTGTATGTATTTGGGATTGTTTGAGGCGCAGATCCACAGCACCTACCCAGGGTTACAGTAGCAAGTTAAACTGTGGTCCTGCTGGTATCATTAAGCATTTCGCTCATTTCAATTATCTTTTGGTCGATATCTGAAACGCACTTGTCCATCATATTTATACACTCTTTCTCATCAACAAGGCCTTCTTTTTCCAGATTCATTAAACCACGCAGCGTTGCGATTGGGCCTCGGATCTGGTGCGAGAGGTAAGATGAATACTCGGAGAGTTTCTTATTTTTAATCTGCAAATCTTTAGTACGCTCATCAATAATTTCTTCAAGATGATGGTTTACCCTATCCAGGTTATCTTTCTGCCGCGATACCTCTTCATTCAGTTCAGTAAGTTTTGTATTGGTTACCGTTTTGCGTTTAACGTTGCTCACCAGCAATACTATTACCACCATTAAAAGGCCTGCTACTACTGTAACGGCCCAAAACTTGATCCGGTCATTTTGCTGGCGTTGAATGGTTAGTTCATTCTCTCGCTGCCTTGCCTGCTGCTTAAATTGTTCCTGCAGCATATTTATCTGAGTAGATTCGTTAGATGCGTAAATGGTACTATCCTGCCGAAATATCGTTTGTAAATATGTGAGGGCCTTTTCGTAATGCTTTTGCTTAGCTTGCAACTGGTAATTGGTATAATTGTAGTCAGATTCCAACTTCTCATCTTTTAGAGCTTTAGAGTAAGCTTGCCCCTCTAATACTACTTTATTAGCCTCGTCAAAGCGGCCTTGTGCTATATATAGCGATGCAAGCGTAAGGTTAGTACTGGCTACCGGTTTGTTCAGGTCTTTTTCCTTCGCTGCTTTATTGGCTGCTAACAAAAGCTGCTCGGCTTTATCAAACTGGTTAAGGTTGAAATAAATAACCCCTCTGTTTTGTAAGGCTTGTATAGTATTAAAAGTATCTTTTATAGCTAAAAATATACTGTTACCCTTATCATAATAACTTAATGCCTGGTGAAAAATCTTCTTACGGTAATAAACGTTACCAATGTTTAGATACGTTGAACCAATAAGTTGCTGATCATTTAGTTTTTGGCCTATTGCGAGCGCTTTTTTCAGATATTCTAACGAACTCGTGTAATTATTGTCGAGATATAGGTTGCCGATGTTATTGTAAACCTTAGCCTCGCTGCGCAGATCTTTAATTTTTGCAAAACTTGCAAGTGCTTGTAAATAATCGCGAATAGCGGCACTTGCCTGGTTTAAATAAAAATTACCTATCCCCCTCACGCGGTAAGCTTCGCCCATGCCTTTTTCGTAACCTGCCTTTTCGGCAATGGCCAGTGCTTTGGTAGCAAAGGCAACCGTTTGCTCGGGGTTGGTACCACGGTTATCATAAGCCAACTTATTAAGCTTATTCACCTCATTAGTATCCTGCGCGGCAACGTCGTTTTTATCCACGGCGCGTGCAACAGTACAGCTAATAAGAAACACAACAAGCAGCGTAAAAATTTTATTCATTAGGGCTCTATACGTTGATATAATGGTGAAAGTTATAAAATAATTACAAACTATGTTTCATTGGGTTAAAGTTAGTAAAAAACAGCAAGATTTTTTTTTATCAACATTGCGTGATAATTAAAAAACATAATTATATTTGTGATGTTAATTTACTGATTCTTAAGAAGTTACACAGTTATTAACACGTTATTGTAATATACGATAACCGCTAAAATATAGCTATTTCATTAACTAATAGTTAGTAAAAAATAGTTAAACTATAGCAAATGGTTGTATAATTAAAAGTTGCTTAAAGGCTAAATAAAATTGGCTAATTAACGGGATAAAATAATATGAAAAAGACAGTACTGGCATACGTATTTCTACTTAGTGGGATATTAATATCAAGTTGCGTTAAACCAACAAGCATGCGCACAACAATGGATATGTTTTTAAAGGCGACGACAGGTATCCGAAAAGATATTGGTACCGCAGACTAATTTTAGATAAGCAGTAATAAAAAAATATTAAAACACAAAACATGAAAAAGTTAATTATCGCCACGGTATTGATCCTGGCAACAGGGGTTTTACCATCATACACCAAACAGGTTAATGTACAACCAACTGCAACAATTGAGCAAAACAACATCACATTTAGAAAAGATGTTGGTACCGCCGATTAATTAACCATTTCAAATTATAAATACCCCTAATAGATAAAAATAACACAGTTATGAAAAAGATAATAATAGCAGCAGCAATCATTTTAACAACAGCGGTTTTACCATCATACACAAAACAGGTTAGTGTAAAGCCTACCGCCATCATACAATTGACCCAAGCCTTGCCCTTGTAAAAAAAGACATCGGTACTGCCGATTAATTAATTAACATCATAACATTAAACACCCCTAATTAAAAATACGAACATGAAAAAATCAATCATAGCAGCAGCAATCATCATTTTAAGCGCAGGCGTACTACCATCATGCACAAAAAACGCCGAGGTTAAACCAACTGCAACTTTTGAAAAAAGCACAGTAGCCAACAAAAAAGATGTAGGCACCGCAGACTAATTAACAACAACCACAGAATTAAATAACAACCACACATATAAACAAATAATACCACCACAAAATATAACCACCATGAAAAAATTAATCATAGCTACAGCAATCATCTTCAGCGCTTTAACAACAACTACAGTTAACGCAACAACTCTAACAAACAAAAAAGATGTAGGCACCGCCGATGCTAAAAACAAAAAAGATGTAGGTACAGCTGATAACAAAAAAGACGTAGGCACTGCAGATGCTAAAAACAAAAAAGATGTAGGCACTGCCGATAACAAAAAAGACGTAGGCACCGCAGACTAATTAACAACAACCACAGAATTAAATAACAACCACACATATAAACAAATAATACCACCACAAAATATAACGATCATGAAAAAAATAATCATAGCAGCAGCAATCATCTTCAGTGCTTTAACAGCAACTACAGTTAACGCAACAACTCTAGCAAACAAAAAAGATGTAGGCACCGCCGATGCTAAAAACAAAAAAGATGTAGGTACAGCTGATAACAAAAAAGACGTAGGCACTGCAGATGCTAAAAACAAAAAAGATGTAGGCACAGCCGATAACAAAAAAGACGTAGGCACTGCAGACTAATTAACAACAACCACAGAATTAAATAACAACCACACATAAAAACAAATAATACAACCACAAAATATAACGATCATGAAAAAATTAATCATAGCAGCAGTAATCATATTCAGTACAGTAACAGCAACTACAGTTAACGCAGCAACTTTCACAAACAAAAAAGACGTTGGTACTGCAGACAATAAAAAAGATGTAGGTACAGCTGATAACAAGAAAGACGTAGGCACAGCAGATGCTAAAAACAAAAAAGACGTTGGTACTGCCGATAACAAAAAAGACGTAGGCACCGCAGACTAATTATTTACCATCAACACTGTTCACCAACAAATACAACAAACATGAAAAAGATCATCATAGCCGCAGCATTAGTATTAACATCAGCAGTAACTGCATTTTCGCTTACTACTAAAACGGATAACAAAGTAAACGCTAACAAATTACAAGAAGACGCTATTACTACATCTGTTAAAAACACAGCAGCACCAAAATCAGACGTAGGCTCAGCCGATTAATTATAATCATATCATGAAAAAAATCATCATAGCCGCAGCATTAATATTAACATCAGCAGTAACCGCATTTTCGCTTACAGTTAAAACTGATACCAAAACCGAGGCTAATAAATTGCAGCAAGATGCGGTAACAGCTTCTGTTAAAAGCAGCAATGCACCAAAATCAGACATAGGCACTGCCGACTAAGTTTTTTAATACCCAGGCATCAACATAAATAAAAATGCCCCGCTATAAATAACGAGGCATACAATAAAGTAAGAGTACTTAAATCAGTTTATATTATAGCGCCGGCTTATCAGCAGTTTTAAACTTGCTGCAATTATCAAGCTTATATATTATAGTATAACCCGCGGCACCGTCAGTTTCCTGGCGGCCATCTTTAACAACCTTAAATGGTTTTTGGCCAAGTTGCTGCGCAGATAGTTGAAAAGCAATAGCCATTGTATCTTTCATCCCCTCCTGCGTAAACGTCCACACCGCTTTAATATCGTTACCTTTCATTGTACCCTCAAGGGTGCCTTTACGTGCGTCCTTTTCTTTTGGCAGCCATTGCATTTCGCCGCTTACTTTTTCTGAATTAATAACTAAATGTACCGCTGTGGTATCCTGGTTACTCGTACCCTCGGTACGCAAAAAGCAATACTCCATGTTTTGCGCCGGTGCGTTTAGCGTAGTCGCTTTAGAAGTGTCTTCTGCCACAGTTTTAGTAGTGTCTGTCACTTTGTTTCCGTTGCCTGTACACGAAGCCAGGGCCAGCGCGCACATACTTAATATAGTGTATGGTTTCATGCTAAATATTATTGTTTGATTGATAAACGCCATACTTGGTAAAAAGTTCGATACATACTAATATAAGCATCATTTTAGTTGAAATATACTGATACTTAAATTTCAAGGTAAAGGGCTCATTAACTAAGCCATAAACAGTTTAACGCGCTCTGCCTTTAA
This sequence comes from Mucilaginibacter sp. UYNi724, assembly GCF_054057495.1. Taxonomy (NCBI): domain Bacteria; kingdom Pseudomonadati; phylum Bacteroidota; class Sphingobacteriia; order Sphingobacteriales; family Sphingobacteriaceae; genus Mucilaginibacter; species Mucilaginibacter sp. UYNi724. The sequence continues at coordinate 246,494 of NZ_JBSRZI010000003.1, read as the reverse complement.
TAATTAAGTTAAATTCGGTAGAGGCGACGTAGTATTGGCCAACCAGGTGGCTATAGCTGTGTTAGATAAACAGACTTTGTGAGATACGCTTACTTTAAACGGAGTTTCAATTATAGCCGTAAATTCCACTATTCGGACGTTTATCCGCTAATATGTGCAAAAAAATCACCTTTTGTATAATTTGTTAGTTAAGTATAAATACATATATTGCCTTCATTATTATAAACATTGCCTGTTAGGGTGCTAAACAAACTGACAGATAATAAAAACAAAACATAATTAATCCAGTTACAATTAAAACTTAAAAAAAACTAAACATGGCAGCTTCAGGAATCACCGCGTATTCAGTAAAGACTAAAACTAAAAATGTTCCAATGATCGATCCGGTTATCGACATCAAATCTGGCAGATACATTGCTACAGGTAAAGATGCAGAAGGTAACAAAATGGCAGCTATCATGGGCAAAGCAACAGCAGAAGAACACGTTAAAGCAGGTAATGCAAAAAAAGGTTCTGGCTGGGAATAATATTATCTCCAATAAAAAAACCTGCCTTACAGAGGCAGGTTTTTTTATGCCGTAATTTTAGGTTAGCTGTTGCCAACCTATATATGGGTGTACAGACAGGCTTGCATTAGTATAACGGCTGTCATGGCTTACTTCCTCTGCTACCCAACCGGGTTTTTCAAACGGTTCGTTTTCACTATCTAATTCTATTTCGGCAACAATAAGCCCGTTGTTTACGCCGCTAAATACGTCTACCTCCCATACATGCCCTGCGTAATTAATATTGTAACGTATTTTTTCAATGGCCGATGTGGCAAAGTTTTGCAGTATATCGTTACCCTCATCAACGGGGATTGTATATTCATATTCGCTGCGGCTGATGCCTGTTGATGCACCTTTTAGCGTGATGTAAGCGGCTGTATTTGTAACACGGATTCTTACCGTCCGCTTTTCTTCGCTTAATATGTACCCTTGCTTATATAATTTGCCCTGTGGTTTTACAACCTGCTCCCACTTGGTATGGTTTACCAAAAACTTCCGTTCTATTTCTATTGGCATACGCTTATAGTTTGTAGCACTTAATTTACAATAATACTATTTTTAAAAATCCGATTATACGGTACATTTATCGGCACTTCGTTGGCTAAAACGTTAATGAAATGTTAAAACCAAATACCGCCTAACATGCGGTAAAGCTAAATGTTTATATTAGCCACGCTACTTTAATTATTATAATGAGCCTGAAAAAAATTGCGCTGACCATATTGCTGGCCACCTGTTTATTTGCCCCCGCCTTTGCCCAACGTGATACCGTTGCCCTTAGTACCATTATTACCAAAACGGCCAACTATATTACCAACTTCCCTATAGAAAAGGTTTACCTGCATTTAGATAAACCTTATTACGCCGCGGGCGATACCATTTGGTTTAAAGCCTATGTAACGCTCGACAAACACCAACCATCAAACCTCAGTAATATTGTGTATATAGATATCGCCGGGCAGGATTCTATCATGAAACTGGTTAAATTGCCTGTGGTAAATGGTGTGGCGCATGGCAACATCATCCTATCGCCCGATGTTTATAAACAAGGTAACTACCATTTAAGGGCCTACACCGCCTGGATGCGCAACTTTGAAACAGATTATTACTACAATAAAAATATTGCTATTGGCAATGCTATACAAGCCCAGGTTAATACCAGCATTTCATTTAACCGTGTAGCAGGCCAGCCCAAAGTTAGCGCGGCAATTATTTACAAACAGCCCGGCGAGGCATTAGCCAACAAAAGAGTAAACTGGACTATAACCAACCCCACCGGTGATGAGCTGAGCAAAGGCAAGGGTACTACCGATGCTAACGGTGTATTGAATGTGGTACTTACCGAAACATCTGCTGCCGCTTTAAAGAACGCCACCTTAACAACCAATATAGAACTTGCCAATAAAAAAGAAACACTTAACAAATTCCCGTTAACGGCAGCAAGTGCTGACCGCGACGTGCAGTTTTTCCCAGAGGGGGGTGAGCTCACCTTGGGCGTACGCTCAAAAGTTGCGTTTAAAGCCATTAATACAGATGGATTTGGCGTAAATATTAAAGGTACAATTACTGATAATACCGGTACGGTGGTTACTAATTTAGAAACTGCGCACCTGGGCATGGGTGTTTTTGCGCTAATGCCCGAAGATGGTAAAACCTATAAAGCCAATATCACCTTCGCCGATGGGGTAACCACAGCGTATGATATTCCGCGTATAAAACCAGCCGGCATTACACTGTCTGTATATAGCAACGATCCCGATAATATAAACATTAAGCTATCAGCCAACGACCCTTACTTTAAGGCAAACGAGGGCAAAATATATTACGTAGCAGCACAAAGCGGTGGGGCAATCTATTTTGCAGCACAAACAGCTTTACAAACAGCAACGTACAGCGCGGCTATCCCAAAAAGCAAGTTCCCAACAGGGCTCTTACAGCTTACTTTGTTCAGCGAACGTGGCATTGCACTTGCCGAACGTATTGTTTTCATCAAACGTAACGACATGCTTAACCTGACTATAGCGCCAGATCGTAAGGCGTTTTCAGTAAGGCAAAGAGTAAAGTTTGCTGTATCAGCAAAAAACAATGCAACACCTGTAGAGGGTGAGTTTTCGGTAGCTGTTACTGATGAAACCAAAGTGCCGGTTGACGAAGAAAGCGAAACCACTATTATGAGCAACCTTTTGCTTACCTCAGAAATTAAAGGCTACATCGAAAAACCGAACTATTATTTTATAAGTAAAGACCCTAACGTAGATGCCAACCTCGATATATTGATGCTTACTCAAGGTTACCGCCGCATCTCCTATCGTAACATCATAACCGGCAAATTCCCGCAGGTTTACCTTACGCCAGAGCAACAGGGCCTTGAGGTTAACGGAATCTTACGTAATAACACGGGGATGCCAATTTCTAAAGGCAACCTACGCATCCAGATCCCGGCTAAAAATTATTTTGCCGAAACAGTTGCCGATATGTCGGGTAATTTCAGGTTCCCTAAGTTAACCTTTCCTGATTCGGCACAGGTAATTATAAGCGCGCGCAACAACCCTAGTAGTAAAAACCTAATGATATCGGTAAATGGCGACAGCTATCAACCCGCAACAAAAAACGTGAACGCTTTAGATGAGGTAACTAACATTGATAGCGCTTACAAGCCATTGATGCTAAACAGCAAACGCCAGTATGAAAACCTGCACATTTTAAAAGAGGTTACCATCCGCTCTACCTCATTGGTAAAAAAGCCAACCCATAATGATTATGGTACGCTATCTGCCCTGCCTGTCATGGCCGATCAGCAGCTTACCGGCGCAAGGTTTAAAGATTGCCCTAACCTGTACATATGTTTACCTGCAATGCTGTTAGGCGTCACCGCCGAGAACAACCAACTCTTTTTCACCAAAAACATTTCCAATCAAAATAAACAACCTATGCAGGTATTTTTGAATGGCAGCCCGGTAGATTACCAAACACTTAACGGCTACCGTGGTGACGATGTAGAAACCATAGAGGTGTTTAAATCTGATGGATTGAGCAATATAAACCGCAATTACATGTCTGATGGTATTATTTCTATCATCACCCGCAAAATAGAGAAATCAAAAATAACCTTTGCGCAATTGCAGGAAATGCTTCCAAAAGGCAACTTACTAAGTTATAACGCCCAGGGGTATAGCATTCCGCGCGAATTTTATTCGCCAAAATACGACCCGCTTAAACAAGGTGCTTTTGGTGGCGATCTGCGCAGCACTATTTTTTGGAGCCCTAAGATAAAAACAGACAAAACCGGCTTAACATCCTTCGAATATTTCAATTCGGATAGCAAAGGCAGCTACCGCGCGGTTATTGAAGGCATGGATGCCGAAGGAAACCTCGGTCGCTATATATTTAGGTATACTGTAAAATAGATTGGCACTTTAAACTGGTAAAATCGAAATATATTTTCATATTATGGGTAACCAATCCCAAATTATGGGGCGATAAATAATTAATCCGCCCGCTGTGATTAACTACAGTTTCCGGCTTTTAAGTTGGATATGACACTTCCGTGAACCCCTGCACCGAACAATAAGCCTTACTTAGCGTTTATTCATTTTACCATAAGAACTAACATTATGAGTGACGCAACAACAATAACATTCCCTAAAACATTTAGCATAGGCGGTGATCTTGAGATTAACCGCTTAGGCTACGGCGCTATGCGCATTACAGGCAAAGGCATTTGGGGGCCGCCCAAAGACAATGATGAGGCCATCCGTGTTTTAAAACGCGCGGTAGAGCTTGGTGTAAACTTTATAGACACAGCAGATAGCTACGGCCCCCATATTTCTGAAGAATTGATAGCAGAAGCTTTATATCCGTACCCTGCCGATCTTATAATTGGCACAAAAGGCGGTTTGCTACGCACCGGGCCCGACCAATGGCCCGTAAATTCAAGTCCGGCGCATTTGAAAGAAGCTTTAGACGGCAGTTTAAAACGACTGAAACTTGACCAGATAGATCTTTACCAGCTGCACCGTATAGACCCCAATATACCTGCCGAGCAAAGCTTTGAATTTCTAAAACAAGCGCAAGCCGACGGCAAAATTCGCCATATTGGTTTATCAGAGGTTGGTATCGACGATATTAAAAAAGCGCAAGACTATTTTGAAGTGGTATCGGTACAAAATATGTACAGCGTTGACAACCGCAAATGGGAAGGCGTATTAAACTATTGCGAGGATAACGATATCGCTTTCATTCCATGGTTTCCGTTAAATGCGGGCAATGTGGCTGCACAGGAAAAACTGCAGGCAGTGGCCGAAAAACATGGCGCAACTGTACACCAGGTGGCTTTAAGCTGGTTATTAAACCATTCTAAAAACATCCTGCTGATACCCGGTACATCAAGCGTAGCCCACTTAGAAGAAAACATGAAAGCAGCCAACGTGGTCTTAGATGCAGAGGACATTGACGAACTGGACGGCATTTCGCCACCGGTCGGATAATCTATTTGAATATTAACAAAAAGGATGCTGAAATTAATCAGCATCCTTTTTTGTTAATACGTATTTTTGTGCCGATGAAAAGCAAAGAGGAAATATTGAACAGTTATTATTCGCATGCTGCAGATGGCACACCAGAAATAGCCGCTGATAGCTTACTACAAGCAATGGAAGAATACCGCCAACAAGCCGAAAAAGCCGCTTTTAATGCCGCACGCGAATTTAATGGCAACGCGCCCGTCTTTGCCACCTTTGCAGATTATCAGGCTACCCTGCAAAATAAAATCGAGCAGCAACCCAGGGAAGATACGGCACGTTTAGTTGCCGATAGCATCATAGAACAATTCCTGCCAGATGACCCGTCCGAACAAACATTTGAATTTAACTTTAAAGCCGAAGGCACCAACCAGACTGTGATCTATAAAAGAAACTCCACAGGCAATTGGGAATATGAAGGGAAAATTTAGTCAAAAGTTAAAAGATAGGTTATTGAGCCTTGCCTAAACCGCAAAACAACTTTAAGCTTTTTGCTTCCGACTTCTAACTTTTGACTTTAAACTTTTGACTTTAACTCTTCACCTTATCCAACGGTTGCCACTTTAAACGGCTTTACATCCACCGTTTCCCATATCTTTTGGGTGATGTATGGTTCGCTTTGTTTCCAAGCCTCCAGTTGCTCATCGGTTTCAAATTGCAGCACCATTACCGAACCTATCATTTTGCCCTCGTCGTTCAATATCGCTCCGCCCAAAACATAATTACCGCTTTCTTTTAAACTTTTGGCGCCATCAAGGTGGTGCGGGCGGATGTTCATGCGGCGTTCAAGCGCGCCTTCGTCTGTATGATCGTAGCCGGTAACAAGATATTGATTCATGCTCTAATGTGTTTATTTATGGGTTATTTAACAAATAACCGCAAGTTTGGTTTAGCAAGCAAATTATAGAGATAAAAAACTTTTGCTTATCGTTACGGAATAACTGTATAATTTACAATATTTGTTTCCCCAACTATAAAACCAATTTATGAGAGCTGACCTGAAACAAGAATTTGTTAGGCAATACGGTAAAGAAGCAACCGAAACTTATTTTTCGCCCGGCCGGGTAAACCTTATTGGCGAGCATATTGACTATAATGGTGGCTTGGTTATGCCGTGTGCTATCACTTTCGGTTCTTACTTGTTGGTATCTCCCAATAACGAAAATGTGTTCCGTTTTAAAAGCCTCAATTTTAGCGAACAAGCCGAAGTATCGCTAAATGGCGACCATAAAAAAAATGGTGAATTTTGGTACAACTATCCTGTTGGCGTAATTGCCCATTTTTTAAATGATGGCAAAAAACTGCAAGGATTGGATATGTTGTTTTATGGCGATATCCCTATTGGATCCGGGCTTTCTTCATCGGCTTCTATTGAGGTAGTTACCGCATTTGCTTTGAACGACCTTTTTACAGCCGACTATAGCCGGTTAGATTTGGTGAAGCTATCGCAATCTGTAGAGAATAAATTCATTGGTGTAAACTGCGGCATTATGGACCAGTTTGCCGTTGCCTTTGGCGAAAAGGACAAAGCTCTTATGCTAAACTGCGACACGCTGGAATACCAGGCGGTTGACAGTAACCTTGGCGATTACTTGCTGGCTATCATCAACACAAATAAACCCCGGAAACTGGCCGAATCTAAATACAACGAGCGCGTGCAGGAATGCCAAACCGCCCTTGACGCCTTAAAGCAGCAACTGGACATTAATCACCTTTGCGATATTGACAGCGAAACCTTCGAAAAATACAAACACCTCATAACCGATGCCACCGTACAAGGCCGCGCCAAACATGTGGTAGAAGAAAATGACCGCGTAAAACTGGCCGCGAAAGCACTAAGCAATAATAACCTTGCTGAGTTTGGCCGGCTGATGTACGCATCGCACCAATCCCTGCGCGATCTTTACGAGGTAAGCGGCGTGGAACTGGATACTGTTGTAGACTACGCCAAAACCAACCCCGATGTTGCCGGTGCACGGATGACGGGTGCAGGCTTCGGTGGTTGTGCCATTGCATTGGTAAAAAAAGAAGCCTTTGATAAGTTTAGCGAAGAAGTGACCGAATATTACACCAACAAAATCGGTTACGCACCATCTGTTTATGCTTCACTAATTGGCGATGGCGTGGGTATATTGAATGAAGTAGTAAAATCGTAATTTCGCGGTTTACTATTCAATGTTATGCGCAAACTAAAACTCGACGAATTAAACCGTGCTACCGTAGATGAATTTAAAGCCCAGGATAAATTACCTGTGGCTGTTGTGCTGGACAACGTGCGCAGTATGCATAATATCGGCTCCATTTTCCGTACATCTGACGGGTTTGCGGTGGAGCAGGTTTGCCTTTGTGGTATAACCGCCCAACCACCTCACCGCGAAATTGAAAAAACTGCCCTCGGCGCTACGCAATCCATCAATTGGACGTATTTTGAAACACCCCTGCAAGCTGTTGAAACCCTGCGCGCAGATGGTTATAAGATAATTGCTATCGAACAGGCAGAAAACAGCATTATGCTCAACACCTTTATCCCTGCCCCAAATGAAAAGTATGCGCTTATCTTCGGTAATGAAGTAAACGGTGTAAGCGACGAGGTAATGAAAAGCATCGATGCCTGTATCGAGATCCCCCAGTTTGGCACAAAACACTCCTTCAATATCGTAGTATCCGCAGGGATAGTCCTTTGGGATTTTTTCTCGAAGATAGTCGTGTAATTTTACTGCGGATAAAAAAAATGTTATATTTTTATAGGGACCGTACCTTATAAAATTTTAATGACAAACTTTTACACCTCCCCGCTACAACAAAACCCAACTTTCTTTTTTACTCTTAAAAAATTCACGTTCACAATCCTGTTTATCATGATTGCGGCAGGTTCTTTTGCTCAGCAAAAACCACATTACAGCCTGCTCTGGAAAATCAACGGGAAAGGGATGGCTAAACCGTCTTATCTTTTCGGCACCATGCATGTAAAAGATAAACGCGTTTTTGGCTTTAGCGATTCGGTAATGCTTGCGATACAAAATTGCCCGTTGTTTGCGCTGGAGATACACCCTGATACAGTGATCAAACAAATGTTTGAAACCATAAGCAATAAAGATACCACAGGTAGCTTGCGCCAACTATTAAGTAAAGACGACTACGCAAAGTTTGCCAAACGTTTTGAAGCAAAAAATGGCTATCCGCCGGGCGATATTGACCCAATACAAGCCGAATCTATGATGCAGGCGGTAAAAGAAAAACCAGATGATAAAAAGGCCTTTGTTGATGCTTACCTTTTTGGTGTTGCAAGGGGAATGGGCAAAACCATATACGGTTTAGAAGATAGCAGGGAACAATTAAAAGGGCTATCCGAAACCAACAAGTTAAAAACGAGGCTGCAGGATGTAATTGATGGCGACGAGCAGGAAGAGCTTGAGCAGACAGAAGATATGATAAAGCTTTACAGCGATGGCGATATCGACAAAATTGTGAATTACCTGGGCGAGGATCACCTCGAGGATTCTATTCTTGTAATAAGGAACAACGTAATGCTTAACAGCATAATAAGACGTATGGCAACCGATGCTATTTTTTCGGCCGTGGGTGTAGCGCATTTACCAGGTGATAACGGGCTAATTGCATTATTAAGGGCAGCCGGTTATATGGTTACCCCGGTAACCGCTACCTTTACAGGGGTTGCCAACAAATTTAATGCGGACTATACCAACCTGAAATGGAAAACATACATGAACCGAGAACAGGGTTACTCGATTGACTTCCCATTCGAACCCATTAAAGCGAGCCCCTCATATGATATAAAAGCTGTAATATTTCCGGATATGGGTAATGATATGTTTTTGGGGACCTATGCCCTCCTCAATGGAAAATCTACAGCTAATGAGGCTATTGCCCGTATCATAAAAAATATCAGTAAAAAGGAAGAGCGCCTCATAAGTAACAAAGTATTTTTGACCAACGGTTTAAAAACAACCGAAATAGTTGTAGAAAATAAAAAGCACATTACCGTTCGCTATCGTTTTATATCTGATAATAATTTCTTGTATTGTATTTACGCAGGTAACGACCCGGCCAGCGTCAATTCGGCCTACGCAAATAAATTTTTTAACTCTTTTAAAACTTTCAAGCCGGCAATATTGCCTGATAAAAAGTGGATAAGCTATAAAAACGATACCGCTGCCTTTAGTATAGACCTGCCAATGAAGCCAATTGTAGTAAAGCAAAATATCCAAAGCCCTAATAACCCCGATAACACTTTTGAACTAAGTATTTATCTTGCTACCGATAGTGTAAATCTCATCAATTACTTGGTGCGGTACAACGATTATCCCAAGGGGACGTACCTGGCAGATAAAAGCAAGGCATTTGAGAGCGTAACTACTGAATTGAAATCAAAAGGCGCGGTCATAAAAAAGATCCGCACTGTTTTTTTACAGGGAGTAGAGGGGCGCGAATTTGAGTTCAGCCTTAAAGATTATAACTGCAAATCGCAGCTTTTTGTTAGGGGGAACCGTATTTACCTGATACTAAAGCAAAATCTTGATGGTGCCGATATCGGCAAAGGGTTTGACTTTTTTAAAACGCTTAAATTCACACCATACGCAAAATCTGAACCCGGCACCTATAAATTTGGCGGCGGCAGGTACACCACCAAAATTTTCAACCATATCATTACCCCCACAGATTCTTCAAAAAATTATAATTCTTACCTGCGCATGGTCGAGTCGGTATTTTCTACCAATGTGCTATCGGGTGGGGTGTTTGGCATAGAACATGCAACTTTCAGCAAGTACTTTAGGTCACCAAACATCGATTCGGTTTATAGTAAACTCCTGCACAATTTTGTTGGATACACCGATAGCCTTACAAAAAAAGATACCGTAACCGTTAATGGTATTAAAGGATGGGAACTGGTTACCCAAGGTAAAGTTAACAAAGAAAAATCCCGTACCCGCTTATTCATCAACAACAATGATGTATTTACATTTATGAGCCATACTGCCGGCGAAGAACTTTTCTCAGGCGATGCAAACAGATTTTATAATTCACTAAAAGCAACTACAACCGGCCCTCCCGCATCATTAAGCACGTCTAAGTCCAAACTTATTGTTAATGACCTGCTGAGCACAGATTCTGCAACATACAAATATGCATTAGGTGCCCTGTCATACTATAAGTTTGATAAAACCGAAATAAATGATCTGTTAGCCGCCGTTCAAAAGACTTACAGCGACGACACAACCGATAATGGCGCACGTACAGAACTAATAGAAGCGATAGCAAAAGTTAAAGATCCGGTAGCATTAAATACGCTGATAAGTGTTTTTAACAGCACTAAAAGTGATTACATAAAAGCATCGGTACTTGGTGCTGTGGTAAAGGTGGACAGCTTAAAAGGCTACGACGCCTATCTGGATCTGTTAAAAAAAGAGCCTATTTCTAATACCGGGCTTAATTATCAAATATTTATGCCGCTTACAGATTCGTTGGAATATGTTGCAGCAAATTACACGCAAATATTACCGCTACTTCGTTATCCGGAATATCGCCGAAATATACTGTCGCTATCTCAAAACATGCTTGGCAGATCGCACAAAAACAAATACACATCATTGGTAACATCGCATTTTAACGATCTTACGCGGTATGCCAACCAGGACCTTAAAACCTACCTGGCGGATACAGCTATGTATAAATGGAAGTACGGTATAAACATTTATCTTCAACTGATGAGTGATATTAAAGGCAAGCCCGTTACCGATAATTTCACTGCAGCCATCATAAAAAAAGACAACTATAATGGCGAGGTAAGTTACGCAGCAGTTACCCGTTTAGACAACAACCTGCCGGTAAGTCAATTAGTTATTAACAGGTTGCTTGACAGCATTGATGCAAGATATAATATTTTAGATGCCTTAAATAAAAGCGGCAAACTTGCCATGGCACCGGTAAGATACCGCACACAGCAAGAATTTGCAAAATTATCCTTATACCAATATGTACAAAACGAAGATGAAGGAAGTGCCAACAATATTAAGCTATTAGGTATTATTCCCGAAAAGGAAAACCAGTATTTTGTTTTTAAATTTGATTCGGGCTATGATAGTGATTCCCATTATACGGCTGTATGTGGCCCATACAAAACAGGGTCTACTAAATTAGATTTCGATATTTATCGCGCTTATACAGACTGGGAAGACAAAAAATCGGACTGGAGGATTCACGCGAAAAAAATGATCCCGAAATTAAAAAAGGCCAATAAAGAAAGCGTGGACAACATAACAAATTAACCAATGAGTCCCCTTGCCAAAAAACTGCTTATGAAGCCGGGTCAGCATTGGCTGATCTTGAACTCGCCCGAAGAATACCTTGCTTCCCTTGAGCCATTACCAAATGGCACTACCCTATCTTTTGCGGCCGAAGGAAACTTCAATGGCCTCCAAGTTTTTGTAAAGAACAGCACCGAACTGGCCATTGCTTTTGCCGATTTAAACCCTTTTTTAAATGATGAAACGGTTTTATGGGTTATCTACCCCAAGAAAAATTCCGGCATAGATAGCGACCTTGAAATGATGAGCGGTTGGGAAGTAGCAAAACCCTACGGCCTGCGCCCGGTGGCATCTGCAGCCATCAATAATGTGTGGACCACCCTCCGTTTCCGCCCCGAGCATCTGGTTAAACATTCGGGTGCCAGCAAGGAATCCATCCGTAACGAAAACGATTATTCTGTCTACATCGACGTAGATAAAAAATTGATTACCCTACCGCCCTACCTGCACCAAGCCTTGGCCCACGAGCCTGCCGCGATGGCCTTGTATGAGAAGTTTGCATGGTCGCACCGTAAGGAGTATTTGATTTGGATCCTGAGTGCCAAACAGGAACAAACCCGCGCAAACCGCATCGCTAAAATGATAGAAATGCTCTCGGCAGGAAAGAAAAACCCGTCTGAAAAATAGCCTATCAATTAAGGATTTTTTTCTCCGGGAATTTAAACAACAAAGAAAGGTAAGATCGTTTCATACAAATTAAGTAAACAAAATAAGAAATAGTTACTCCTAACACGGTCCCCAGGATAACATTGATCACAGGGTCGTGTATTTTTAATATTTTAATAAGGGCTATTCTTGTCCCACTACCAACAATGATGTGTATCAGGTAAATACCGATAGATGCTTTTCCTAAATCATTAAAAACGTTAAACCCATTAAAATTCGATAGTTTGTTTGCGAATTGCATTACTACCAACGACCCTAAAACACCTGTAAATACAAATAATATATTTGATAAATAGGTTAGCCCAGGCTGCTCTGCCAAATAAAAGTATTCGACAGCTGCGAACAGTAATATTACGAACAGTAACCACTTACCTTGAGTTATTAAGGGTAAAAATCTATCTTTCCATTCTGAAAAGAATATGCCGATATTAAAAAATATTAAGTATTTAAATATATTTTTAAATGGATCAAGTTCAACGTTGAGGTAAAACATAGCCAACCAAAATAAACATGAGAAAATCAGCGCATACCGGAAAATAATTTTATAAAACACGAAACTTATACAGTTAATAAAAAATAACGCATACAAAAACCAAAACTGAGCGCGGGGAATTACCAGGCAAGTAAGTAAAGCAGTAGCGGGTGTTTTAGCGTTTGTAAATTTATTTAATAAAACTTCGATAAGTGTTTGTAACAAAGACCATATTACAAAAGGATAAAGCAGCGATTTTGCCTTATTTATTAAAAATTTGGAGTTGTCTTTTTTGAAAGAATTTAAAAAAAAATAGCCAGACAATATAAAAAAAAGCGGCATATGAAAGCTATAAACAAAATTGTCTGAGTAATAAAAGTAGCTTTTTTTTATAATTTTACTTTCATATAGACCTCTAAGCACATGGCCATAAACAACCAATATAATTCCAATTCCTTTTGAATAATCAATCCATAAAAGTCTGCTCTTTAATAAATTATCTCGAGTATGAAGCACGGTTGTTTTTTGTGTAAACTTAGTCATTGTGTTTGAAAATGGAAATCAATTTATACGTTCTCATAAATAATTTAAAAAAATCACCGAATGTTAATAAAAATCGTTCAAATTCAACAATTCCCGTTGGTAGCGCGTACGTGCCCGCTAATCACTTTAAACAAAAAAGCCCTTGCAGAATTAACTGACAAGGGCCCGGGTTTATAACTGATTTATTCTTAATAAAATACCTGGTCAAATTGGTTTACGGCGTCTTTACTCTCCAGATTAGAGTGGCCCATTAAAAACTCATCTACCTTGCGGGCAGCCTCGCGGCCTTCAGATATTGCCCATACAACTAACGATTGGCCGCGGCGCATGTCACCTGCTGCAAATACTTTGCTTATGTTGGTTCGGTAAACACCTTCTTTAGCTTTAACGTTCTTACGCTCATCCAGCTCGACGCCTAACTGCTCAAGCGTACCTTCAAACTGCGGGTTCACAAAACCCATAGCCAGGAATACGCGCTGGCAAGGAATCTCTCGCTCGCTGCCTTCCACCTCGTTAAATTTGATGGGGCGGCCCATTACATCTATCTCCCAGCTTACATCGGTCACTTTAAGCGCCCTTAGGTTGCCGTCAGCGTCGCCTAAAAACTCTTTAGTGTTGATGCCCCATGAACGCTCAACACCTTCCTCGTGCGAACTGGTGGTCTTTAACACCATTGGGTAAGTTGGCCAAGGCATGTGCGCTGTGCGCTGCTCCGGTGGCTGTATCATCACCTCAAACTGCCTTACAGACCGTGCGCCCTGGCGGTTTGATGTACCCACGCAATCGCTGCCGGTATCGCCACCACCTATCACAACCACATCTTTATCTGTAGCAAAAATATCTTCAACTTCAACAGCTATACTGCTTACACGTTTATTTTGTTGTTTCAAAAAGTCCATGGCGAAGTAAACACCTTTAAACTCGCGGCCGGGGATAGGTAAGTTACGTGGGATGGTTGAACCACCTGCTAATACTACCGCGTGGTGGTTACGCAACACCTCATCGGCAGCTACGTTTTTGCCCACTTCGGCGTTGCATTTAAATTCGATGCCATCCTCTTCCATGATCTGGATGCGGCGGTCAATCACCCATTTCTCCAGTTTAAAATCGGGGATACCGTAACGTAATAAACCACCCGGGCGGTCGTCACGTTCAAAAACAGTAACGGCATGGCCTGCTTTGCTCAATTGCGCGGCTGCAGCCAAACCTGCAGGGCCTGAACCTATCACAGCTACCTTTTTACCTGTTTTAATTAACGGGGCAACGGGTTTAACCATGTTTTTAGAGTAGGCAACCTCTATGATATGTTTTTCAATTTCCTCGATAGCTACCGGTGGCTTGTTGATACCCAGTACACATGCAGATTCACATGGCGCGGGGCAAATACGACCGGTAAACTCCGGGAAGTTATTTGTAGACGATAAGATCTGGTACGCTTCGTCCCAGTTTTTGCGGTACACCGCATCATTAAACTCGGGGATAACATTGCCAAGCGGGCAGCCCGAGTGGCAGAACGGGATGCCGCAGTTCATGCAGCGCGCCGATTGCTGGTTTAGTTTTTCATCAGAATACAAACCAACAAACTCATTATAGTTTTTTACCCTTTCAACAACAGGCGTTTTTTGGGGAAGCTCCCTGTTAAATTCCTGAAATCCTGTAACTTTTCCCATTATGATATTTAGCTTACGGTTTGATATTCTAATTTTTCTAACACTTTTTTGTACTCTTTAGGGAATACTTTCACGAACTGCGTTGATGCCTTACCCCAGTTCTTAAGGATGCTTTGCGCCAACTTGCTGCCGGTTAAACTAACGTGTTTCTTCAGCAAGGTAGTTATCTGCTCCTCGTCTTTTAAGGATAACGGATCAAGGTCAACCATTTCGGTATTGCAGTTTTCTGCAAAGGTGCCGTTAGGGTTATAGATCCATGCTAAACCACCGCTCATACCTGCCGCGAAGTTCCTTCCGGTTTCGCCCAGGATAAGCGCGCGGCCGCCGGTCATATATTCGCAACCATGGTCGCCAATGCCTTCTACAACCGTTGTGGCGCCCGAGTTACGAACCGCGAAACGTTCGCCGGCCATACCTCTTACATACAACTCGCCGCTTGTTGCGCCGTATAAGGCAACGTTACCTATCAGGATATTATCTTCAGGTTTAAAAGTCGCGTTTGCGGATGGATAGATGGCTAATTGCGCGCCCGAAAGCCCCTTACCTACGTAGTCGTTCGCTTCGCCTTCCAGCTCAAAAGAGATCCCTTTTGCAGCGAAAGCACCAAAGCTTTGCCCTGCCGATCCTTTAAATTTATAGTTGATTGTATTGTCGGGCAAGCCTGCAGAACCATACCGTTTCGAAATTTCGTTTGATAACAGCGTGCCGATGGTACGGTTTACATTGATGACATCGAACGTAGCGAACACCGGTGTTTTATCTTCCAGAGCTGCTTTAGCCGCTTTCAACAATTCCCAGTCGATGATCTCATCCATTCCGTGGTCTTGTTTTTCGCTGTTATAAAGCGTGCTGCCTTTGCTTACCGTAACCGGGTGCAGTATCGCCGACAAATTGATGGTTTTCGCTTTCCAGCTTTTTAAGTTTTCTTTAACCTTCAGGAACTGTACGCGGCCAACCATTTCGTTAATGGTACGGAAACCAAGCTCGGCCATAATCTCGCGCAACTCCTCGGCCATAAAGCGGAACAAGTTTACGACGTGATCCGGGCTACCGCTGAATAACTTTCTCAGTTCAGGGTCTTGTGTGGCCACACCAACCGGGCAAGTGTTCAAGTGGCATTTACGCATCATGATACAGCCACCGGCAACAAGGGCAGCGGTTGCAACACCCCACTCCTCGGCACCCATTAAGGTGGCGATAGCCAAATCACGGCCTGTCTTCAACTGACCGTCTGTTTGTAACACCACGCGGCTGCGCAGTTTATTGCGTACCAATGTTTGGTGTGCTTCGGCAAGGCCAAGTTCCCACGGTAGGCCGGCATGTTTAACCGAACTTATTGGTGATGCACCTGTACCGCCATCATATCCAGCAATTAAAATAACATCCGCGTGTGCTTTTGCAACCCCCGCTGCTATGGTGCCTACCCCTGCTTTTGATACCAGCTTAACGTTGATACGTGCGGCACGATTGGCGTTCTTAAGATCGAAAATTAATTGTGCCAGATCCTCGATAGAGTAAATATCGTGGTGTGGCGGCGGCGATATCAAACCTACACCCGGTGTAGAGTGGCGCGTTTTAGCTATCCAGTCGTCAACCTTGTGGCCCGGCAATTGCCCACCTTCGCCCGGCTTTGCGCCTTGCGCCATTTTTATCTGTAACTCATCGGCATTGGTCAGGTAATTTGAGGTTACCCCAAAACGGGCTGATGCTACTTGTTTAATAGCCGAGCGCATCGAATCGCCGTTAGCCATTTTCTCGTAGCGCATCTCGTCTTCGCCACCTTCGCCGGTATTGCTTTTGCCGCCAATGCGGTTCATGGCAATAGCCATGGTGCTGTGTGCCTCGTGCGAGATAGACCCAAACGACATGGCACCAGTCGCGAAACGGGTCATGATGTTTTCTATCGGTTCAACCTCGTCAATGCTAATGGCCTCGCGGTGATGGGCAAAATCAAGCAAACCACGGATGGTGTAATGCTTATCTGACTGCTCGTTTATCGCGGCAGCATAATTCTTATATACATTGTAGCTATTGCTGCGGGTTGCATGCTGCAGCAAATGGACCGTGGTTGGATTAAACAAGTGGGCTTCGCCTCGGCGTTTCCACTGGTAAATACCACCCTCGGGTAATAAATGGTTATCTGTTTTAGGGCTGTTAAAGCCAATTTTATGTTTGCAAAGAGATTCCTTAGCGATCTCGTCCAGTCCTAAACCTTCTATGCGGGTAACCGCACCGGTAAAGTAATGGTCTACCACCTCTTTGTTCAATCCCAAGATCTCGAACACCTGCGAACCGTGGTATGATTGCAATGTAGAGATCCCCATTTTAGAGAAAATCTTCAGCAAGCCATCGTTAACCGATTTTACATAGTTTTTGTTAAGCGTTTTGATATCAAGGCTGGTTTCTAACTGTCCGTTGTTCTTTAACGTTTCTATGGTTGACAGTGCCAGGTACGGGTTGATGGCCGTAGCACCAAAAGCCAGCAAAGTAGCGAAATGGTGTACTTCCCAAACGTCACCGGTTTCTGCTACGATACCTACCGCGCCACGGCGGCCTTTCTTGATCAGGTGGTGATGAACTGCAGATACCGCTAAAAGCATCGGGATAGGCGCGTGTTCGGAATCGATTGCACGGTCGCTCAATATCAATACCTCAAAGCCATCATCAACGGCATCTTCGGCATAGCGGCAAAGCCTGGCAATACCTTTTTGCATCGACCCGGCGTTACCGTCTGCATTGTAATAGGTTTGCAGCGTTTTAGCGTGGAACATCCCGGTATCTATCGACCGCAGTTTCTCCAACTGGTGATTCTTTAAGATCGGGTGGTTAAGCACAACGCAATGGCAGTGCATTTTATCCTCGTCAAGCAAGTTACCATTGTTACCTATAAAGGTAGCCAAACTCATTACCAAACGCTCGCGGATAGGGTCTATCGGCGGGTTGGTAACCTGGGCGAAAAATTGCTTAAAGTAGCTGGAAAGGTGCTGTGGTTTATCAGACAATATCGCCAACGGCACATCTGTACCCATAGAGCCGATTGGTTCTTTACCATCCAAAGCCATTGGTTTGATGATGGTATCTATATCCTCGCGGCTATAACCAAATACCTGCTGGTAGCGGTAAACAGCGTCAGCACTCAGGCTGGCGAATGATAAACGAGGCTCGGGCAGTTCGCCCAAACGAATCTTATAATTATCTAACCAGGTGCCATAAGGCTGCTGGCCGCTTATTTCTCTCTTAATTTCTTCGTCGGTGATGATCTTGCCTTTTTCGGTATCTATCAGCAACATTTTACCCGGTTGCAGGCGACCTTTGCGGATAACCGTGCTTTCGTCGATCTTTAACGTACCGGCCTCTGATGCTGCTATAACGCGGCCATCATTGGTGATCACAAAACGAAGCGGGCGCAGGCCGTTACGGTCAAGCAAGGCACCAACCAGTTTACCATCGGTAAAGCTGATAGCAGCCGGCCCATCCCATGGCTCCATTAAGGTGGCATGGTATTCGTAGAACGCCTTTTTAACCGGGTCCATTTGTTCGTTGCCGTCCCAAGCCTCGGGTATCAGCATCATCATCACGTGTGGTAATGAGCGGCCCGTGTGCAGCAGGATCTCGATAATGTTATCCAAACAGGCGCTATCCGATTGGTTGTTATCAATAACCGGTAAGAGCATCTCCATTTCCTCGTTAGTGAAATAGGCCGATGCGAAAGATTTTACGCCCGAATAGAACCAGTTAAGGTTACCGGTTAAGGTGTTGATCTCGCCGTTGTGCGCAATTAAGCGGAACGGTTGCGCTAGTTTCCACGACGGGAAGGTATTGGTTGAGAAACGTGAGTGGATCAAAGCCAGGCCCGACGTAACGCGGGGATCAGCCAGGTCCGGGAAGTACTTACGCAGTTGGTAAGTGGTTACCTGCCCCTTGTAAATAATGGTTTTACAAGAGAACGAGGTAAAGTAAAAATGCTCGGCTGCTGCCGGGATAGTTTCAGTAACGGTTTTATTTATATAGCGGCGTAATACGTATAATTTACGCTCAAAATCTTCGGCATTGGTAACGGCGCGGGGGCGCGCAACAAACAATTGTTCGCTGTCCGGCTCGGCCTGGCGGGCAGTTTCGCCTATTACAGATGAGTCAACATTCAGCTTACGGTAACCCAGTAAAGTAAAGCCCAGTTTTTCTATTGCGGCAGCAATTATTTTGCGGCTTGCCTTTTTTAAAGCAGGCTCTTTAGGGAAGAATAACATGCCTACACCGTACTCGCCCGGTTCCGGCAAACTTATCTCCAGGTCAGAGCATTCTTCCATCAAAAACTCGTGTGGAAGCTGAATGAGGATGCCTGCGCCATCGCCACTTTCGGGGTCGCAACCACACGCACCGCGGTGCTCCATGTTCTCCAACATAGTGAGTGCATCGCTAACAATACTGTGCGATTTATGACCGTTTATATGTGTTATAAACCCTGTTCCGCAGGAATCATGCTCAAATTCCGACCTGTAAAGGCCCTGCTGGTTGCCATCTGTTTGATCCATTATTTTATCCGCTTATTAGTGACGCGGGTAATAACGAAATTACCAAATTTTCATATTTTTATAAAATAGATGCTTATTTTTTTAAATTTATCAAAAAAATGGCGTTTTTTTGCAATTCAATTATTAAGTCGACAATAATCATATACTTTATGTATGAATTTAATAATTCTTAACGTTTATTTAATATGCACACATAGCAAATAAACATAATAATCTAATTTTGCCGAAAAGCACTTACACATTATAATATATGGCCAGTAAAATTAAAGCGGTATTTTTAGACAGGGACGGGGTTTTGAACCGAGAAATGGGCGATTACGTTTGTAAGCTTGAAGACTTCCACGTGCTGGATAACTTTGACGCGCTTAAGGAATTGCAAAACCGCGGGTACATGCTGCTGGTAGCCACCAACCAGGGCGGCCTTGCCAAAGGCTGGTACGATGAAACCGAACTTGGCAAAATGCACGCCCACTTAAAACAGGTTTACCAGGAACACGGTGTGGAAATAACCGACTTTTTTTATTGCCCCCACCACCCCAACTTTACCGGCGACTGTGATTGCCGCAAACCAAAACCGGGCCTGCTTTTACAGGGAATAGCGAAATATAACGTTGACCCATCACAGTCATATTTTATTGGCGACCGCGAACGTGACGTGGA
The DNA here is from genome assembly GCF_054057495.1 of Mucilaginibacter sp. UYNi724. NCBI lineage: Bacteria > Pseudomonadati > Bacteroidota > Sphingobacteriia > Sphingobacteriales > Sphingobacteriaceae > Mucilaginibacter > Mucilaginibacter sp. UYNi724. The sequence goes on along the minus strand of NZ_JBSRZI010000003.1, from coordinate 226,557 downwards.
AGCAGGCACAGCTGCCGGCGTAAAAGGCATTTTAATAGATAGCGACCAGCCAATAAGCACTATTTTGGATCAGATAGCATAATATCCATGAAGAAAATATCTTTTATCGTATTGATGGTAGTAGCTTTTGTATCTGCCACAGCATCGGCACAGGATGAAAATTACCAGGCCAAACAGCAGCTACAGCAATTTAAGATAAAGGCCAAGCTTAAACCCGAAACCGGTGAGATCAATTACCGCGGTTTGTCTAAGCCCGAGCTGCAATCCAAACTAAATAACATCTTAAACGTTGCTGCTGATGACTTTGTAAGAACGTTGAACAACGGGCCATCACAGAAGAAGTTTGTGGAGGATGTAAAGCTGGGGTTATCGCGCTTTAATGGTTTTTATGCCGAACTTGATGCAGACGATAAAACGCGTATTTGTGCTTACTTTGCCGAATTGATGGACGACGTTGGCATGGAAAGCCCCGAGGCCCTATTAAACAGGTGGATCCAAAATTTGGAACCTGCCGACAAACAGTAAAAGATATTAATGCAGATACCCGACAAATTAAAAAATTACGACACGCTACTGTTCGCCGCCATAGCATTTTATGCCATATACCTGTTTACCATTTATAGCGGCATAGGCATTTCGCCCGATTCTATTATGTACACAAGCGCCGCCCGTAGTTTTGTTGCCCATGGTACGTTGCATACGTTCAATAACATCCCTATTGTTGATTTCCCGGTATTTTACCCGCTGTTTTTAGGCGTCATCAGCTTTGTAAGCCAGACAGACCCCGTTGCATATGGGGCGGTGCTTAACATGTTTATGTTTGCCACGCTGATATTCACCAGCGGGTGGATCATGTCGCGCTTTGAACCATCATCGCATATATATAAATGGCTGGTGCTGGCCGCCATCATTTTAAACCCCGGCTTGCTGCAGGTGTACTCCTACCTATGGTCGGAGACGCTTTTTATTCTGGAAGTGCTACTGTTTATCATCGTTTTTCGCAAGTATCTGCTTACCCACGCGGGCAAATGGCTGATATTTGCCGCCGGAATTGCCGCGGTGGCTTGTGTAACGCGCTATGCCGCGGTAACCATTGTGGGCACAGGCGGTTTATTATTATTATTGGACAGGAAACTACCTATAAAGAAAAAAATAGGCCATATATTGATATACGGCGTTGTTTGTATTTCATTATTGGTTGCCAACCTTACGTTTAACGCTTTACATACCGGCACCGTAACCGGCCCGAGGGAACCTTCGATAACCTCGTTCAGCCAAAACCTTTACTATTTTGGTATCGTGTTTTGCGAGTGGATGGGCATGACGCCCAATATGTACACCATTTTTGCCTTGCCGCTGGGGATAGTTATTTTGGTTGGATTTATAGTTGCGCTTGCCTTTAACTTTACCCGCCGCAAATTGGATAATTTTGAGAATATTGCTATCACCTTCGCGTTGGTTTACGGGTTGTTTATTGTGCTGTCGTCCACCTTTTCGCGGTACGAGCGGATCAACCCGCGCTTGTTGGCCCCTATTTACATACCCGCTTTATGGGGTTACACCAGTTGGGGGCTCTTGCTCCTCAAAAGGGTTATGGATAAACGCATCCGCACAGCCGTAGCCGCTATATTCATACTGATGATGCTGGGTTATATCACCAAGATATTTTTGGTAGATAACCAGCGTTATAAAGACCAAATAGCCGACGAATACGGCAATCCCGGCTACACCGATAACGATTGGATGGATTCGGAATTTGCCAAATATTTAAAAACGATAGATAAAGGCATGTTTGCTCCTAAAGTGGGCATCTACTCTGATGCCCACGAAGCGGTTTACTTTTTCTCGGGCATGTCATCATACCTGGTGCCGCACAAATTCTTTAAAAAGGATGTGGAGAAATTTTACAAGATAAAACGCTTCTACCTCATCTGGTTCAACAACCTTGAGAACCCGGAACTCATTAATATAAAAGACATCCAAAAGGTAAAAAAACTAAAGGTAATTAAGCAGTTTGAAGAGGGTGCTATTTATGAGTATGATAGTCTGAACCCAAATTAATTGAATTTGCGAATTTGACTTGATAAATTTTGTTTCTGTAAATTTCTTAATTCAACAAATTAAAGTCTAGACAAAATTACATAAGCACTTATACATATTGCCATTCTTATAAAAAACCGCACTTAAAATTATATTTTTGATAATCAATTTCATATAAAATTTTGATTTAATAAAATAGGCTATATATTTGCATCGCTAACCCATAGCAGCAATACAAAAAAATGAACGGACTTAACACATATTATTTACATCTGCACCATCACCACCATGTGGTGATCAGATAATATATGTTTCTACGCGAAATATCGTCCTCCGTTTATATTCATTTCCTAAAAATCAATTTGTGAAAACATTAAAAATAGCGATCCAGAAATCGGGTCGGCTCAACGAAAAATCCGTTGAATTATTAAAAAATTGCGGCCTTAATTTTGAAAATTATAAGAGCTCGCTTATCTCCCCCGTATCGAATTTTCCGTTAGAGATCCTTTTTCTGCGTGATGATGACATCCCCGAATACGTGCAAGACGGCATTGCCGACCTGGGCATAGTTGGCGAAAACGTAATACAAGAAACTGAGGTGGAAGTTAGCTACCTGCAAAAGCTTGGCTTTGGTAAATGCTCGTTAAAAATAGCTGTGCCAAACAACAACAGCATCACCGCTTTAGATCAGCTTAATGGCAAAGCTATCGCTACCACCTACCCTGTCATTCTCGGTAAATACCTAAAAGAGCAAGGTATTACGTCAGATATCCGCACTATATCGGGTTCGGTAGAGATCTCGCCAGGTTTAGGTTTAAGTGATGCTATCTGTGACCTGGTATCTACAGGTGGCACATTAAAAAGCAACGGACTTGTTCCATTTGCGGATGTGATGAGCAGCGAGGCGGTATTGATAGGCCAAAAAGGCAGCGAAAATGAAGACCTGATCAAGGAACTGATCCAGCGAATCCAATCCGTATTGCGTGCAAAGGAAACCAAGTATGTAGTACTGAATGTAGAGCGCAAAAATCTTGACGCGGTTATCGCATTGTTGCCTGGTGTAAAAAGCCCGTCGGTAGTACCATTGGCCGAGGCTGATTGGGTTGCTGTACACACCGTTATACCCGAGCGTGATTTTTGGGACCGCATAAGCCAGCTTAAACAAGCCGGCGCGCAAGGTATTGTAGTAATGCCAATAGAGAAGATAATATTATAAGTAGGCAGTTGCCGGTTTGCAGTTAGTTCAAAAAGCTCATTGCCAACTGCCAACTGATAACTGCAAACTGAAATGGAGACATTCAATTATTCTGACTTAAGTAAAATAGATATCGCCCGCCTGGTTCAACGTAATGTTGACCCTGCCAACGAGATCCGCACTTTGGTGGAGGGGGTTATAGAACAAGTTAAGCAAAACGGCGATGGCGCACTTATTGACTACGCCAGCCAGTTTGATAAGGTTGACCTGACCAAACTTTACCTGGACAAAGCCGAACTGGAAGAACTGGCAGCGGCAGTTACTGAAGACCAGCAGGAAGCATTACAGGTGGCTTATTCCAATATTTATAAATTCCACAAAGCACAAATAAAACCCGAGGACAAGGTGGAAACCATGCCGGGTGTAACCTGCTGGCGCGAGTTAAGGGCTATTGAAAAAGTTGGCCTTTACATCCCCGGCGGCACCGCTGTTTTACCATCTACTTTTCTGATGCTGGGTATCCCGGCACGAATAGCGGGTTGCAGGGAAATTGTGGTTTGCTCGCCGCCGCAAAAAAACGGTAAGGTTAATGCCTTTATAGCTTACGTCGCATTGATGTTGGGTATTGAAAAGGTATATCTTGCAGGTGGCTCGCAGGCTATAGCGGCCATGGCTTACGGTACCGAAACTATCACTAAGGTAGATAAGATATTTGGGCCGGGTAACCAGTTTGTAACCAAGGCCAAAACCATTATACAAAGCACTACCACAACCGCGATAGACATGCCTGCAGGACCGTCCGAAGTATTGGTTATTGCCGATAGGACTGCCCAGCCAGTCTATGTAGCCGCCGATCTGCTTGCACAAGCCGAGCACGGGATAGACAGCCAGTCGATACTGGTGTGTACCTCGCAGGATATTGCCGATAGAACCCTGGCCGAAGTGCAGAAACAACTGGCCGTTTTACCACGTGCCGAGATCGCTAAGCAAGCGTTGGATAACTCCTACATCATCATCACCCAAAACCTGGATGAGGCGATGGATTTTAGTAACGAGTACGCGCCTGAACACTTAATTTTAGCGACCGAAAAATGGAAAGAATTAACGCCAAAGATCATTAATGCCGGCTCTGTTTTCCTGGGGAATTTAACCCCGGAAAGTGCCGGCGATTATGCATCCGGCACCAACCACACACTTCCAACCAGCAGTTATGCAAGGGCATATTCGGGTGTATCGGTAGATTCGTTTGTGAAGAAAATAACCTTTCAGCATTTAACGGAAGAAGGGATCCAAAATATCGGCCCATCTGTAGAGATACTGGCCGAAATGGAAGGCCTGCACGCGCACAGGAATGCGGTGAGTGTGAGGATGAATAAATAAATATTAAAAAGCGCGTCATTGCGAGGTACCTCGCAATGACGGACGGAATTAAAAAGAATACAATGTTCGAGTTAAACAACATTCTACGCGAAAACATCAAAAACCTAATCCCATACTCGTCCGCACGTGATGAGTACACCGGTGAGGCAAGTGTGTATTTGGATGCCAATGAAAACGCTTACGGTTCGCCGCTTAGCAATGCCTATAACCGTTACCCCGACCCAATGCAGCACCAGGTAAAGCTGCGTTTAAGTGCTATTAAAGGGTTACCGGTGCGTAACATATTTTTGGGCAACGGCAGTGATGAGGCTATCGATATCCTATTCCGCAGTTTTTGTAACCCGGGGGTCGATAACGTGGTCATCGTACCGCCAACTTACGGCATGTACCAGGTATCGGCCAACATCAATGATGTTGAGGCTAAAAAGGTTTTGCTTACCGAAGAATACCAGTTAGACCTTGAGGGCATTGCCGAGGCTATCGACAAAAACACCAAATTGATCTTCATTTGCTCACCCAATAACCCAACGGGCAATTCCATCAATCGCGATGATATCGAGACCCTATTGGCAAATTTTAACGGCATCGTTGTGATTGATGAGGCGTATATTAATTACAGTCGCCAAAAAACATTTATACAAGAACTTACCGAATACAGTAACCTCGTGGTGTTGCAAACCCTTTCTAAAGCATGGGGATTGGCAGGTTTACGAGTGGGTATGGCTTTCGCCAGCGAGGAGATCATCGAGGTGATGAACAAGGTGAAGCCGCCTTATAATGTTAACGAAGCTTCGCAGCTTTTAACACTCGAAGCATTGGGCAACGTAGCGCAGGTGAACGAGTGGATAAAGGAAACTTTGCAGGAACGCGATAAACTGGTGCTCACTTTAAAGGAGTTTGATTTCGTGCTGGACATTTACCCGTCTGATGCCAACTTCATCCTGGTAAAAACTATCAATGCACGTGGCGTTTACGATTTTCTGGTACAGCATGGCATCATCATCCGCGACCGCTCTAAGGTCGAGCTCTGCGAAGGCTGCCTGCGCATTACCATCGGCACTCCTGATGAAAATAAGACACTGACAGAAACCCTACAGCAATACAAATAACAATGACTAAGCTGCAAAAAGTACTTTTTATTGACCGCGACGGTACCATCATCAACGAAACTCCCGATGAGCAGATAGATTCGTTCGCGAAGCTGACGTTTTTTCCCGGCGCTTTGCAATACCTCCCAAAAATAGCTGACGAGCTTGATTTTGAGTTGGTAATGGTTACCAACCAGGATGGTTTAGGCACAGCCGTTTATCCCGAGGATACTTTTTACCCCGTTCACAACTTCATACTTAAAACGTTTGAGAACGAGGGCGTACACTTTTCGGACCAAGCGATAGACCGCACCTTCCCGGCAGATAATGCCCCCACCCGTAAACCGGCGACCGGATTATTGACCAAATATCTTGACGGAAGCAAATACGACCTTGCAAATTCCTTTACCATTGGCGACCGCAAAAACGACGTGCTGCTGGCTAAAAACCTGGGTGCAAAATCCATTTGGATAAACAATAAGTCGGGCTTAGGCGATGGGGAATTTAAACCGCAGATTGATAGTGATATTGACGGTGTTGTAGCCCTGCAAACTATCGACTGGAAAGAAATTTATGAGTTCCTGAAACTTGGCCAGCGTGTTTTTGAGCACAGCCGGGTTACTAAAGAAACTGACATCCGCATCAAAATAAACCTCGACGGCACGGGCGAAGCCAAAATATCAACAGGGCTGCACTTTTTTGACCACATGCTGGATCAGATTGCCCGCCACGGCAGCATTGACCTGGAGGTTACCGCCAAGGGCGACCTGCATATTGACGAACATCATACCATTGAAGATACCGGCATTGCCTTGGGTGAGATTTTCGCGACCGCACTGGGCAATAAAATGGGGATCGAGCGTTATGGTTTCTGCCTGCCAATGGACGATTGCCTGGCGCAGGCCGCTATAGATTTCGGCGGCAGAAACTGGATCGTGTGGGATGCCGTATTTAACAGAGAGAAAGTTGGCGACGTACCTACAGAGATGTTCTACCACTTTTTCAAATCGTTCAGCGATGCGTCGAAATGTAACCTAAACATTAAAGCCGAAGGGCAAAACGAACATCACAAAATAGAAGCTATATTTAAAGCCTTTGCCAAAGCCATAAAAATGGCCGTAAAGCGCGACGTTAACAAAATGGTTTTACCAAGTACTAAAGGGCTTTTGTAGAATAGAATCAAGAGACAAGAATCAAGAAGCAAGATATGAAGCGTTCTTAATTCTTGACTCTTATATCTTGACTCTTATAAATATGATAGGTATAATAAGATACGGCGCCGGGAACATCTTCTCGCTTACTGCTGCTTTACAGCGGCTGGGCATTGCCTATGGCATGGTGAACACCAAGGCTGATCTTGAACAGTTCGACCGTTATATTATTCCGGGTGTAGGGCATGCGGGTGCTGCCATGCACAAATTGGAACAAACGGGACTTGTACCTGCTATTAAAGCACTTAAAAAACCTACTTTGGGAATCTGCGTGGGCATGCAATTACTTACCGCTTATAGCGAAGAAGGCGATGCTAATTTACTGAACCTGTTCCCGATAAAAACCTTAAAATTTCCTCATCAGGCCAATTTTAAGGTACCACATACCGGGTGGAACCAGGTATTCGCTGAAAAAGAAAATCCCTTATTTGAAAATATACCCCTTGGGTCACACTTTTACTTCGTACATTCATACTTTATTGAGTACGATCAATCATTCACTTTGTCTTCAACCAGTTACATAAATAAATTTTCGGCATCAATTTGGCATGATAACTTTTACGGTGTACAATTTCACCCGGAAAAGTCGGGGCCGTATGGCGAAACATTATTAAAAAACTTCTCTAAAATATAAAACATGTATATTATTCCTGCCATTGATATTCTGAATAAAAAAGTTGTGCGCCTGCGCGAGGGCGACTACCAGCAGGTTACAGAATACGATGTTACCCTCGAAGAAATGATAGAAAGGTACCAGAGTAACGGTACAAATTTCATCCATATAATTGACCTTAACGGCGCTAAAAACGATTTTAGTAATCAGCAATACCTGTTTGATGTGATCCGCAAAACAGATATGCAGGTGCAGTACGGCGGTGGTATCCGCAGTATAGATAAAGTTAAGGAATTGATTGATGCAGGCGTACACCGCGTTATTGTGGGTACGCAAGCCATCACCAACCCGGCTTTCCTGGAAGACCTGAGCAAAGCCATTTGCGGCCGCGATAAATGCAGCGACCAGGTGGTTATTGCCATCGACGTATTGGACGAGGTGATCAAATACTCGGGCTGGATGGAAAGCTCTCCCATAAAATTAATGGATTACGTGGATAAGTGCCTGGCACTTGGTTTCTTCCGTTTCTTGTGTACCGATATCAATAAAGATGGCAAACTGGGCGGTGCAGGTGTAGACCTATACAGCAAACTGCTGGACCATTCGCCGTTCATTAAACTGATCGCGTCGGGTGGTGTAAGCTCAATGACTGATATTGAAGATCTGAGCAAAATAAAGGTTGAAGCCTGCGTTGTAGGTAAAGCCATTTACGAAAACCACATCAGCATCGAAGAAATTAAAAATTGGAATCTGGAAAGCTTGATGTCTATCTAATAAGCCCCCCGGCCCCCTGAAGGGGGAGTTTTTGAATAGCAATGAGTAAGAAACTCTTTTTAGGCGCTAATCATCTTCTATTTAAAAATGCTGAGGCATTGCGGTATAACATGACCCAAGCTGAAACAGTTCTTTGGGGTTATTTAAAAGGAAACCAACTTGGTGTAAAATTTAGAAGGCAGCATCCACTGGGTATTTATATTGCAGATTTCTATTGTCATAAATATAAACTGATTATAGAATTAGATGGAAATATCCATCAACTGCCAGAAGTGGCTGCAAATGATTTGATAAGACAAAAGCATCTTGAATCAGATGGATTCAAAATTTTGCGGTTTAGTAATCAGGAAATATTCAATCAATTAGAAAAAGTATTGACAACTATACAAATGGAATTAAATTCCCCCTTCAGGGGGTTAGGGGGCTCCGGTGGGTTAACTAAAAGAATTATCCCTTGCCTTGACGTTAAAGACGGCCGCACTGTAAAAGGTGTTAACTTTGTTGACCTGCGCGATGCCGGCGACCCGGTAGAACTGGCCTGGAACTACTCGCATCAAGGTGCCGATGAATTGGTGTTCCTGGATATTACAGCCACTGTAGAACGCCGCAAAACTATGGTGGAGCTGGTTAAATCGGTAGCAAGACAGATCAACATCCCATTTACCATTGGTGGTGGCATTAACGAAATTGCCGATGCAGATGCCCTGTTGAACGCGGGTGCCGATAAGATCTCCATCAACTCGGCAGCGGTACGTAACCCGGCATTGATAGACGAACTGGCAAAAGCCTTTGGCGTACAGTTTGTGGTGATCGCAGTTGATACAAGGGTAATTGGCGATAAAAATATTGTACACCTAAATGGCGGGCGGTTGCCAACAGAAAAACAGACTTTAGACTGGATAAAAGAGGCCGAGAGCCGCGGAGCTGGCGAAATTCTGCTAACCTCTATGGATCACGATGGTACAAAGGCCGGGTTTGACAACCGTTTGCTTAAATTAGTTAATGATACGGTTAACATCCCGGTAATAGCATCAGGTGGTGCAGGTTCGGTACAGCATTTTGTGGATGTGTTCCAAAAAACAAACGTAGATGCCGCGCTGGCAGCTTCTGTATTTCACTATGGAGAGATACTGATACCCGATCTGAAATCGGTTTTAAGAGAGAATAATATTGAGGTAAGGGTGTAAAACTGTTTCCCCTCTTGAGAGGGGTTAGGGGTGTGTTCGTCGCTTGATTAACACACCCCGCCCGACGCACTATCCTTCCCGCCCCCTCTCAAGAGGGATAAAAATAAAGAACTATGAACATCGACTTTAATAAAACGGACGGCTTAGTGCCGGTAGTTATACAGGACGAGCAAACGCTTGAGGTACTGATGCTGGGTTACATGAACCAGGAAGCATACGATAAGACCGCGCAAGAAAACATCGTCACATTCTTTTCGCGCTCAAAAAACCGACTGTGGACCAAGGGCGAAACCAGCCAAAACTTTCTGCATGTAAAAAGTATGCATATCGATTGCGATAATGATACCATCCTGATAAAAGTTAAAGCCGATGGACCTACCTGCCACACCGGCTCACGCAGCTGTTTTAAAACGGATTACAACCAAAACTTTTTGATGCAGCTGGAAAATATCATTACTGACAGATACGAAAACCCTACTGAGGATTCGTACATCAATAAATTGCGCAAAAAAGGGCTGAAAAAGATCACCCAAAAAGTCGGCGAAGAAGGCGTTGAGGTAGTGATAGCCGCCTTGTACGAAACCGAGGAAGAATTGGTTGACGAAGCATCCGACCTGATGTTCCACCTATTGGTACTGCTAAAAGAAAAAGGCTTAAATTTGGAGCGCATCGCGAAGAATTTAGAGCAGAGACATAAATAGTTGGCAGTTATAAGTTTGCATTGACAGACCAACAAGACTGCAAACTGAGAACCGCGCACTGCAAACTGAAATGGAAGTACAAAAATTAGCCGAATTAACCGGCCATAGCAACCCTATATTTAGTCTGGAGCTTTCTCAAAAGCCGGGGATATTGTTTAGTGGCGGCAATGATAAAGGCCTTGTGGAATGGAGTTTGGAAACTAACTTGTTTATCAAAGTGATGTTTCCGGTAATGGCATCCATTTATGCTATCCACTGCCCTGCAGGTTACCCATTGGTTTTTGCGGGATTACGCAGCGGCGAGGTGTTGGTTTTTAACTTTATAGAGCAAAAAATAACCCATCGGTTAAGGCACCACGTTAAACCTATTTTTGATATCAAATCATCTGCAAAAAAGGATGAATTGCTTATAGCATCCGAGGATGGCACCGTATCGGTATGGAGTTTAAAAACGTTAGCATTGCTGCACAGCATCCAGGTATCAAACGATACCGTGCGCTGCATTGCCATAAACCCTGCCCAGGACCGCATTGCTTTTGGCTGCCGCGATAGCCGTGTAGTAATTTACGACCTGGAGGATTACAGCCTCATTAAAGCTTTGATTGGCCATACCATGGCAGTTTTCTCATTACAATATTCTCCGTCCGGAGATTATCTCGTCTCCGGCGCGCGGGATGCACAGGTAAAGATCTGGGATCTGAAAACCTACACGCTCATTCAAAATATCCCTGCGCACCTCTTCGCGGTTAATCATATCCTGTTTCATCCTACCCGGCCTTATTTTGCAACAGCGAGTATGGACAAGAGCATAAAAATTTGGGATGCGGTCGATTTTAGACTCCGAAAGATCATCAGCAGGGAAAAAGGTTACGCCAGCCATTCACTTTCAATCAATAAACTGGCTTGGTATGGGCATCAATTACTCTCTGCCGGTGATGATAAAAGGATAATCGTTTGGAATATAGATTTTTAAAATATCCCCATCAGTTTGACGATTAGTGCGGCATTTACTTTAAATACCGAGACACTTTTAAAAGTATCGTTTCACCGCTTTAAGCCGGTGAGTATGGCGTTTCAGTTCTTCCGAATAAATACCCTCGGTGTCAATAGAGTCTATCTTGACTTTCCCAGATGCATGAATAATTTTGCCGCCACCCATAATAATACCTACATGGGTAATACGGCCTTCGGGGTTATTGAAAAAAGCCAGGTCGCCGGGTTTTGCTTTTAAAACCGAGTCTACCAATTCGCCCTGCTCTGCCTGTTGTGAAGCATCACGTTTTAAAACTATTCCCCTCAATTTGTAAACCACCTGCGTAAAGCCCGAGCAATCTATCCCAAAATGCGTGCGGCCTCCCCATAAATAAGGTGCATTTAAAAATGTTTGGGCGATATTTAATATACTATTGGTATCTCCTATAGTGCCAATTATTTCAAACTTTTGGTTCCCAATATAACTGGTTGTACCTTCTAAAAAAGCAAGGGAGGCACCAGCAGGAAGATGGACTACCGTATTATCTATAATTTTCCAAGCTTGGGTAACAGCGCCAAAAGTTACCGGCGGCGGGGTTTGTAAAAGGCGTTTATACGCCAGGTGGGCAAGCATAACAAATTGCAAACGGTCTATCCAACCGGTATAATTGTCGTAAGCGGTGGTAATTTGAACCCACTTATCCTTCCACTCCAATATCTCAAAAGCTTCGCCAAATAAAACCTGCGATACCATTTCACTACGGTCGTTAGGTTCGGCGCGCAGGGGTACAATAGCTAAATTACAGATCCCGTATTCCATGTGTTACAATCACAGATTATCCCGTAAATTAGTTATAAACTTTTGTTAAACAAAAAGGGGAAAGCATTATCTGCGTTCCCCTTTCAAAATAAATATTTTTTTAATTATCCGTTCTGGTGCAACCAATCTTTTTTGGCGTGCAGCTCTTCTTCAGTTTCGCGTACATCTTCGTCATCTACACAGCAATCAACCGGGCAAACAGCAGCACATTGCGGCTCGTCGTGGAAGCCAACACACTCGGTACATTTATCAGGAACTATATAATATATATCGTCTGACAATGCGGCCTGAGTTTCTTCGGCATTTAAGGTATTACCGTCGCCAAAATCAATTATCCCTTTTAAATCTGTACCGTCGCTAAAACGCCACGCAGCACCTGCATCATAAATAGCATTATTTGGGCACTCTGGTTCGCAGGCCCCGCAGTTTATGCATTCATCGGTGATTATAATCGCCATATTATTTAAATATTCTTGTAGTATTCTATTTACCTTTGCCCTATAATAGCGCTCTGCAAATATAACAAAAAAAGGCTTCAAGGGTTTAGCTCGTTAACATATATATGTCAAAATTTAATAGTACAGATACAATAAATATATTTTCGGCACTGGGAAAATTGCTTGCCGAGCCCGATTTTAGGCTGATGGAAGTAATAGAGACAGAGCGCCAGTATAACGCCTGGTTTACGCCCGAAAGTGTATTAAACGCAGTTAAAGCCAATGGCGAAATGCTAAACAAAGCCGACCTTGAAAAATGGCTGTCTAATTATAACATTATACCTGGCAGCAATAAAAAGGTAGGTTTGGTACTTGCAGGTAATATTCCACTGGTGGGTTTTCATGATGTACTTTGTGTATTGGCAACGGGCAACCATGCGCTTATAAAGGCGTCATCGCAGGATTCGCGGCTTATAAAATATGTGCTTTACAAGCTGGTAGAAATTGATGCCTCTTATGCCGATAAATTTAGCTTTGTAGAACGGTTAGAAAATTTCGACGCCATCATCGCTACGGGTAGCAACAATACCTCGCGTTACTTTGATTACTATTTTGGCAAGGTGCCCAACATTATCCGCAAAAATCGTAACAGTATTGCTTTGCTTACCGGCGACGAAACTGCCGAACAATTAGCGGCTTTGGGCCATGACATTTTCGATTACTTTGGCCTTGGCTGCCGCAATGTATCTAAGGTGTTAGTGCCCGAAGGTTATGTATTCAACTTCTTCTTTGAATCGATAGAGCATTTTGCGCCTATTATTAATCACCACAAGTACAACAATAATTACGACTATAATAAATCTATATACCTCGTAAATGGCGATAAGCACCTTGATAACGGCTTCCTGCTATTGAAACAAGATACCCGTTTAACATCGCCCCTTGCTTGCCTGTTCTATGATAATTATGCTGATCTGGCATCAGCCCAGCAACAATTAGCAGAGCAAAGCGAAAACCTGCAATGCATCGTAACAAATGCTGACATAAAAACAGAAAACCAGGTGGTAACTTTCGGCCAAAGCCAGCACCCGCAACTATGGGATTATGCCGATGGTGTAGATACGATGGAATTTTTGTCAAATCTTTAAAATTACAATACCTTTGGGGGAGTAAGTAAAAGCCAAAAGTTTAAAGTAAAAAGTGTTATTTAACTTTAAACCTTATACTTTAAACTCAACAAAATGTACATTATTAAAGTAAAAGGCGTTGCCAAAATACCCGACTACGTACAGCTGCGCGACGATAAGTTTACGCTGCTGGCATACTTTAGGGTGGATAGGCCCGAAAAATCATTAGAAAAAATTGGCCTTACCGATAAGTACGAATACATTATGGGCGTTGTTAATGACCTGCCCTTTGGTAAAATATTAAAATTAGAGCTGTAAATAAGATGATTGGAAACTCTATTATAAAACTAAATAACGTTGATATTTTTCAGCAAAAGCACCTGGTTTTATCGAACGTTAACCTGCATATAGATAAAGGCGATTTTGTATGGCTTATTGGCCAAACAGGATCAGGTAAAAGCAGTTTGCTGAAAGTTATTTATGGCGACCTTAACATTGCCAGCGGTACAGGCCACGCTTGTGGTTACGAGTTAAGTAAACTTGCCACCAAAGATGTACCCTACCTGCGCCGTAAACTGGGCATAGTTTTTCAGGATTTTCAATTGCTGACAGATCGCTCGGTTGAGCAAAATCTGCATTTCGTGTTGCGCGCAACCGGTTGGGACGATAAAAAACAAATTGCCGACCGCATTTTAGACGTACTGGAAAAGGTGGGCCTTCGCTCCAAACTGAAGAAAATGCCTCATGAATTATCGGGTGGCGAGCAGCAGCGCGTGGTTATTGCCCGTGCATTACTTAACAACCCCGAAATCATATTGGCCGATGAGCCTACCGGTAACCTTGACCCGGATACATCCGAAGAAATTGTATTGCTGCTCAAACAAATTAGCCAGAGCGGTACCGCTGTTGTAGTTGCCACACACGATTATCACATCATCCGCACCTTCCCATCGCGAATCATTAAATGCGAGAATGGTAAGGTTTTAGAGGACGTACAGATAGCTTAATCAGACGCGATAGGCAGTTCTTAGTTGGCAGTTTTGCATGGTGCAAAACTGCCAACTAAAAACTGCCAACCAATGCCCCATCTGCAAACTTAACCGAATTTTTAATTGACTACTGCCAGCTTGTCGGGTTTAGACCGATGGCAGGATACTTGATTAGCACTACTTGCTATGAATTTTAACGACATGCTAAAGAAAAAAAATAAAGGAAATTCAGAAACCCCTGAAAATACCGCCGAGGTGGCTAACGAAAACATCGAAGCTGACGGACAGGAACAAACTGCGGAAACTACTGAAGATGGTCCTTCTGTTGAAGAAAAACATAAAGAAGAGCTTAGCCAGGCCAACGATAAATATTTAAGGTTATATGCCGAGTTTGACAACTTCCGCCGCCGTACCATTAAGGAGCGAGAGGATGCACGCAAAACCGAGGGTAAAGACATTATTGTTGCGCTATTGCCTGTATTAGACGATTTTGAACGTGCTTTACGTGCTATGGATAACACTACCGATGTTGGACCGGTCAAAGAAGGAGTTACTTTGATACAGCACAAACTGAAAAACCTTTTAACTCAAAAGGGTTTAAAAGAAATGCAATCTATAGGTACCACGTTTGACCCTGACTTGCACGAAGCTATCACCAACATCCCTGCGCCTACAGATGATATGAAGGGCAAGGTAGTTGATGAAATGGAAAAAGGTTACGAGCTTAACGAGAAAGTTATCCGTTTCGCCAAAGTAATTGTTGGAGCGTAAATGATTTCGAATTTCGGATGTTCAATTTCGAATTTACAACATTGAACATTTGATGAATTTGACAATAAAAACAATTTCGAAATTGAAAATTCGACATTCGAAATAAAATATAGTACCTATAATTAATAAACAATGGCTAAGAGAGATTATTACGATGTGCTGGGGA
The DNA here is from genome assembly GCF_054057495.1 of Mucilaginibacter sp. UYNi724. NCBI lineage: Bacteria > Pseudomonadati > Bacteroidota > Sphingobacteriia > Sphingobacteriales > Sphingobacteriaceae > Mucilaginibacter > Mucilaginibacter sp. UYNi724. Next base: position 211,086 of record NZ_JBSRZI010000003.1, on the reverse strand, counting down.
TTAGCAAAGGTGCAGAGGCCGATGAAATAAAAAAGGCATATCGTAAAATGGCTATTAAATATCACCCCGATAAAAACGAGGGCGATAAAGAAGCTGAAGAAAAGTTTAAGGAAGCTGCCGAAGCCTACGAGGTTTTAAGCAACCCCGAAAAACGCCAGCGCTATAACCAATTTGGCCATGCGGCAAACGCAGGCTCGGCCGGTGGCGGTGGTTACGGTGGTGGCAGCATGAATATGGACGACATATTTAGCCAGTTTGGTGATATATTTGGCGGGGGTAGCCCGTTTGAAGGTTTCTTTGGTGGTGGTGGCGGTGGCCGCCAGGGTGGTGGCCGCAGGGTTGCCCGTGGCAGTAACTTGCGCATCAAAGTAAGGCTTTCTTTAGAAGAGATAGCCAACGGTGCCGAAAAGAAGATAAAAGTAAATAAGCAGATACTTTGTACAACCTGTGACGGCACAGGTGCTAAAGATAAATCATCGTTTCAAACGTGTAAAACTTGTGGCGGCCAGGGTGCTGTACGCAGGGTAACCAATACTATTTTGGGCCAGATGCAAACCACCAGCACCTGCCCTACCTGTAATGGCGAAGGATCTACTATTACCTCAAAATGTACGGTTTGCCATGGCGAAGGTGTTACACGTGGCGAAGAAACCATTACCATAAACGTACCTGCAGGTGTAAGCGAAGGCATGCAACTAAGCATGAGCGGCAAAGGTAACGCTGCCCCGCGCGGTGGTGTGCCCGGCGATTTGATCATCCTGATCGAGGAGATCCCTCACGAAACTTTAAAACGCGACGGTAACAATGTGATATTCGACCTGCATGTAAACTTTGTTGATGCAGCACTGGGTACAAGTATAGAAGTGCCTACCATTGATGGTAAAGCAAAAATAAAACTGGAGCCCGGCACACAGGGTGGCAAAATATTGCGCCTTAAAGGCAAAGGAGTACCTGAGGTAAACTCATATCACCGCGGCGACCAATTGATCCACATCAACATCTGGACGCCAAAAGCCCTGAGCCGCGAAGAGCGCGAAGCATTAGAAAAACTACAAGCCTCGCCAAACTTTAAACCCAACCCCGGCAAAAACGAAAAAAGCTTTTTCGAACGGATGAAGGAATACTTTGAGTAAGGAAAGTCTAAAATAAAACTATAGCCTGAAATCAATTAGATTTTGGGCTTTGTAGTTTGATTTCCATTTGCTGTTTAAAATATTTTAATATTCGTTTAATTATTTTATCTCTATCACCTAAATCAAGGCTTTTATTATAAGGCTTACTAACTATAGTTTCATTATCAACAATTATAGAGTAATTAAATTCGTTGAAAAGGATTTTTGTGTTGATTCCTAAACTAAACCGATTCTCTATGTTTTTATATTCCTCGAAAACTATAAAAACTTTGATTTCATCAGGAATATATTTTTTTTGGATTATTTGATTTTGATAAATAATTGGAAATTTATCATCTAAATCTATATTAACATTAAAGTTTCCGAGTATTGTAGAAATAGGGAAAACTAAAAAATTGCTTTTATCAAAAAAATATGCATCAAAGCCACTTAATTTTATATTTATTTCTCGAAGTAACGGAACAATAGATCCTATCAGAATTTGCTCAATTGAATATGAATCTTTTTTAAGATTAGAGATTAATTCTTTATTAAATTGCATCTGGAGTAAAGCTATTTCCTTATCGATATCTTCATCCTCATCAATATCTCCTCCGCTAATTGCTTTTAAATAAACATTTAAAGAACCTTGAACTCGCTCTAATATATATTCCACAAAAGGCCAATTCTCATTACTATCTGCCCTGCTTAATAAGGAATAATAATTCTTTCTATCATCCATTCTTATAACGGCAGGCGGAAAACCTTTTTGCATCAAAATCAGGTTCATCAATATTCTGGAAAGCCTTCCATTACCATCATCGAATGGGTGAATGGAAACAAATTTGTGATGAAATAAAGCAGCAACTACAACCGGGTGAATGTTTTCAAAGCTGTTCGCTTCCTTATACCACTCGATCAAACCCTGCATCTTCGCAGGCACTTCTTCGGGTGTAGCATAGTAATGTGTTTCGCCTGTGGCTGTTTGCACATGGTTTGACATCGCTTTATATTTGCCCAACTTTATTGTCTTTTTAGTGGGCGCACCATCCGCAGTTTGTGCATCAACCTGGTAAGGCTCTACCAAAATCATCTTGTGTAAAGCCCTAATATCAGCTTCAGAAATACCTCGTCCATCTTTCACTAAATCAGTAAGGAAGTGTATAGCTTCATTATGCCCCCTAATATCCAAATGGTCTTTTAAAGGTTTACCTTTTGCAGTTATTCCTTCCATTAAAAAAGCTACGGTTTCACCGTAACTTAATTTATTACCCTCAATAGCATTTGAATTATAGTTCCAATCAAGGCGTAGTTTCTGCATTACACGGCCTTCTACATCAGCAGGCAATGGTCGCATAGCGTCAATTTGTTTCTTTAGGCTATCTACTTCCAGTAATATCGGTGCTTTACTAAATTCTATTTCCAGATCGAGGTTCATGTTTTAAAGTTAATAATTACTGCCAATAATCCCTAAACACCAAAAAGCCGCTACATATAGCATGTTCAAACACTATTCCTAAAAAGAATATTGTAACAATAAGTGCCCCGTAATATCTAATTTAGCATAAAACTTAACCCAGTTATGCTAAGCATTCGCAACATTGTTAAACAATACGCCGGCCACCGCGCGTTAGACGATGTGAGCCTTGAGGTAGAAAGCGGTAAAATATTTGGCCTGCTTGGGCCAAATGGCGCGGGCAAAACCTCACTCATCCGTATCATTAATCAAATTACAGCGCCGGATAGCGGCGAGGTGTTCTTCAACGGCGAAAAATTGAACCAGTCGCACATCGAGCGGATCGGTTACCTGCCCGAAGAACGTGGTCTTTACAAAAAAATGGAGATAGGCGAGCAAATGATCTACCTGGCCCGTTTAAAAGGCCTTACCCGCGCCGAAGCAACCAAAAGATTAAAATTTTGGTTTAAGCGGCTGGAAATGGAAACCTGGTGGAAGAAAAAGATAGAAGAGCTATCAAAGGGAATGCAGCAAAAAGCCCAGTTTGTGGCTACCGTATTGCACAAGCCCGACCTGATCATCCTTGACGAGCCGTTCAGCGGTTTTGACCCCGTTAATGCCGAATTGATAAAGAACGAGATATTAGAATTAAATAAACAAGGTGCTACCATCCTGTTCTCTACCCATCGCATGGAATCTGTTGAGGAGCTATGCGATTCTATCGCTCTTATCCATAAATCGCACAAGATCCTGGATGGCCGGGTTAAGCATATCCGCAACTCTTACAAAAACGAAACTTACCTGGTAGAATATACCGGTGAGCAACTTGCGTTTGATGGTTCGCAGCCTTTTGAGATATTGAGTGAAACCACCGGCGAAGATAATAGCAACACCATTAAGCTAAAGCTGAGCAACAACAGCGCTAATGACGTGTTGCAATACTTGCTGCCAAAAACACGCATCAATATGTTGCAGGAAGTTATCCCGAGCATGAACGAGATCTTTATCGAAAAAGTAAACCTAATAGCCTAAGCCATGAATAAAGTATTACTTATTATACAACGCGAGTACATTACCCGCGTGCGCAAAAAGGCCTTTATTGTGATGCTGTTGGCGGTGCCCTTGCTACTGGCCGGCATGACCAAGCTTATCGCTTATGTTGCAAAAGATAGCGACGTACTCAGCAGGCCACAAATAGTTAAGGTAATAGACCAAAGCCATTTATTTGAGGGCAAATTAAAAAATGCTAAAAACATCCAATTCATCCCTACCAATGAGCCTATTGAAAAGGCCAAAGCCGGGTTAAAGGATAACGAAGACCTTTCAATACTGCTCATCTCAAAAAATTACGCCAAAACGCCGGTGCAGTTCTTTTCAAAAAAGAAACCATCGTTTACGCTCACCGGCGAGGTAGAGAACCAGATGAACGAGATAGCATCAAACAACACCATGTTGGCTAACCATATTGATACCGCCCTGCTTAACCAGGCTAAAAGAAATAAAGTGAGTGTAAGTGCCCTGGAGGTAACCGAGTCCGGTACAAAAGATGCAGATGTGGGTACATCCATGGGGGTTGGTATTGCTTGCGCGATATTGATCTATATGTCGCTGTTTATATACGGCGCGCAGGTAATGCGTGGAGTTATTGAGGAAAAAACAAGCCGCATAATCGAAGTTATTATCTCGTCGGTAAAGCCATTTCAGCTGATGCTGGGTAAAATTATTGGTGTGGGCCTGGTAGGGCTAACCCAGTTTACGGCGTGGATAGTACTATCGATAATTGCCACAAAAATTGCAGGTGACAGCCCTACAAGCGGGATAATGGGCGCTTTACAAACGCTGCAAAACATACCGTTCGGCTATATACTGGGCTGCTTTTTGTTTTACTTTATAACAGGCTACCTGCTTTACAGTGCGCTATTTGCAGCGGTAGGCTCTGCTGTAGACAGCGAAACAGAAACACAGCAGTTTATGTTCCCTATAACCCTGCCCCTGTTGTTCACCTACATACTATCAGTAACGGTATTATTTAGGGCGCCGGATGGTCAGCTGGCGGTTTGGCTATCTATGATCCCGTTTACTGCCCCGGTTGCCATGATGGTGAGGATTCCGTTTGGCGGCGTGCCCGACTGGCAATTAGCGCTATCGATGTTTATGATGGTCATCGGCTTTTTGTTCACCACCTATGTGGCTGCCCGCATTTACCGTGTTGGTATTTTGATGTACGGCAAAAAAGCAAGCTTTAAAGAATTGACCAAATGGTTCTTTTATAAAGAGTAACAACCTAAACCTTTTCATAATTTAAAAATCCCTGTATCAGCCAAAACTTTTACGGGGATTTTTTACTTTAGCAGACGATGATTAACAAGCGCATTGCCGTAATGGACCTCGGTACAAATACCTTTCACCTGCTGGTAGCAGAGGGAACCGCAGAGAACTTTACCGAGATACTGCACCTTAACGAAGGTGTAAAACTTGGCGAAGGCGGCATCAATAAAGGCCTTATCCAACCCGAGGCATTTGAGCGTGGTATAGCTACCATGAAACGCTTCCGGAGCCACATTGATGCAAACAGCGTAACAGAAAGCAGAGCTATTGGCACCTCGGCCATCCGCAGTGCGGCTAACGGGCAGGATTTTATCCGCGAAGTAAAAGAACAGGCACACATCGATATCGAACTGATAAACGGAGAACAGGAGGCAACTTACATTTACGAAGGCATCAAAGCCAGCGGCTGCCTCACTAATGAGAATGCGCTGATCATGGACATTGGCGGCGGCAGCGTGGAGTTCATTATCGGCAACAATAAAAAAGTGCTTTGGAAAGAAAGCTTTGAAATTGGCGCGGCCCGCCTTATGGATAAATTCCACCAAACAGATCCTATCCCGGTTACCTCTATCAAACAAATGAGCCGCTATCTGGATGCCAAGCTTATAGACCTTTTTGGCGCCGCATTGCAGCACAAACCGGTCAGGATAATTGGTTCATCGGGCGCATTCGAAAGCTTTGCCGAGGTAATAGAACGCACTAAAGGCCGCACCTTCTACCTAAAGAACACCAAGGCGTACGAGTTTGATACCGACAACCTGCTTGACCTGATCGAGCTGCTAATCAAATCTAACCACAGCCTGCGCGCAAGCATAAAGGGCATTATTCCGGTACGGGTAGATATGATCGTAGTAGCCAGTTTGCTTACCATTTACATGATGCAAAAAATGGGCGTGCCCGATGTAAGCATGTCAACCTACTCCTTAAAAGAAGGTGTATTGGCGCAGATGCTTGGTTAAAACACGCGCTTTAGTTTATACCACCACATTTTGTAAAAGGGTACTTTATTAACACGCACAACCGCAACTGCACCACCTAACTGCCCGGATAAAGCCTTCATTCCAATATTATATGCTCCAGTTAGGTTAGAATCTATAGCTATTTTTTCGGTTTGCATCCCAATGTAACAAACTGTAAATATCTGGATATTTGAAGGAGTTTTAAGTTGGAAATTTCCATTTACATCAGTAAAAGCACCTAATGCAGTACCGGGGATTTTTATTTGTGCGCCCGGCACAGGCAATTTGCTATCGTCAAGCACTTTACCTTTTATGGTGTTATATTTAACCGTATCTCCTGTAGACATTTTTTTTACCGTATTAAACGATTGCGATACTGCAATTTCCCCTACAGTTTCTTGGGCACTGGCTTCAGTTGTAGCAAATAGACTCGTAATAGCTGCGGCCAATGCAGCCCTCTTCCAAGAAAATTTCGGTTTATCCTGTAACTCCAGGTAATTATTTACACTTGCAAGTTGATGGGTGTCAAACCTGCCGCAAGTGTTAATATGCTCAGTAAAATAATTGATGATCTCGCTATTGGTCATCATGGTAAAATCTGTAACCGTTTTGCTGCAGACGTTACAATGGCGGCCCTGCTCAACGGGTGTCATCTGGTTCCAGTTTTCGTTGCAGGGCTGTGGGATGCTGATACTTTGTATAGGTTGCATAAAGTTTCGTTTTATTATATGATGCAGCGTAAGTCTACTTTCCATAAATAAATTCGGCATAAGGTGAGGTTTTTTTATATTGCTTACCTTATCGTCATTACACATGAAAAAAATTATCGGCGCGTCTTTGCTAGTACTTTCTGCCACTTTTGCGCAGGCACAGAAAAATTCCAACGATACCATTATCACCAGCTATCAGCCCGCGCTGCTGTTCTCTCCTATCCCTTATACAGAAAAAGGGAACGAGTTCCATTCTGTAAATGGCGACCCGGGGCCAAAGTACTGGCAAAACCGTGTTGATTATAAGCTTGCCGTAAAGCTGGATACCGCCGCGCAAAGCATTAGCGGCACTGCCGATATTACTTATACCAATAACAGCCCCGATGCCTTGCAATACCTCTGGTTACAACTGGATCAGAACACCTATAAAAAAGATGCCCGCTCTAACTTTGTTACCGGGATGCAGACTACGCAACATACTACAGGTTATGATATAGAATCTGTAGAGGTTGTCAGCGGAAACCTACGCACCAAAGTCAATTACAAAATAACTGACACCCGCATGCAAGTGCGTTTGGCTACACCGTTGTTAAAAGGCGTTATTAAACTAAACATCAAATACCATTATAAGATCCCCGGCAATTTTGGCGGCCGCACCGATTATGTGGACACCAAAAACGGCAAGATCTACGAGATAGCTCAGTTTTTCCCGAGGATGTGCGTGTATGACGATAGCCGTGGCTGGGCAACCGCACCATTTTTGGGCAGTGGTGAGTTCTATTGCGAATACGGGGATATCGATTACACTGTAACCGCCCCATGGGATGTACTGGTAGCCGGCCCCGGCGACCTGCTAAACCCCAAAGAAGTACTAACCGCCAAACAAATTGCACGTTTAGATGCAGCCCGCAACAGCGATAAAACCATCATGATCCGCACTGCGGCAGAAATTAAAGATCCATCATCCCACCCCGTAAACAAAGGCACATTAACCTGGCATTATAAGATGCTAAACACCCGGGACGTTGCCTTCGGCGCATCTAAAGCATTTATTTGGGATGCCGCGAGGGTGAACTTGCCAGGCGGTAAAAAATCCATGGCGATGTCGGTTTACCCCGTTGAGAGCCAGGGCAATGATGCATGGGGCCGCGCTACAGAATACCTAAAAGGTTCGATGGAATACTTTTCCGAAAAATGGTTTGTGTACCCATGGCCTACCGCCATTAACGAGGCTGGTATTGCAGGCGGTATGGAATATCCCGGCATTGTGTTCGACGGGATAAACGACAAAGGCAAAGAACTTTACTGGGTTACCGCGCACGAGATAGGCCACAATTGGTTCCCGATGATTGTAGGCAGCGATGAGCGCCGCTTTGCATGGATGGACGAAGGATTTAACACCTTTATCGACATTTACGCGTCGGATGCTTTTAACAAAGGCGAATACGCCCCTAAACGCGACGGTGAATATGCACCCGGCGGTGGTAACCCTGCCGATGAGATCATAGAGCATATCATCGACCCAAATTCGCCAAGTATTATGAGCGCGCCGGATGCAATTCCCGAAAAATACCGCCACCCCCTAACCTATTTTAAACCAGCTTTTGGGATGGTTTTGCTGCGCGAGCAGATCCTTGGGAAAGACAGGTTTGATTACGCGTTTAAAAACTACATTAACAAGTGGGCATACAAACACCCGCAGCCCGATGATTTCTTCCGTTCGATGGAGAACGGTGCCGGCGAAGACCTGAGCTGGTTCTGGAAAGGCTGGTTCTACAATAACTACAAATTGGATATAGCCCTGATAGATGCTAAATACCTTGATAAAGACCACAGCAAAGGCGTAAAACTAACCATCGCCAATAAAGAAATGATGGCTATGCCGTTCACCGTTGAAGCCAAACTTAAAGACGGCAGCAAGCAACGCACCTATTTCCCTGTAGAAACCTGGCTGCAAAATAAGGTTACCAACTACATTTTACCAACTACCCAAGATGTTGAAAGCGTTACTGTTGATCCAGATAATGCCTTGCCGGATGTGAATAGGAAGAATAATAGTAGGAAATTGTAAAAAAGTAATAATCCGCTAGTCATTGCGAGGTACGAAGCAATCTCTACCTAGGCAGAGCCACTCTGTATAGTAAAGAGATTGCTTCGTACCTCGCAATGACGTTATTTATTTAGTTTCATCAACTGCTGATAAACCTTCTCGGTAGGTAAGCCTACAACATTGGTGTAAGAGCCATTGATTCGCTCGATGCCGATAAGACCGATGCGTTGCTGGATACCGTATGAGCCGGCTTTATCCATGGGTTGGTATTCCTCTACGTAACTACGGATCTCAAGATCTGTAAGCTTGCGGAAAAACACCTCGCTCCTGTCGTAAAATTTATTGTATTGCCCTTTGTACAGCAGGCAAACGCCTGTGTAAACTTCGTGCACCTTGCCGGATAAGCGTTGCAGCATTTCAATAGCATGCTCGGTTGATTCTGGTTTACCTAAGATCAGGCCGTCGATCGCTACTATGGTATCGGCTGTAAGTACAATCTCGTCGTTAACGTCTTCATCAAATGCTTCGGCTTTTTTGGCGGCTATGTACAGGGCTATCTCCGCGGGTGTTAAACCGTCGGGATATGATTCATCAACCTCTTTTAAAACCACACGGAAATCAATATCCATCAGTTTTAAAAGTTCTTGTCTGCGTGGTGATTTGGATGCGAGAATGATTTTTGGGTTCATGGTAATAGATCATGGTTCATGGTACTTCGAAAATGTCATGGTAGCTACTATGAACTATTAACCATGACCTACAATACTAACCCCTACCAGCTATACGCTTCGGCGCTCATCCATTTGCCTTGTACCTTCATTACCTTCTCAATAATGTCGCGGGCACAGCCTTTGCCGCCGGCGTAAGGCGATACATAGGCGCTGATGGCTTTTATCTCTTCGGCTGCATCTGCCGGGCAAACAGGCAGGCCAACCAGTTTCATTACCGCCAGGTCCGGGATATCATCGGCCATGTAAAGGATATTGGCCGGGTTAATACTTTTCTCTTCGATGTAGATCTTAAAACGTTCAGACTTGGTATGCGCACCCATATAAACATCGGTTATCCCCAAACTATTTAAACGGAAGAGTGCGCTTTTTGACCTGCTGCCAGATATTGCTGCAACATTGTAACCGCATTTAACAGCTAACTGCAAAGCGTAACCATCCTTAATATTAAAGGCACGGCTTTGTACACCGGTTTCGGTCACAAATATCGACCCATCGGTAAGCACACCATCCACATCAAAAATAAATGTGGTAATATCTTTAAGCTTGGTTAAAAAGGATTCCATTTTGTTGGATTACACTGATTTTTTGATTTTACCGATTATTAACTGCAAACTATCAACTGCCTACTGCAAATTATTGGTTATCTCTCCACTCGTACACCCAGGCGCTTTGTATCTGCTCCAGGTGGCCTTCGCTTGATTCCTCGCGCGTGCCTTTAAAGTTTGGCAGGCTAAGCACCCAGTCCAACAACTCAGTAAAGCGGATGCGGTATATTTTTGACTCGCCAAAATCGTCACCAAACTTTTCGTAAAGGCTCATGGCAATGTCCTCGTGGTCGTTCCAGTGTATTGGCAGGGCGAATTTATCGTCGTTCATTATCATTTCTTGATTCGTGATTCTAAATATCTTGACTCTTAAATATTAGTGGCCCATAAAGCCCGATTGATCCGGGAGGGTAACTTCTATATCACCATCAATGATAACACACTGGCAACCCAGGCGCGATGTAATGCGCGGGTTTACAGCCCTATCAATGAAGTCTTCTTCCTTATCAGATATCTCCTGAATGTTATCCATCCCTTTGTTAACATATACATGGCAGGTACTGCAACCGCATACGCCACCGCAGTTGTGCTGCAGGTCGATGCCGTTTTCCAGGCAAACGTCTAAAACAGATTCCCCCTCGGCTATAGCAAGTTCCACGCTTTCGTGGTCCTTCTCCTCAAAGTTAATCTTTACTTTAAAAATATTCATTTTGGCAAAAGTAACAAAATTACTTATCCCCGTCGCGGCTGTTTTGGTTTTTGATAATATCCTGACTTAAACGTGTATAAATTTCCTGCAAATTGGGCTCATCATTCAGCATTTGCAAATGGCTTCGCATGGTTTGTTCGTCGTTGCGCACAGCAGGGCCGGTTTGTACGCTTACCGGCGAATGCTCTCTTATTTTGTCGGCAGTTTCGGCTATCAGCGGGCGCATCATATCAAAACTCATATCGCTTCCTGCCAAAAGCTGCTCGCCAATACTGTACAGGTGATTGGTAAAATTGCATGCAAACACAGCAGCCAGGTGCAATACTTTGCGCTGCGCAGAATTTACACGATAAACATTATTGCTGATGTCGCGCGCAAGGCTTTCAAGGGTTTGGGTAATGGCTTCGTTTACACCCTCTATACAAAGCGGTACTTCCCTAAAATTAACCTCTTTTGTTTTGCTGAAGGTTTGCAGCGGATAAAACACACCCGCATTAGGGGTGAAATTTAATACCTCCTGCAGATCAACCGCGCCGGAAGTATGTACAATAAGCTTATTATGCCTGGATAAATGTGGGACAAATGATGCGATGGCATCGTCCTTAATAGCAAGGATAAAGACATCGGTATCGGGGCTGATGTCCTGGGGGTTATCAACCGCCTCTGCGCCCACATGGTAAGCTAACAAAGCGGCATTGTGCAGGTTACGGCTGTAAATTTGCGCAATGCGATGGCCTGCATTTTTAAATGCTGCCGCCAAATGTGTAGCAACATTGCCCGAGCCTATAATAGTAATACGCATAACAGCTATATAAATAGATGGCGCTAAATTAAATATTTAAAGTATTTTTATTCGTTAAAATCAATCAATCTAATTGATATGAAATTTTTGAAGAGCCTTATGTTGACCATTGTGATCCTATTGACATTTGGAGCCGTTGCAGCTTACATTATCTACAACCACTACAACGTGGAAAAAAAAGAACTTACTTACGAACTCCGTAAAAACAGCAACGGCAGCTACATCGAACTTACCAACGGCGTTACCCATTACGAACTTGACGGGCCCGATACCGGTAAAGTGGTGGTCCTGATCCACGGCTTTAGCGTGCCCTACTACATCTGGAACGGCACTTATGAATATTTGACCGAACACGGTTTCCGCGTTCTGCGCTATGATCAGTTCGGCCGCGGCTTTTCTGACCGGCCGAACGTAACCTATAACAAACAGCTTTATTTTGAGCAATTGAACGAACTGCTTGATAAGCTCCACCTTAAAAAATCGGTGAGCCTGGTAGGTGTATCATTCGGTGGCGAAGTAGCAACCGATTTTACCGCTGCCTACCCAGATGCCGTAAACAAGGTGGTTTTGATAGACCCGGGTTACGTGTCCAACAAGCCAAACTATCCATCTTTCGTGCTTGATTTTTACGAGGCCACCCATGCAGAAGAGCGTGCACTTGGCCAAATTTCCGATTTTAAATACCCAACCCGCCATCCTGGCTGGGCCGAGCAATACCAGCCACAAATGAAATATAAAGGGTTCCGCGGGGCGTTGGTATCAACAATATATAACTACAACTACAACGCCCGCGAAGCAAATACCGCCCTGAATGATAAACATAAACCGGTATTGCTTATTTGGGGTAAAGAGGATAATACCGTGCCGTTCAGATTTAGCGACTCGGTACGCAGCGTGCTTAAAACAGAATTTTTACCTGTGGATGATGCCGGGCACCTGCCTTTTATTGAGCAGGCAAATATTGTTAACCCCGCTTTGGTAACATTTTTGAAGAATTAGCATCTAACTATAAACAAACACTAATTAATACACTATGGACACTTCGTTAATTACCACCAGCACCAGGTTAGACGGTTATAAAGTTGTTAAACATTTAGGCGTTGTACGCGGCATTACCGTGCGTAGCCGCAGCGTTGTGGGCAACTTTGCCGGTGGCATCCAATCGCTGTTTGGCGGGAGGCTTTCTGTTTATGTAGAGCTTTGCGAAAACGCCCGCGAAGAGGCTTTTCACCTATTGATACAACATGCCCAGGCTATTGGCGCAAACGCCATTATAGGGATGCGTTATGATGCCAACGAAGTGATGCAGGGCATTACCGAGGTACTCGCTTACGGTACCGCTGTGGTTGTTGAAAAGGTAGCCGAGTAATTATATAATATGTCATTGTGAGCCTGTCGGGTTTATAAGTCTTCGACAGGCTCAGACTGACAAAAAACGACATTGTATCAATCGCACCGTAAAATAAACTTCTATCTTTGCTTCAAATTACATTCTCATGCAAGTAATAAAGCAATATATAGAAGAAAATAAGCAACGTTTGCTTGACGAGTTATTTGAACTACTGCGCTTCCCATCTGTTAGCGCCGACCCAAAATATGCCCCTGATGTTTTAAACGCTGCCGATTACGTAGCTAAAAAACTAACCGATGCAGGTGCCGATAATGTGGAGGTTTGCAAAACTGCAGGATACCCTATTGTTTACGGCGACAAAATAATTGACGCTTCGCTGCCAACCGTATTGGTTTACGGCCACTACGATGTGCAACCGGCCGACCCTTTAGAACTTTGGCATACCCCTCCTTTTGAACCAACCGTGCGCGATGGTAAAATTTATGCCCGCGGCGCTTGTGATGATAAAGGCCAGTTTTACATGCACGTAAAGGCATTTGAACTGATGATGCAAACCGATACCCTGCCATGCAATATCAAATTTATGATAGAGGGCGAGGAAGAAGTTGGCTCCAACAACCTGGGCGTCTTTGTTAAAGCCAACAAAGAGCGCTTGAAAGCTGATGTGGTATTGATATCTGATACCTCGATGATCAGCATGGAGCACCCGTCTTTAGAGACTGGTTTACGTGGCCTATCTTACCTGGAAGTGGAAGTAACCGGCCCTAACCGCGACCTGCACTCGGGCGTTTACGGTGGCGCGGTGGCTAACCCTGCAACCATTTTGGCAAAAATGATAGCTTCCCTGCATGACAATGACAATCATATCGCCATTCCCGGTTTTTACGATGACGTTATCGAATTAACCGCTACTGAGCGTGCCGAGCTTAATGCTGCCCCGTATGATGAGGATGAATACAAAAAAGACCTTGATATTGCCGAAACATGGGGCGAAAAAGGCTATACCACTTTCGAGCGTACCGGCACCCGCCCGACCCTTGAGGTGAACGGCATCTGGGGCGGTTATATTGGCGAAGGCGCTAAAACCGTATTACCATCAAAAGCAAGTGCTAAAATATCGATGCGATTAGTACCAAACCAAACTTCAGAGAAAATCACGTTGCTGTTTACAGATCATTTCCTGAAGATAGCACCTAAATACGTTAAGGTAAAAGTTACCCCGCACCATGGCGGCGAACCGGTGGTTACCCCTACCGATAGCATTGCCTACAAAGCGGCGCAAAAAGCCATTGCGGAATCATTCGGTACGCAACCTATCCCAACACGTGGTGGCGGCAGCATCCCAATCGTAGCTTTATTTGAAGCCGAACTGGGCCTAAAAACGGTGCTAATGGGTTTCGGACTTGACAGCGATGCCCTGCACTCGCCAAACGAGAAATATGATATTTTTAATTATTATAAAGGAATTGAGACTATCCCATTATTCCATAAGTATTTTGCGGAATTGAGTAAGTAGTCTAAACTCGAATTCCAGGAATTGTAAGAATTTATTGAATTATTAATGCTCGCGTTCTGTCAATTCAATAAATTCTTACAATTCGAGTTCAGACGATTGTTATCTTCTCACACCCCTCCAAAAAAACCTCATCTGCATCTGCGCCTATCCCAACAGCATCGCTGATGTTGAGCCTGTAGCCATCATAAGTTACACCGCCCACGCATGGGTCAACCAAGTGGCCCAGCATGCAGGTATCCATATCATAAAATCTAATATTAGGGCTGGCGTAGACAAAATGCAGTTTGGCGCTTAGGGCTATGCGGCTTTCCAGCATCCCGCCCATCATACAGTGGATGTTCCGCTCGGCGGCAGTATCGTGGATCTTTTTAGCTTCCAATATCCCTCCCGATTTTGCCATTTTGATATTGATGTAATCGCAGGATTTGCTTTCAATCTGCATCCGTGCATCGTGGTGGTTATAAACGCTCTCATCAGCCATAATCTTTACGGGCGATAATTTCATAAGTTCGGGCAGGCGGTCGTTGTACCAGATGCGCATGGGTTGTTCGCAAAATTCAATGTTATAAGCACCAATCGTTTGCAAGGCAAATAACGCGTCGTCAAAGGTCCAGCCCTGGTTAGCATCAACACGGATCTTCATCTCGCGACCAACAGCTTCGCGGATCTGCTTAATACGTTCTACATCCGTTTTAGCGCCTTTGCCTAATTTTACTTTAAGGATGTTTGCCCCAGATGCTTTAAAGTGGATAGCCTTTTGGGCCATCGCTTCCGGTGTGCTGATACCGATTGTGATGTCGCTTTCCACCACGCGCTTTTCTCCGCCCAAAAACTTGTATAATGGTAACCCCGCATTTTTAGCGGCAATATCATATAAAGCCATATCAAAAGCACTTTTTATTGTGGTGTTGCCGGCGGCGGCTTCATGCAGTTGCTGCATCCGGGCCGGGATATCCAGCGCATCCTGCCAAATCCACAATGCTGCGAAATACTTAGCCATGACCAAACAGGTATTCTGCGTTTCACCTACTATCATTGGGAACGCCGAACACTCGCCTACACCATAGAACCCTTTATTGGTATGTATGCGGATGAAAACGTTCTGCGCATGGTCCATAGTGCCGGTGGCAATGGTGAACGGCTCCATGGGGATGCTGAAACGGTAGATATCGATGGTGGTTATGATTGCTGACATGGCTGTATTGCTTAATTGCTAAAATAGCAGAAATTAAATACCCGTTAGCAAAATTTGCACATTAACACATTTAGCTTATATTTGCGTTAGTACATCGTACTATTTCATTTCGGTTCTCCGGTTTCTGCCCCTCTATCTAAGAAACCGTCCATGCGCCGAAATCCAACTTCACGACAATTTATTTAATTAAAAAATATACATGGCATTAACAAATTTGCCTGGTCCGTTTGATTATAACTCAACCAGAAATAAACTTTTATTAACAGAATACGGGCGTAACGTGCAAAACATGGTGAAATACATTGTGGCGTTACCAACTAAAGAAGAGCGCAACAAATACGCACAAGTGGTTATAGACCTGATGGGCTTCTTAAACCCCCACCTGCGCGATGTGGCCGATTTTAAACACAAGCTTTGGGATCACCTGCACATCATATCAGATTTTCAGCTGGATGTAGATTCACCATATCCAAAACCAAGCCCGGAGGCCATCCACATGAAACCCGAGCCGCTTAAATACCCTAACCAGCGCATCCGGTATAAGCACTACGGTAAAACTATCGAAATGATGATAGAGAAGGCCAAAGCCATTGAAGAGCCGGAACGTAAACGCCACATGGTACAGGCTATTGCCAACTTCATGAAAATGGCCTACGTGCAATGGAACAAAGATTCGGTTGCTGATGAAACTATCTTGTCGGATCTTTACGCCTTATCCGGCGGCACCTTAAAACTGGAAGAGAACGTAAACCTAAACCGTGTCGAGTTCCGCGCTAACCCATATCAAAATAACCAGAACAATAATAACAGCCGCGGGCGTAACAATAATAATAACCAAAATAACCGCGGCGGCGGCGGTAGCAGCAATGGCGGCGGCGCTCGTACCAACAATAATAATCCCCGCAGCAATAATAACAACAACCAAAATAACCGTAACCGAAACCCGGGAGGCGCTAAAAAATATTAATCAGTTCTTAGATCATTGTTCATGGCTCATAGATAATCCTGTAAATATGGCTGACCTTTTGCCGATTATTTTATAATCTTTGCAGAGGTAAATCAGTCGAATTTGGTTTGGCTATGAACTATCAACCATCAACCATTAACTAAATGAGAAACGCATTCGAAATACAGGGCGGTAAAAAGCTTAAAGGCGAGATCATCCCACAGGGCGCTAAAAACGAAGCATTACAAATTATAGCGGCGGTTTTATTAACCGACGAAAAAATGACCATCAGCAACATCCCGGATATACAGGATGTGAACAAACTGATTGAGTTACTGGGCGACATGGGTGTTGAGGTTAACCGCATCTCGCGCGATACCTGCACTTTCGAAGCTAAAGAAATAGACCAGGATTTTTTCACTTCGGAAGCTTTTAAAACCAAGGGCGGCGGTCTGCGCGGTTCTATTATGATATTAGGCCCGCTGTTGGCGCGGTTTGGTAAAGCATCTATCCCAAAACCGGGTGGCGATAAAATTGGCCGCCGTAGATTAGATACCCACTTTTTGGGTTTCGAAAAACTGGGCGCACGTTTTGATTACAACCCCGACAACGGCTTTTACAATGTAGATGCATCAAACCTGCAGGGTACCTATATCCTGCTTGATGAGGCATCGGTAACCGGCACGGCTAACATTGTGATGGCAGCAGTTTTGGCAAAAGGTACAACCACCATTTACAACGCCGCATGCGAACCTTATCTGCAACAGCTTTGCAAAATGCTTAACCGCATGGGCGCGAAGATCAGCGGTATCGCATCAAACCTGCTAACTATTGAAGGCGTAACCGAACTTGGTGGTACCGAACACCGCATGCTGCCTGATATGATAGAGATAGGTTCATTCATCGGCCTTGCTGCCATGACAGGTTCCGAGATTACCATTAAGGATGTGCATTACGACGAACTGGGTATGATACCTGACGTGTTTAAACGCCTGGGCATTAAACTGGAGCGCCGTGGCGATGATATTTACATCCCATCGCAAGACCATTACGAGATAGATACCTTCATAGATGGCTCGTTACTAACCGTTGCAGATTCGCCGTGGCCGGGCTTTACCCCCGACTTGCTGAGCATTGTGCTGGTAGTAGCCACACAGGCTAAAGGATCGGTACTTATCCACCAAAAAATGTTCGAGAGCCGTTTGTTTTTCGTAGATAAATTGCTGGATATGGGCGCCAACATCATTCTTTGCGATCCACACCGCGCTACTGTTATCGGCTTAGATAAAATGGTGCAGCTACGTGGCATCTCCATGACCTCGCCGGATATCCGTGCGGGTGTATCGCTATTGATTGCTGCGCTTTCGGCACAAGGCCAGTCTACCATTTACAACATTGAGCAGATAGAACGCGGTTACCAAAACATCGATGAGCGCCTTATCGCGCTTGGTGCCGATATAAAACGCGTTTAAAATATTATCACACGAGACATTGAACCCCGAATAATGGAGTGGCTTTATACCTCGTTTTTCGGGGTTCAAAATTCAACATTCGATATTATTCGTTTTTATACTATTTTTATGGCAACCAACCAATAGCCAATAATGCCTTATAAAAACCGGAGGTCATCGTATTCTACCTTTATACTGATCTTTGTTGCGTTAAAAATCATCCTAAACCTGTTTGCCATCAGCAATTTTGGCTTTCACCGCGATGAACTTTTGCACCTGGTTTTAGGCGACCACCTGGATTGGGGCTATAAAGAAGTACCACCTTTTATTGCCTTGCTGGCAAAAATCACCCTTAACGTTTTTGGCGATTCGGTTTTCGCGGCACGCATCTTCAGCACCATAGCAAGCGGATTAATCATTTGGCTCACCGGTCAGATAACTGCCGAACTTGGCGGCCGCAGGTACGCCATCACCATCGCTTGTTTAGCGTTGATCTTTGCCCCTGCCTTCGCGGCAAGTGGTTATTTGTTCCAACCCGTGGTATTCGATCAGCTTTGGTGGGTGGTAACGGTTTGGTTATTTGCCAAATACCTCAACACTGCCGACGTAAAATACCTGTATTGGCTTGGTGTGGCTGTGGGTGTTGGCATGCTTACCAAGTACACCATGGCGTTTTTCACTGCATCGCTTATAGTGGGTATCTTGATAAGCCGCGAGCGGAAACTGCTTTTTAACAAACATGTTGCTTATTCGGCATTAATAGCCATCCTGATATTTCTGCCCAATATTATCTGGCAATTCGCACATCATTTGCCGGTTATCCACCACATGCAGGAATTGCGCGAAACCCAGTTGGACTATGTAAAACCTATGGATTTTGTAATGCAGCAGGTGTTGGTAAACGGCGTCGCGTTACTTGTTTGGTTCACCGGGTTTTGCTTTTTATTGTTCTCGTTCAAGCTGCGCAGGTTTAGGTACCTGGCAATTGCCTACGTCTTGATATTTTTGTTTTTACTGGAGATGAACGGGAAAAGCTATTACCTTTTTGGCGCCTACCCTATGCTGTTTGCCGCCGGTGGTTTCGCTTTAGAGCGCATGCTTAAACGCACTTATTACATATTACGCACGGTTGCTGTATTGATTGTTGTAGTTCCAAACTTGCTTTTACTGCCATTGGTATTACCCATATTACCGTTAGACAGAACAGTTACTTTCATAAAAAACACCGAGCGCCGTATGCCCTTTTTGAGTTTCATAACAAAATGGGAAGACCAGAAACAACACCCCCTAACACAAGATTACGCTGACATGCTGGGCTGGGACGAAATGGCTAAAAAAGCTGCCGACACTTACGACAGCCTTACCCCTGAACAACAAAAACACACGCAGCTGTTTGCCGACAACTATGGCCAGGCGGGCGCCCTGCATCATTACAGACATAAATACAACTTGCCTGAGGTTACCAGCCTAAACAGCAGTTTCCAGCTTTGGGCGGCCGATAGCCTGAGCGCGCACTACATTATTTATGTGGACGATGATGACAACGTTAAACGCAGGCTTAGCAAAGTCGTAGAAAGTTACCGCGAAACAGGCCAGGTACTAAACCCTTTAGCCCTCGAGCATGGGTCAAGAATCTATTTGATCACCAACCCATCGCCAAAGCTAAACGAGATCTATAAAGCAGAGTTGGCTAAGAAAAGATTGCAGTAGTTTAGCTGAAACTAAACTATTGCGCAATTATTCTGTTAATTCTCCAATTCTATAAATCCTTATTCAACCATGCGCGGAGTAAAAACTATCCTTTTCCTCACCATATCTAATATGTTTATGACGTTTGCCTGGTACGGGCACCTCAAATTTAAGGAATATGATTGGGGGAAAAATCTTGGCCTTTTCTCAATTATCCTCATCAGCTGGGGGCTGGCGTTTTTTGAATACGTTTTCCAGGTACCGGCAAACCGCGCAGGCTTTAAAGAAGATGGTGGGCCGTTCACATTAGTTCAGCTTAAAACCATACAGGAAGCTATTACGCTCACCATGTTTATGGTATTCACCGTCGTGTTCTTCAAAACCGAAAAGCTTGGCTGGAACCATTTGGTAGGCTTTGCGCTTATCGTGCTTGCGGTTTTTGTGATATTTAAGAAGTGGTGATGTTGATATGCAGATGCGTGGATATGCAAATGTGCAGATTAAATTAGGTAAGAACGTCCTCCGCTCTTACTTCACATACTACAGGTATAATGTTCACGTTCACGGCCGTGAACGTAATGAATATTCATAAATGGTTAACAATCAGGACTATTTAATTTAAGTACATGACAGAATATCGTCACCAACACTGTGGAATATTTAATATGCAGCGGCCAGATGGGTGTTTAATTAACAGGAGAGATTAAATTATAAAAAAAGAGACGCGAGGTATCGCGTCTCTACAACTAATTTATTTGCGGTAATACTTACCGATCTAAGCTGATATAGCATTGATGATGTCATACTGGGTGATGATCTCGATCTTACCATTGTCATCCTCAACCAACACCGCAATATTATCTTTGTTGATCATACCCGAGATCTTATCAATAGACGTATTTAGGTCGATAAAAGGGAATGGCGCGGTTGAGATATTTTTTATCGGCTGTGATTTAATGCCGGGGTTCTCTATCAGCGAATCCAGGATATCACTTTCTGTTATCTTGCCAATAACCATACCTTTTTGGGTAACAGGGATTTGGCTTATGTTAAGCGATTTGATCGTATTTATGGCTTCCAGAACAGTCTTTTCGCAATCTATAGTTACTATCTCCTGGTTTTCTTTTTTGCTGATGATGTGGCGTGCGGTCAGCTTTTCTTCTTTGATAAAGCCGCGGTCGCGCAACCAATCGTCGTTATACATTTTGCCCAGGTAACGGGTACCATGGTCTGGGAAAATGATCACCACAACATCCCCCTCTTTAAATTTATCTTTCATCTGCAATAAACCTGCAACGGCAGAGCCAGTTGAGTTACCTGCAAAAATGCCTTCCTTACGGGCTATTTCGCGGGTCATTAGGGCAGCGTCTTTATCGGTTACCTTCTCAAAGTGGTCTATCAGGCTAAAATCAACGTTTTGCGGAAGGAAATCTTCGCCAATACCTTCGGTGATGTATGGGTAGATCTCGTTTTTATCAAACTCACCAGTTTCTTTATACTTTTTAAACACCGAGCCGTAAGTATCAATACCCAAGATCTGGATAGCCGGATTTTTTTCTTTCAAAAATTTGGCAGTGCCGGATATGGTACCGCCTGTTCCTACACCTACTATTAGGTGGGTAATTTTACCTTCGGTTTGCTCCCATATCTCGGGGCCGGTGCTTTCGTAGTGCGCCTGCGAATTGCTCAGGTTATCGTACTGGTTGGGCTTCCATGAGTTAGGTACCTCGCGCTCAAGACGTGATGATACTGAATAGTACGAACGCGGGTCTTCCGGCTCAACATTAGTAGGGCACACAATAACCTCCGCACCAAAAGCGCGCAGCGCATCAAACTTTTCTTTCGATTGTTTATCAGTACTCGTGAAAATACACTTGTAGCCTTTAATGACAGCCGCTATAGCCAAACCCATACCGGTGTTGCCTGATGTGCCTTCTATAATTGTGCCGCCGGGTTTAAGTTTACCGCTTTTCTCGGCATCTTCTATCATTTTAAGGGCCATACGATCCTTAATGGAGTTGCCCGGGTTGGTTGTTTCTATCTTAGCCAAAACAGTAGCAGGGATGTCCTTTACTATCTTGTTAAGCTTCACCATAGGGGTATTACCAATGGTTTCGAGTATATTATTATGCCACATATTATATTATCTACTTATCCCGTAGGTTTAACAGGACAGGTACAAAATTAATAATTAATGATGAAAGTGAGTAGTTGAATAATTAGTAGTTACTTGCAGGCGACAAACCGATAGTAAAACCACTCTTTATTTACTTAAAACCGCCTTACACTTTAAAACTTTAGGTGCTTAACCGTCAAGCCGCCGTTTATAAGTTGCTTTAAAGATTCGATACCTACCCGCAGGTGTGTTTCTACATACTGAGTGGTAACGTTGCTGTCGCTTTCGGCAGTCTTAACACCTTCAGGGATCATCGGTTGGTCTGATACCAGCAGCAATGCACCTGTAGGGATCTTGTTGGCGAAACCGGTTGTAAAGATGGTTGCAGTTTCCATATCCACCGCCATGGCGCGCAGGCTTTTCAGATATTTCTTAAACTCTTTGTCGTGTTCCCAAACGCGGCGGTTGGTGGTGTAGCAGGTACCTGTCCAATAATCGCGGGCCTGGTCACGTATGGTTGTCGAGATGGCTTTTTGCAGCGCAAATGATGGCAGTGCAGGCACTTCCGGGGGTAAGTAATCGTTTGATGTACCCTCGCCCCTTATGGCAGCTATAGGCAGTATCAGGTCGCCTACGTTATTCTTCTTTTTAAGGCCGCCGCATTTGCCTAAAAATATTACGGCTTTTGGATGTATGGCGGTTAGCAGGTCCATTACGGTAGCAGCTACCGAACTGCCCATACCAAAGTTAATGATGGTTATGCCATCGGCTGTTACGCTTTGCATTGGTTTATCCAGGCCCATGATAGGCTCGTTATTATGCCATTCAGAAAACAGCTGCAGGTATTTGGAGAAATTTGTCAGGATAATATATTCGCCAAAGGCATCAAGCGGCCGGCCGGTATACCGGGGCAGCCAGTTGGCTACAATGGCTTCTTTGGTTTTTAAACCCGATTTTACCGGGGTAGAAACTTCTTTGATCTTTTTTGATGGGTTTGTGTGGTCATCTTTCTTTACGTCTAATTCTTCGTTCATCTTTTTTGTCCTCTTTTTTGTGTGTATGTATGTGTATTTTAAGGCTATAAAACCTTTTTATACAGCAAACCCCGGTGTGTTTTCACCAGGGTTAGTGTGTAATATACGAAAATACTTTTATACTATCAAATAATTGTTAAGCTACCTTTAACTTTTTAAGGTCGCTCTTCTCAAATTTGTCTCTCGCGTACTCTAACGTTACGTTTAAACGCTTCACATCTTTTTGTGATGGAAACTCAAACATGGCATCAATCATAATAGCCTCGCATATCGAGCGTAAGCCACGTGCGCCAAGTTTAAACTCCATTGCCTTATCAACAATAAAATCAAGCACATCAACATCAAACTCAAGCTTCACGCCTTCGTATTCAAACAGTTTTTTGTACTGTTTAAGTAACGAGTTTTTAGGCTCGGTTAAGATATTATGTAGTGCCTCACGGTCAAGCGGGTTAAGATAAGTTAATACCGGTAAACGGCCTATCAACTCAGGGATCAAACCAAACGATTTCAAATCCTGCGGAGTAATATACTTATACAGGTTCTTCATATCTATTTCACTGTCATCGCGTTTCATTTTGTAACCCACAGTTTGGGTACGCAAACGGTTAGCAATCTTTTTTTCGATGCTATCGAATGCGCCGCCACAAATGAAAAGGATATTACTGGTGTTTACCGTAATCATTTTCTGGTCCGGGTGTTTACGGCCACCTTGCGGCGGTACGTTAACCATGGTACCTTCCAGTATCTTTAATAAGGCTTGTTGCACACCTTCGCCGCTTACATCACGGGTTATGGACGCATTATCACTTTTGCGGGCAATTTTATCAACCTCGTCAATATAAACGATACCACGCTCGGCAGTGTTCACATCATAATCTGCAGATTGCAGCAAACGGGTTAGGATGCTTTCCACATCCTCGCCTACGTAACCAGCTTCGGTAAGTACGGTAGCATCACAAATGCAAAAAGGAACATTAAGCACTTTGGCAAGCGTTTTTGCCAGCAAGGTTTTACCTGTGCCGGTTTCTCCCACCATAATGATATTAGATTTTTCTATCTCTACCTCATCCTTATCAATACGTTGGTTTAACCTTTTATAGTGGTTATACACCGCAACCGATAATACCTTCTTGGCATCGTCCTGGCCTATGATGTATTGATCGAGGTGTGCTTTTATTTCGGCAGGTTTAAGCATAGAAGGCACCGCGGGCGAAGCTTTTACTTTGCGCACCTTTAGTTCTTCGGCCAGTATTTCGTTAGCCTGGTCAACGCATTTATCACAAATGTGCGCGTCGAGCCCTGCTATCAGCATCAGGGAGTCCTGTTTGCCGGCGCCGCAAAATGAGCACCTGATCTCCTTGCTGTTCTTGTTCATTTTATAAGGTTTTATCAAAGATAAGGATTTGGCTTTTTATAAACCAATTTTAAGTAAGTGGTTGATTAAGTTGCTCGTGAACGTTATTATTAACTACACCATACGACCAACTTAATCAACTATTCACTACTACTAATTTTATTTTGATTTTGTTTTATTGCCTTTTAATATTTCGTCTATCATACCAAATTCCTTAGCTTCTTCGGCAATCATCCAGTAGTCACGGTCTGATGCTGCATAAACTTTGTCGTATGATGCACCGCTGTGGTCAGCAATTATCTGGTACAATTCTTTTTTCAATTTAGTGATCTCGTGGTAAGAGATCTCAATGTCAGACTGCTGGCCCTGTGCACCACCCGATGGCTGGTGAATCATTACACGCGAGTGTGGCAATGCCGCGCGTTTACCTTCGGCACCGGCACATAATAATACCGCGCCCATTGATGCTGCCATACCTGTACAGATAGTAGCTACATCATTTGAGATCAATTGCATGGTATCGTAAATGCCTAAACCTGCATAAACAGAACCACCCGGCGAGTTAATGTAAAGCTGGATATCGCGTTTTGCATCGGCAGATTGCAAGAATAATAATTGCGCCTGGATAACATTTGCGTTTTGGTCATAAATAGGATCGCCCAGGAAAATGATCCGGTCCATCATTAAACGCGAAAACACGTCTAATTGAGAGATATTTAACTGGCGCTCTTCGATAATGTAAGGCGTGTAACCCATTGGCGGGTTTACAATACCCGTTGGCATACTGTTACGGTTTACACCGCCAATAAACCTATCTACATAGGTACTGCTGATACGGTGGTGTTTAACAGCATATTTTCTGAATTCGTTTTTATCTGGATTACTGTTCATGTGTATGTAATTTAGTTGTTATGGCACGGGCTGATTAGCCCGCAATAAATATAGTTTTTAGTTGAATAGATTTTATACTATTTAGTTTGGTGAAAGTAAAAAAACGAGCCCCCTCTAAATCTCCCCCGTAAGGGGAGACTTTAAAAAATCTCTTTAAAGCCTTCGGAGAGGGTTTAGGGGGGGCCTATAACACAAAAGCATTTGCTGTTGGGCAAATGCTTTTGGTAATATATTATTTGAACTTTACTGTTTATGCAGCAAGCTTGTTAAAATCAGAGAACAAGATCTCTTTTTTATCAAGCGTAATAACACTTTTGATGTAATCAAACACCTTAAGCGCTTTTACTTGTTCAAATACTTTGTTAGCATTTTCTTTATTCTGAAGGTATTGCACAGTGTACTGGCCTAACTGCTCATCGGTTAACGCCTGCGGGCTATACATCCGGAACTGTTGGTCTAAACTGCCTTTTGCAAACTCAAACACTTCCTCGTATTTAATATCGATGTTGTTTTCCTTCATCAATTTATTTTCGATAAGCGTCCATTTAAGGTTTTTTGCAAAATCGTTGTAACCGCCTTCCAATTCTTCCCCGGTCAGTTTTTCGTTCGTAGCCTTTAACCAACGTTTTAAAAATGCATCAGGTAGTTCAAAATCAACTTTACCAATACTGTAGTGGTAAATTTCGTCCTGCAGTTTGCGCTCAGCATCCTGGGTCATCATCATTTCTAACTCTTCGGTAATTTTAGCTCTAAAACCGGCCTCGTCGGTAACTACACCTTCACCAAATAATTTATCAAAGAACTCCTGGTTTAAATCGCCTTCTTCTAAACGGTTAACATTTTTAACGTTTAGATTAAAGTTGGATTTTAAGTCAGCCGCTTCATCTTCTTCAATTTTTAATAAACCGGCAACCTTGGCCGCGTCGTTATCAAAAGCCGCGTTGATGTCAAATACCAACTCGTCGCCTTTTTTCAAACCAAGCAGCGATTTTTTGATCGCCTCGTCCTGGATCTGATCTAAACGTACAGACGTGATATTGCTTATGCCTCCTTCAAAAACAGAACCATCCGGAGAAAGTTGCGTTAATTCAGCATAAAGAACGTCATCATCTGCCGATACGTCAGGATTTGTCATTTTGCCATAGCTGCGACGGATATTTTTGATACGTGATGCTAATGTTTCCTCATCAACTTTTATCACATACTGGGTAACTTTATCTTTGGATGAAAAATCGATGTTAAACTCGGGCGCCAAACCAACTTCGTAGTTAAATTCAAAGTTATCGGCAAAATCCCAGTTGTACTCTTTCTTGTCATCCACTTTTGGTAAAGGCTGGCCTAATACTTCAAGTTTCTCTTCCTCTAAATATTTGTTTAAAGTATCAGATAGCATGTTGTTGATCTCATCGACCAAAATGCTTTTACCATACATTTTTTTAATGTGACCAACCGGCACCATACCCGGGCGGAAACCTGGTAGTTTCGCTTTCTTAGCCTGGTCTTTCATTGCTTTTTCAACACGTGGCTGGTAATCTTCCGGGTTGATGTTGATTTTAACAACTGTATTCAGGTTATCAATTTTTTCCTGTGATATATTCATCTTTTTACCTGTTATTAGTTAATCTTTATTCATAGTACAGCCCTTAAGCGCACAAAATTAGAGGCGCAAAAGTATAAATTTATTTTGAATTTAGTCATGCATTTGGCTTGCTTTGCAATTTAACTGCGCTGTTGTTTACAGGTTTAAGCGTTTTAAGATAGGCGTTAAACACTATAGAGATTTTTAAATCGCACTTAAACAACAATGGCGGACAAAAGCCGCCACTGTTTAAATTATAGCCTCGAAATAATATTTTTTTAGTCTATCTTTTTAACAGATGAAGCGCCAGATTGATCGTTGTTTACTTTTGAAGGGTTACCACGGTATTGAATATCGCTCGAGCCGCTGGTATGAACATCCAACTCGTTCAAAACATTTATTTTACACTCGCTCGCGCCCGATGTGCTGATCTTATATTTACCTACCACAAAATCAAGTGCCTCCACCTTACCAGACCCGCTCATATCAATATCGTGTGATGCCGCCTGGCCTTTTAAATAGATCTCGCTTGAACCGCTTGCGCCTGTGTGTACTTTGCCGGCACTAAGATCCAGATCGATTTTAGTTGAACCGGATAGGTCGATATTAAGGTCTTTAACATTTAAGCGACCCTCTGATCTTACATCAACCGCGCCAGATGCGCCAATTGCCTCCAGGTTTTTAACACCAATAATCAATACGCTTTCGCCGCTTGGGCAAATATTACGGCGGCTGTGTACTTTTAAGGTACCGCCTTCAACAGTAGTTTCTACGTATTTAAACAGGTTATCATCAATAGTGATGGAAATAGATTCGGTACTATCTTGTTTTAAAACAACCTTGTAACCGCCAGATACATCTATTTTGGTAAAGCTTGTCATTTTACGGGCTTCGGTACGTTGGCTGCCATTGCCCTTTATACACCTGAACCGCCTGCACGATGAGAACAATGTGATTGATACAGCTGCTACCAGCAGTACTATTTTAAAGTTTAAGTTTTTCATGTTTTATCAGTTTAGTTTTTGGACGATGATTTATGGGTTGAAGTTACACTAAAAGTAAAAAAAGCCGCTGATTATCTAACGGCTTTTTGATATAAGAAGGACTTTTATGCAGCAGTGCTGTTGATTACAAATTTGCTAATTCGCTTTGTTTAACCTTTGCTATGGCTACGCTGGTAGTTTGCGCGGTGGTGTTTACGGCTACAAAGTTTTTATGGCTAACGTTTGCAGGTTGGGTGCAGGTTAAGTTGTAATCGTTTACGTTTCCGGTTAAGTTCACTTTGGCGTTGTCGTTAACGTTTACGGTTGCTTTGTAGGCTTCTACATTTAAGTCGGCAGTTGCGGTGTTGTACAAGTTAACTTCAAGGTCTAACTTTTCTAATTTACCAAATGATCTTACTTCAGCATTATCATAAGCGCTGATAGATTGCAAATCGGCTGCTGTTACCCAAACCACTAATTTTTGGTTTTTGTAAGATGAGATCCTTAGCACACCGTTTTTGCTTTGTACAAGGGCGCTTTCTGAGTAGTATTTGTTGTAAACTTTAACCTGGTCGGCAGTGCCATCAGATACATAAAGTTCAACGTTTCCGTGAATTTCGATCGTGTTGATTTTGTTTACGTTAGTTAATACGGTTACGGCTTCGTCGTTATTATTATTAACGTTTGCATAGGTGTTTGTTGTGGTTACCACTGCCATAATCATTACGGCTACCATGGTGAAGATTGATGTTTTCATTTTATTAATATTTTGATTATGAATACTATAAGTTGTGTTGTGTTATTAAATACACCTATATGACGACCGTGCCGCATAAACGTTACAGGCACTTTGGGTGTATTAGATACAGTGCAGGTTTATGTCGGTAAAGGGTATAAAACAGTCGGTGAAAGGGCGGGGAATTTGCATGTTGGAAAGAGAAGAGTCAAGAATCAAGAGTCAAGAAACAATAAACAAGATTAAGCTACCCTACTTTTTCCTACCCTCTTTCGCGCAGCGAAGAGAGAGTTGACGAGCGAAGCAATGTTAGGGTGAGTAAGTTCTAAAATTTGCGATTTAGACAGGGCGGTGAACCACAAAAAAACCACCGCTTTTTGCGGTGGCTTCCTAAAATATATGTTGAACTTTTGCAAAAGTAGTACTTACAGTATGGCTAATTCTGATACGTTAGCCTTAACAAATTTGTTGGTTACTGTTTTGCTGCGGTTAGCAGCAGCCAGGTTTGCCTGGTTAACAGTCGCAGACTGGTCTTGTACCAGGTTATAGTCGTTAACAGTACCGCTGATGTTTGCTTTAGCACGGTCGTTTACGTTGATGCTTGCTTTATAAGCGTCAAGGTTCAAATCTGCAGACGAATTGTTGTTAAGCGTTACATCAAGGTCTAATTTCTGCAGGCTGCCAAATGATTTTACTGATGAGTTGTCGTTGGCAACAATTGATTGCAGATCGGCAGCTTTTACCCAAACCACTAATTTTTTATCCGTGTATGATGAGATACGTAACGTACCGTTTTGGTTTTGTACCAAAGCGCTTTCTGCGTAGTACTTGTTGTAAACTTTCACCTCGTCTGCGCTGCCGTCAGATACGAACAGTTCCACGTTTCCGTGTAATTCTATTTTGTTGATCTTGCTAACATTGGTAAGCACTGTGCTTACTTCTTCGTTGTTGTTGTTTGTAACAGATGCAAAGGTTGATGTTACTGTACCTAATGCTAATGCGAAGATGGTTGCTATGGTTAAAACTGAAGTTTTCATTTTATTATTATTTGAATGTGAGTGTGTTAATTATTTTCTTGTTTTTAAATACACCCATATGACGCCCCCATCCGGCAAACGTTACAGCCGTTTTGAGCCAAATAGATGTACACCCTGATTATGTCGGTAAACGCCCCGATTGTGACGGCGAAATGGCATTTTTTTTTTGAGGCAACCTGTAACAGAGGCGGGAAGATGTGAATTGTGGCGTTTTATCGTTACGCCGATTTAATGACAATTGACGAAAGACTGCTTAATGCTATATTTTTATAGGAATACCTACAAATAGTAATTCCCGCCATCGGTCTTCACCTTGCCGGCATCAAGCAGCAGGCGGATGGTTTCGATGCGTTCTTTTTCGGTACCAAGTTTTATGGAGGTGATCAATTCATCTATGGCGTAGGCATCTGTACTTAGCAGCTGTACTATCTCGTTGGTGATATCATCAAAGATCTCGTCGGCATTTTTTTGGCGGCGTTCTTCCAGGCAAACATCGCATACGCCGCATTTGGGGGCATTGGTTTCGTCGAAATAGCCAAGCAGCATTTGGCTGCGGCAGCGTTTATGCTCGGCATAAGCAAATACGGCTATCATTTTTTGGCGATAGGTTTCTTTACGCTGATCAATAAAACCCTTATTAATATATAAGTTATTGGCATGCTGCCTTGGCTTAAGCCAGGTTATTTGCGGTTTATCGGTTTTGGGCAGGTAACTCAACAGATTAAAATCCTGTAGTTGCGTTAAGCCATCTATCACTTGTTGGGTATTCATACCCGTACGTTTGGCAACATCATACTCCTTCACCCGCACATAATTCTCGAACGACCCTCCGTATGACCGCAACAGCGTTTTAATGAACGGATCCCACCCAGGGTTTTGGATCTGGAAGTTATAAAGCTCTTCGTTGAGTACCTCAAACCTAAACCGCGACGGCAAAAACACGCTTTCGTTAAAAGCCACATATTCGTCCTGCTCTAAAAACTTGAGGGCGTTAATGGTTTTTATGGCATCTAACTGGAAACGGCTGCAAAACTCGCCCAGGTCAAGGTCAAAGCTTATACCTTCGCCGGCATCATAAGCTATCTGGCAATAATTCGCCAAAAAATGGTAGATCTGTTTTATCTCTTCCACAGATGGAAAGTTCTGCACGAAGCGCTTCTCCTGCCTAAGCCTGTCGGTTGGGTTGTATAATAGTATTCCGTATGCGCGTTTCTCATCCCGCCCTCCCCTGCCGGCTTCCTGGTAATAAGCTTCCAGGCTATCCGGCATATCTTTATGTATCACAAACCTAACGTCGGGTTTATCTATCCCCATCCCAAAGGCATTGGTAGCTACAATAATGCGGGTGCGGTTATCTTTCCAGGCCTCTTGCTTGGCAGAGCGCTCGTCGCTGGGCAAACCGGCGTGGTAATAATCTGCGCTGATGTTGTGCTGATTGTAATGTTTGGCAATGTCAAAAGTTTCCTTTCGGCTGCGCACATATACTATGCCGCTGCCGCTAATGCCGTGTGCAACATCCAATAGCTTGCGCAGTTTATCCTCGGTGGTTTGAACCACGTAGCGCAGGTTCTTACGCTCAAAGCTTTGCTGGTAAACAATGCCGTTCTTAAAAAGCAATTTTTCTTGTATATCATCGCGTACCTCGGCAGTTGCGGTTGCTGTTAGGGCAAGTACAGGCACATTGGGGTGCAACTCCCGCAGATCGGAAAGGTGCAGGTACGATGGGCGGAAATCATACCCCCATTGCGAAATACAGTGCGCCTCATCGACCGCGAACAGGTTTACCTTCATGTACTTGATCCGTTCGCGCACCAGATCAGATAATAAACGCTCGGGTGATAGGTATAAAAACTTCACAGGGCCGTAAACACAGTTATCCAAGGCGATATCCACTTCTCGCTTGCCCATGCCTGATACGATAGCTATTGCCTCGATGCCTTTGGCTTTCAGGTTTTCTACCTGGTCCTTCATCAGCGCGATAAGCGGCGATACTACAATACAGATCCCATCCATAGCCAGCGCCGGCACCTGGAAACATATCGATTTACCACCACCTGTAGGTAACAAGGCCAGCGTATCTGTACCCTGCAATACCGACGTAATGATCTCCTCCTGCAACGGCCGGAAGCTATCATGTCCCCAATATTGTTTTAGTATCTCGCGTGGCGTCATCTTTTGTATAAAAAAAGCCCGTCGTGTGGCGGGCTTAGGATAATGTGTATGCAGGTTAGTTTACTCACCCGGTCTTTGCTTCGCTCGATCACCTTCGCTGCGCGTAAAGAGGGATTTCTCTTATTATCCTCTTTGCGACGCAAAGAGGGTCGACCAGTGTAGCGTAGTCGGGGTGAGTTACCTCTGCGAGTACTCTTACCTGTTTTTAATATCAGTATAATCCTTATCAGTTTCGCCAACGTAGATCTGGCGCGGGCGACCGATAGGTTCTTTGTTGGCTTTCATTTCTTTCCACTGGGCAATCCATCCCGGCAGGCGGCCTAAGGCAAATAACACGGTGAACATTTCTGTAGGGAAACCAAGCGCGGTGTAAATGATACCCGAGTAAAAATCTACATTAGGGTAAAGTTTACGTTCAACAAAGTAAGGGTCGCTAAGGGCAACTTCTTCCAGTTTCTTGGCTATCTCCAAGGTTTCGTCGTTGATGCCTAATTTCTCCAGGATATCATCGCAAGCTTTTTTAATGATCTTGGCGCGTGGGTCAAAGTTCTTATACACACGGTGACCAAAACCCATCAGGCGGAAAGGATCGTTCTTGTCTTTAGCTTTAGCAACCCATTTATCTACGTCGCCGCCATCTTCTTTAATTTTCTGCAGCATCTCTACAACGGCCTGGTTAGCACCACCATGCAGCGGGCCCCAAAGTGCAGAGATCCCTGCGGATATAGAAGCATACAGGTTAGCATCTGATGAACCAACGATACGCACTGTAGATGTAGAGCAGTTTTGCTCGTGATCGGCATGTAGTATCAACAGTTTATTCATCGCGCTTACTACAACCGGGTCAATCTCGGTATCCTCGGTACGCTGGCCAAAGGTCATGTGCATAAAGTTTGTCACATAATCTAATTTGTTGCGCGGGTAAATAACCGGGTGCCCTAACGATTTTTTGTAGATCCACGAGACTATCGTGCTCATTTTAGCGATCAGCTTAATGATTTCTACGTTTATCTCCTCGGCAGATAAGCCTGGTTTTAACGATGCAGGATTAAATGCAGCTAACGCGCCAATTAATGATGATAACTGCCCCATTGGGTGCGAACCCGAAGGGAACCCATCAAAAAATTTCTTCATATCCTCGTGTACAAGGGTATGGTGGCTTATCTCAAACTCAAAAGCCTGTAACTGATCGGCAGTTGGCAGTTGGCCATATATTAACAAGTAGGCAACCTCTGTAAAGGTCGAATTCTCTGCCAGTTGCTCTATAGAATAACCCCGGTATTTTAAAATACCTACCTCGCCATCTAAAAATGTGATGGCGCTTTTGGTAGCACCGGTATTTTTATAACCAATATCTAAAGTAACATAACCGGTTTGGTCGCGCAGTTTAGAAATATCAATAGCTTTTTCGCCCTCGGTACCTTCTATCACCGGCAAATCGTAGGTTTTATCACCAATCTTTAATTGTGCAGTTTCAGACATAGAAAAAATATGTATTTGCAACAAATGTAAATAAATCTGCGTATTAATGCCCTGTAAGATATATTTACTCTTTGTAAAATTCTTATTAAGTAATTATGGGTAAATCCCCAATATTGTTTGGCTTAAATAAAATTTCCCCTACTGTATATGTCATTTAAAAACAGGGCACTGCTATTAGTTGAAAACGACATAACCATATACAGGCTTATTTTATTGGGCTTATTAATAGCCAGCCCATCGCTACATTACCTATGTTTCGAAAACTCTTACGACCCGCTTTGGCTGCGCGCTGTTAACTGCGCTTTTTGCTTGCTAACATTGGGTTTATCATACAGTAAAAATAAAGGCCTTTTTAAAGCCATGGTTTATGTTACCATGTGCTCATACCTGTTTGTAAACAATTTTGTACTGCTTAGTGTAAACGGATTTTCGCACGTTTATGTTTTTAGTTCTATCACCATATTTATCGCTTTATCGTTGTTCTGCAAGCAACGGCGCGAATTTGTAAGCATTAGCCTGGTAAACTTTATAGCAGTAGTTGCCGCTTATTACACAGCACCCGAGGTTGCCATATCTGTTACTATATTGATAGTATTACTCGGCATTTTCACCGTTATAGCTTACGTATCTTTTTTAGTGATGCTGGCTTATAAAATGCAGTTTAAAAAAGCGGTGGCCAATATAGTACAGCTTAACGAATCGCTTTTAACCAATACCGAGAAGCTGCGTAACAGCCAGCAGCAAATGCACGCTTTGATCAGCTCTATTAACGACACTATTTTTGAATTTGATGAGAACCGAATTTGTATAAATGTATGGTTTGGCCCCAACAGCCCCGATTATTTAACAGTTGATGCATTCTTAAATAAAACGATTATAGAAGCCATTGGCCCCGAGAGGGCTAAGCCTTTTGATGAAGTGTATGAAGATGTAATGCGCTATCAAAAAACCACCACGGTAGAGTTTCAATCGGTTTATGGCGAGCCGGGCTGGTTTGTTGCCAAGGCATCGCCGGTATTTGATGTTCATGGCAATTATACCAAACGCATCTCAGTGTCTGTAACGGATATTTCCGAACAAAAGAAACATGCCGATGCCCTTATAGAAAACAAGAACCTGTTGCTGCAGGCTCAGGATATTGCCAAAACCGGTAATTGGTGGTACGACGATGAAACCAAAGAGAACTACTGGTCTGAAAGCTTTTTTAAAATAATGGAGGTTGAAGAAGCCCCCGAGGGCCTAAGCCGTTTTGAATTTTACATGAGTTTGGTGCACCCGGATGATCAGGAATCTGCTGTTTACTATTTTACAAATATCAATTCGGTTACCGAAAACAGCCTGGAGCATAAGTTGATAACGCCACAAGGCAATCTTAAATTCCTTAGGATACTGCGCGGAGAAATATCGCAAAACCAAGACGGCAGCCTTAAACGTGTAGTAGGCATTATACAAGATATTACTGAATCTAAACTGACCGAAAAAGCTGTAAAAGTAAGCCAGGCCGAGTTATTAGAAGCCCAAACCATTGCCAAAATTGGTAACTGGAAATACAATTGCACTACCCACATGCTGCAATGGAGCGACGAGGTTAATTCAATTCATGAGGTTGAAGGATACAAGGGTTCGGCATCGCGCTTTGGCCGTTTGCTGCTAAACCACATCCACCCCGATGATAAATATATTGTAAAGCACCTGTTTAAAAGCAGCGAAAATAGCGGCTCATCTTATGAGTACCGTATTATTACTTCAAAGGGTAATGTTAAGCACATCAGTGTTATTACGGGTAAACTTATGTACCGCGAAGACGGCAGCGTGCGCAAAATCATTGGCACCTTGCAGGATATTACACAGCGTAAACAAGCCGAGATTGATTACCGGCGTACAGAAAATAAATACCGCCTGGTGCTGGAAACCATTAAACTGGCAGCAGTATCATTAAATGCCGATGGTAAAGTGAATTTTTGTAATAAATATCTGGCAAACTTGCTTGGCTACAGCCAAATGGAAATATTGGGTATGGATTGGATGGAGCACTTTGTGACCGATGAACATAAAGACATTCTTACCGGCTGGTTTAAAAACAACTCCATACGGGCGCATTACGTTAACCCTATTATATGCCGCGATGGCGAACTGCGTACCATAAGCTGGCAAAACACAGTTAGTTATGATGAGAATGGAAACGTTAAAGAAACTACCAGCATTGGCGAGGATATTACCGTACAGCAAAAGGTAAGGCAGGAACTGATCTCTGCCAAAGAACAGGCAGAGCGCTCGTCGCACTTTAAATCGGAGTTTCTGTCTATAATGAGTCACGAGATTCGTACGCCGATGAACGCGGTTATCGGTACAACTAATTTACTGTTAGAAGAAAACCCTAAGCCCGAGCAGTTAGAGTATTTGAACACATTAAAATTTAGCAGCGATAACCTGCTTGCGATCATAAATGATATTTTAGATTATAATAAGATAGAGGCCGGTAAGCTACAGCTGAGCAATATACCGTTCAACATCCATCAGCTCGCGCAAAACATAAAGCAGTCGTTCTATGCAAAAGCGGTTGAAAAAAACCTGGATATCGAGTTGATTGCCGACGAGAGCATTCCCGAATTTCTAATGGGCGACCAAACGCGCCTTGGCCAGATATTGATAAACCTGGTAAGCAACGCTGTTAAATTTACACACGAGGGAAAAGTGAGCATCCTGCTTGAAAAAGAGCAATTTAGTAATGATGGGGTAGTTATCAAATTTACGGTTAACGATACGGGCATTGGTATAGCTGCCGAAAATATGGCCATAGTGTTTGATCCGTTTATACAAGGGCCACAAACCATCACCCATAATTATGGTGGTACCGGCCTTGGGCTTGCCATCACCAAACGCCTTATCGAGCTCTACGAAAGCAGCATAAACGTGTTTAGTGATCTGGGTAAAGGCACCTGCTTTACATTCAGTATCCGATTTAAAACTGCCATGCCTGTTAACGAACCGGAACCTACTAGCGCTATTGAAAATATTGTATTGCCGCCAAACCTTAACGGTATGAATATTTTGGTGGTTGATGATAACAAGATGAACCTGATGATTGCCTCCAAGTTCTTAAAGAAGTGGCAGGCGACTGTTGACGAGGCTATTAACGGCCAGATAGCGGTTGACATGGTAAGCGCCAATAGCTACGATATGGTAATAATGGATTTGCAAATGCCTGTGATGGATGGTTTTGAAGCTACCAGGATTATCAAACAAAGTCAACCGGGTATCCCTATTATAGCCTTTACCGCCGATGCCATGCCCGAAACGCATAGCAAAGCTTACGAAGCAGGCATGTGCGATTACCTCACCAAACCCTTTGTACCCGATGTCCTGTTTGACACGGTATCAAAATACCGTAAGGTTGTAATACCCGTGGATAATTTAACCGGGTTTTGAGGGGTATTACGATGAAGGAATTTATGGATGCGGTATTGGCGTTGCATCCCTCTCAAATTAATTAGTTCTTATAGCCTCTACCGGGTCAAGCCTTGAGGCAAACCAGGCGGGAACGATACCCGATATCATACCGATGGCTACCGATATTCCAATACCGAATATGATATTGCCTGAGTCAAGCACGACCTCTATACCAGACGCTGCCTTTACGCCAAGCGTTCCCAGGTAAACCAGGAATAGGCCTATAAGCCCGCCCATAAGGCATAATGATATCGCTTCTATTAAAAATTGAAGTAATATAAAGTAGTTTTTTGCCCCTAATGATTTTTGGATCCCGATTATGTTGGTACGTTCTTTTACAGATACAAACATGATGTTGGCGATACCAAAACCACCTACCAGTATCGAGAAGCCACCAATGATAGCCCCTGCAATATTTACAATACCAAATAACTGGTCGAGCTGATTGGTAAGAATCGTTGATTTATTAAGTGAAAAATCATCCTCGCCGCCCGGGCGGATGCTGTGGATAGAACGCATTAATCCACGCACTTCGCTTTCCACCTCTACATCGCTCAGGTTATCCTGGCCGCGTACAACTATTTGCGGGTTATACTTTTCGTTCTCAATATCAATTACGTTTTTAGCGAAATTTAGCGGTAACAGGATCTCGTTATCGCTGGTAATGCCCAAAATATCTTTCCCCTCCTTCGCAAAAACACCGATAATAGTAACCTTGCGGCCCATAATTTTTATTTGTTTGCCAACACCAGTACCACCGGGGAAAAGCGCATCAGCAATATCAGCGCCAATAACGGTTACCGGCGCGCCCGTGCGCGATTCAATATCTGTAAAGTACCTGCCATCCTGAAAATCGAAGTTCCAGGTTTTATCATGGTCGTGAGATACGGCATCTATTTGCGCGCCATCAACAGTGTTGCTAAGGTATTTAACGGTACGGTTATCTATGCTTATTTCGTATGAAAGGGCTTTGGCTGTTTGGCTGCGGCGGCTTAGCTGGTCAAAATCGCGCAGTTTTGGTACCGGGCGTTGCATATACTTCCACCACGGGAAGTTGTCCTCGCCTACCCAGGGCCATTTTTGTACGTATATGCTGTTACTACCTAATTTATTTACGCTTTTTTGCAGATTGTTACGCAAGGTATCAACTGCTGAGAATACCGCGATGATGGTAAAAATACCGATGGTTACCCCCAATAACGACAGCATGGTACGCAGCTTATTTTGCCTAAGCGCGTCAAACGCGAATAGGAAACTTTCACGAATAAGTTTAAGTATGATCATATCGTTATTTTGATGTAACCAGGCGTGCCTGGTATTGATTTAACGTTGTTTTAAAACAGTATTTGTTAGACTGTGTTAAACCACTTAAGTTACAGTAATTTTCACTTTTACTATTAACAGTATAACCCTATCAAAAAAAGCGTGAAAAATAACAAAAATTCCGTACATTTGCGCCCTGAAAATTCATATATATAAGCATGAAATTATCTCAATTTAAATTCAATTTACCCGAATCATTAATTGCTCATTCCCCGTCAGATATACGTGACGAGTCCCGTTTAATGGTTTTACACCGCGATTCTGGTAAAATTGAGCATAAAATATTTAAGGATGTATTGGATTATTTTGATGACCAGGATGTAATGATCCTGAACAACACCAAAGTATTCCCGGCGCGTATGTATGGTAACAAAGAAAAAACCGGCGCTACCATCGAAGTATTTTTGCTTCGCGAATTAAATAAAGAATTACGCCTTTGGGATGTATTAGTTGACCCTGCCCGCAAAATACGTGTTGGTAACAAACTTTACTTTGGCGACGACGACCTGCTTATTGCAGAGGTTGTAGATAATACTACTTCACGTGGCCGTACCATCCGTTTCCTTTTTGACGGTACCGACGAGGAGTTTAGGCGCAATGTGGAGATCCTGGGCGAAACACCGCTTCCAAAATATATAAAACGCAAGGCAACTGCCGACGATAAAGAACGTTACCAAACCATATTTGCCAAGCATGAAGGCGCTGTTGCTGCCCCTACAGCAGGCTTACACTTTAGCCGCGAGCTAATGAAACGCCTTGAATTAAAAGGTGTTGAATTTGCTGAGGTTACACTTCACGTTGGTTTAGGCACCTTCCGCCCGGTTGAGGTTGAAGACCTGACCAAACACAAAATGGATTCTGAGCAATTCATCATTGAAGACAAACAAGCAAGAATAGTTAACCGCGGTATCGAAAGAAAAAACCGCATTTGCGCGGTAGGTACAACATCTATGCGCGCGGTTGAATCGGCCGTATCTGCAGGTAAGATCTTAAAACCTGCTAATGACTGGACCAGCAAGTTCATTTTCCCGCCGTACGAATTTAGTATCGCCAACTGCATGATCACGAATTTCCACACACCGGAATCTACCTTATTGATGATGGTTGCAGCATTTGGTGGTTACGATCACGTGATGAACGCCTACGAAGTAGCGGTAAAAGAAAAATACCGTTTCTACAGCTACGGCGACGCGATGCTGATCATATAATTCGGCTGTCGGATTTATCATACAAAAAGTCATTCCCAACCGGAATGACTTTTTTTTGCTTATCAAACTGTAAATTAGCGGCACATGCAGTCCTCAAATCCGAAATCCGAAATCTCAAATCCGAAACCCACATACGCAGTCATCGTAGCCGGTGGCTCAGGTAGCAGGATGCAATCGGTATTGCCTAAGCAGTTTATTGAACTTTGCGGCGAGCCGGTACTAATGCATACTATCAGGGCTTTTAAGGATAGTAATTCATCGCCTCAAATTATTTTGGCGCTACATACCACCTATCATGAGCTATGGTCAAAGTTGTGCAGCAAACACTCTTTCTCTATCCCTCACACCATCATTGCCGGTGGCGAAACACGTTTCCATTCGGTAAAAAACGCAATAGACACAATGGAGGATGAGAATGCACTTATTGCAGTACATGACGCCGTAAGGCCCCTTGTAAGCACTGCAATTATAGACAAAGCCTACCAATGTGCTTTAAGCCAAGGAACCGCCGTAACAGCTGTTAAAAGCCGCGATTCGATAAGGCAGGTAAACAATGGCGTATCTACAAGTATAAATCGTGATAACATATACCTGGTGCAAACGCCTCAAACCTTCCAATCTGAAATATTAAAAAAAGCGTACGAGCAGCCCTATACAAATAATTTTACTGATGATGCATCGGTAGTAGAACAAAGCGGCGTTGCTATAACGCTTATTGAAGGCAGCTTCAGTAATATCAAGATTACCTTCCCTGAGGACATTACCATCGCCGAGGCACTAATAAACAAAAAAAGCCACCAGCGTTAAGCTGATGGCTATGTATTTAATACATATATCAGGCTCTTCTTATTACGCCTAATATTAAAGCGATGATCGCTATTACTAATAAAATGTGGATTAAACCGCCTGCATGGTTTACAAAGAATCCGAAGATCCATCCTATTACCAAAATAACCGCGATAATGTACAATAAGCTTCTCATAGTGTTGTGTGTTTAGTTAATGTTTATTTATAGATATAAATATTAAACCAACGTTATTATAAAAAGTTTTGGCATAAAAAAAACCCGGCTTAAACCGGGTTTAATACTATTTGAAAGCTTTACTAAGCCCTTCTTATAACACCTAAAATTACGGCTATAATAGCTATAACTAATAATACGTGTATAATATTACCACCAAACGGTGATATAAATGCTCCGAAGATCCAGGCTATAACAAGGATAACAGCGATAAGGTACAATAAGCTTCTCATGGTAAAATGTTTTATGTTTAAGTAAATGTATTTAAATTTACCTATACCAAAATCATTCCAAAAAGTAGTCAAAATAAAAAAAGCCCTGTAAACAGGGCTTTAAATATTTAACCGTAGCATATTTAATACTCGTCTTCGTTAAAAAAGAAATCGTCTTTAGTAGGGTAATCCGGCCATATTTCCTCTATGTTTTCATACGGTTCACCATCATCTTCCAGTGCCTGCAGGTTCTCAATAACCTCTACCGGCGCTCCGGAACGTATGGCGTAATCAATTAATTCGTCTTTTGTGGCAGGCCATGGCGCATCTTCAAGGTGCGATGCTAATTCAAGTGTCCAATACATGTTTTTATGTTAAAGTGGTAAATTTTGCTTTTTCGCAAAAGTATAATATTTTTAAATTGATTTTTATTATTTTTTTGTAATTTTTTTAAACACGGGGTATCCATTGATTTTCAGGCACTTTATCGGCATGCCCAACCATCCTGGCTAAAGTGAACAGGTAATCGCTCAATCTGTTCAGATAAATGTTCACTTGTTCGTCAACCTTGCTTTCTTCGGCCAAATGCACGGTCAGTCTTTCGGCCCGGCGGCAAACACAGCGCGCTATGTGGCAGTAAGATATGGTATTATTACCACCCGGCAAAATAAAATGGCGCAGCTGGGGCAAGGTTTCGTTCATGCGGTCCATTTCTTTTTCCAGCAGTTCAATATCTTGGGGGTAAAGGTCGGGTATTACCATTTTAGATTTTTCGGGATCGGCCGCCAGCGACGAGCCAATAGTGAACAACCTGTCCTGTATTTGTTTCAGGATGTCCTTATCATAGTCGGTAATTTGCTGGTCGCGTATCAGGCCGATGTATGAGTTCAGTTCATCTACCGTTCCATAGCTCTCTATCCGCAGGTGGTGCTTGGGCACACGGGTACCGCCAATTAATGATGTATAGCCCTTATCTCCTGTTTTGGTGTATATCTTCATAAGTACAATAGCAATTTTACACTTTTAGCGGCGTTTTAACATATTGTGCTAAACTTGTACAGTATTATATTGTTCAAATATATTATTTAGAAACTATGAAACCCATAATATCATCTGCCAGGGCAGGGCTTATTTGTTTAATTACAGTTGCATTACTAAGCTTTAAATGCAGCAGCGGCACAGCATCAAAAACTGTTGCCATAGCGCCAAAACCCAAGGCAGATTTTGCCACCTTTTTAACCGAGCAGCAATTTAACGCCCTATTCCCCGAGCGAGATAAATTTTATACCTACAAAGCCTTTATACAAGCCGTTAACGAGTTGGCGCAAATAAAGGTGCAGGTTACGCGCAGGGCCGTCTCCGTATATCAATTTATCCGTACCGATAAAAGCACCGGCAAGGCCATAACTGTGCGCCAGGATGGCGACTGGAACGAGGCTTGGGCCAAAGTAAAACCGGATAGCACCTATACTGTAGATTACGGAAATTTTTGTTCTGAAAAAGATGCCGCAGGTAAAAAACGCGAACTGGCAGCCTTTTTCGCGCAGATTGCTCATGAAACGCGCCACGGCCGTAATGAAAGTTACACCGACGGCCTGATGCTGATCCACGAAGATAATACCAACGCCACCTACGTTAGCGACAGCGACGAGTACCCTCCCGTTAAAGGGCAGAAATATTATGGCCGCGGGCCAATGCAGATAAGCTACAACGGTAACTACGGCTATGCTTCAGATTGTATTTTTGGCGACAGGCACGTTTTGCTTAATAACCCGGCGCTAATAGAAACCGACCCGGTTGTTGCTTTTAAAACCGCAATCTATTTTTGGATGACACCCGAAACTCACAAACCATCGGCACACGATGTAATGATAGGCAAATGGCAGCCAAGCGCTACCGACAAAGCCAAAGGCCGCGCTCCGGGCTTCGGGATGACGATACTGATCGTAAACGGCGAACTGGAATGCAACAAAGGCGAAGACAACTACAGCATGAAAGACCGCATTGGCTTTTACCAGTTCTTCCTAAAGAAACTGGGCGTTACCGACGATAACTGCGCTTGTAGCTGTGGCAAGATGCAGCCATATAAGTATTAAGATAAATTACTTAACTTAATGGTTTAACCATAATGATGAAAAAGGCACTGCTCGTTGCAATTATTACTTTAAAATTTGTAATTGTATTTGCGCAAACCGAGGCTGAAAAATTCAAGAATAAAAATTTAGCCGATAGTTTTCTATCGTCCAAAGAATTAAAAAGTAAGCTTATCCGCTATGATTATTCAAAACTTTTTATCACAACAGATAACTCTTTTGTATATGGTTTTATTGGTGATAAATTTCAACGCATCAGAATAAAGATCATTTCTTTGGTCAAAAACTCATCGTTGCCTAATACTTACAATGTTTACGGCAAATCAATGGTTAAAAACAATATTAATGAATTTCGTGGTACGATTAAAATAACTAATATCCGTAAGTACAAAAAAACTTCGTTTGGAGTAGATGATGAACTTAAAGATAAAGGCATTAAAGGCGAATATTTATTGATAGGCTCTTATAATTTAACCGAAGGCACAAAGCAAGAACACGCCGGCGTATTTAAAGGCGCTTTTACATCCGGGTTTTATCTTGATAAAAACAACTCCGTTTATTACGATGATATCAAGAAAAATGCCGACGGGTATTTAAATAACCAGTATGTAGGCCAATGGGTAAGCCACAACAACAAAATAATTAAACGGTGTAATTGGGGCGACTACCGCATCCCAAATTCAAAAGGTTTTGATATTGGGGCAGGCGAATTTTCTCCGGATGATAAATACCTGCCGGCGGGTTGGCAAACTTTACGGGACGCCTACACATCATCAGCAAATAAAACAAAAGCACTGCAAACTGAGAAGGCAAAATGGTGGGAGTAACTGAGTCAGTTTAAAAAAGGGAAATAAAGTTAAAGTTCATTTCCCTTTTTGTTCTCTCCAATTAGGCTCTTTATCAAACATTACCTAATCATCAGATTTGCCTACTAACACCCAACTGTAAATAGCACCTGTTTTGGTAATACCAAAATAATCGAAAGTGCCGCTTGCGCGGTCGCCAAATTCGTCAAGCTTATCGTCGCCTGTTATGCCCTTATGTTTGTTGGCTTGTTCTACAAAGCTTGTTCTTAGCTTGGCAAAATCGCTTACATCGCCATTGTTAGCTTCAATAGTGTAAGCAATTGCCCATACTGCATCGTAGGCGGCTAATGCAAAGGCATCGGCATCTAACTTGGTTTTATCTTTTATACGTTTTGCTACTGGCGCATACTGCGGCTCAAAAGCGGCAGGTAACCCCAGCGATGGAGAGAAAAAGCCTGTAGCAATAGCAAAATCTGCTACAACTGCATCATCTGTAAATTTGGTGTTTAATACAGAACCATCACCGCCATACCATTTTACAGCAGCTAAAGTTGGCTCGGCAGCAGCGGATTTCATCAGCAGGGCACCATCATCAAATGATGCCAGGTAAACTGCAACTTTACCGGCACCGTAGGTTGCGTTATAGCTGGCAACTTTGGTTTTAATACTGGCTACTACAGCGGTAAAATCGGTAGTGTTAACGGGGTATGGTGTAACCGGGTTTACAACACCGCCTTTAGAAACAAATGCATTACCTACAGATGCTTGCAAGCCTTTGTTGCCGGCATCGTCAAGCGCTACAGTAACTAAAGCCGTTTGGCCTTTTTTATAAATGGTATTGGCCATTGCAGCGCCTTCTATCTTATCTGACGGGCAAAAGCGGAATATATTATCGCCGGCAATAGCAAGGCTGCCTGCAGTACTGCTTTGGCTTACAACAATGATGTTTGACTGATCTGCTAATGGTTTCAAGGCTGCAAGTTCGGCGCTGCTTTGCGGGCCAACTATAAAGTGAATGCCGTTGTTTTTCGCATTAGTAAAATATGACACGGCCAGGCCTGCCGTTTGTTTGGTATCTACAATATTTACTCCAATACTGTAATTATATCCTTTTGAAGCAAAGTAGTCGTTAACATCCTCTGCTGCAACCTGCATGGCTGCACTGGATGTTATACCCAGGCTACTGCCACTGCCTGTTATAGATAATAACCCCTGGATGGTTATGCCGTTGGTTATTGTAACTTCCTTAGCCTTTTTGCACGACTGAAATATCAGCGCAACAGCTAAAAGCGCAACAAGCGGGAATAATAATTTCTTCATATTAATTGATAAATGTTAGTAACGCAAAATACATTTAATTTAGGATTTTTTTTATTTGCCGCTCGTTGATAATGAATTTATTATCAAACTGTAACATCTGTTATTATCTTTAGTCTCATTTTTTTATGGTAACTGATGGATAAATTTTTATTTGACACAACCGGGCTACATCTAACCGAAACCAATAATTTTGAAGCGACCAGCCAGGCATTAAAGGAAAAGTTCAGGATAGAGGTACCGGGTTTTATTGATTTTCAGCTGGAGCAGTTCGAGGTTTTGAACCACCATAAGGAGGTAAATATCCGCGACACCTTTGCTATCAAAAACGCCTGCGGCGATAGCTACTTGTTGTTTGTGGACATGGATACCGAGCATACCCCCGCAAAAGGGCGTAAAACCATCATCACCGAATACCAACCCTGGGGCCTCGCCTATTTAAAGCGCGACTTTGGCCGGGTTTTCATCCGTACCGAAACCATTATTGATA
This sequence comes from Mucilaginibacter sp. UYNi724, assembly GCF_054057495.1. Lineage (NCBI taxonomy): Bacteria > Pseudomonadati > Bacteroidota > Sphingobacteriia > Sphingobacteriales > Sphingobacteriaceae > Mucilaginibacter > Mucilaginibacter sp. UYNi724. The sequence goes on along the minus strand of NZ_JBSRZI010000003.1, from coordinate 166,232 downwards.
AGATCCGCGAGATCATATTCCCAATTGAGCTCGATTTTAAGGAAGACAAACTGTTCAGCGACCGCTACTACGTATTAACCGATGATAAGCGAAAAGCCGAATTTGCTATGACACAAGAGTTTCGTGATGCCATGATGGCTATTAAAGAAACCGATTTTGTGATTGAGATCTACGAGCATACCCTCATCATCGGCAACCGCAAACCTATTACGCCGGCGCACACCCTTTACCTTGCCGATTTTGTGGCAAGGCTGGCAGAGTTGAAGTGTTGATATTGATCAGGAAATTATCTTGCTTTGTTTTAACTCGAATGCCACTATAGCCTCGTTTAATATTTTTGTATGTTGTTGGGCAAGGCCATTAGTTGTATCAGAAAGAATTTCAACAATTAAATAATATTCCTCCAGCTTTTTGATTTGTTGCTTTTTTAAAATTTTTTGCAAAGTACCATTCAATTCTGAGGAGATTTCAAAGAAACCAGGAAGATTGGCAGCTTTTAATTCAATATCCAATGCATGTAAAGATTCCTGTGGATGATTAGCTAATTGAATAACAATATCCGTAAATCCTGCTTTTAAGCCTTTCAAAGCTATAGCTTGACTTTTCGACTCCCACTTATTAAGCACGCTAATTGGAGAAAGCTCTTCAAGATTTAAACCCGAAGGGAGTCCTTGCGATTGCATTAAATTCAACTGATACTGCCACAGTACTTCATAAACCTTTTTATATATTTCGTAATTTGTCTTATCGATTTTTAAAGGCATTTGAGAGATATCAAACTATTATTTTTCTAAGTTGATGCCTTCTTTTTCGGCTGTCTCTGGTACGCGTCTGCTTACGGTTTGGATGTTCTCGTTCATGTAATCATTCTCTACCAAACCATCGCGCATGCGCACAATACGGTGGGCGTGCATGGCAATATCCTCCTCGTGTGTTACCAGTATAATGGTATTGCCTTTAGCGTGGATATCCTCGAGCAGGCCCATAATTTCAATGGATGTTTTGGTATCCAGATTACCTGTAGGCTCATCTGCAAGGATGATGGAGGGGTCGTTTATAAGGGCGCGGGCTACGGCCACACGCTGGCGCTGCCCGCCAGATAATTCGTTAGGACGGTGATCTGTACGGTTACCAAGGCCTACATTTTCAAGAGCCTGGCGTGCACGTTCGTTACGTTTTTCTTTGCTGATGCCTGCATAAACCAATGGCAGGGCAACATTATCTAAAGCGCTGTTACGTGGTAAAAGGTTAAACGTCTGGAAAACGAACCCGATCTCGGTGTTACGAACCTCAGCCAGGTCATTATCCGTCATGTGGCTCACGTTGATGCCGTTAAGGATGTATTCGCCTTTGGTTGGGGTATCTAAACAGCCCAAAATATTCATCAGGGTTGATTTGCCAGAACCCGAAGGGCCCATCAGCGCTACAAATTCACCTTTGTTAATATTTAAGGTTACCGACTTTATAGCGTGGATGATCTCCGCACCAATAACGTATTTACGGCCGATATCTTTAATAATAATAAGAGGCTCTTCCTTTTTTGTAGCTATTGCCATGTTCCGTTTTTTGTTACTTTGACAGCAGAGTGGTATAAAATGTTACACGCTTAGAAAAAAGAATCAAGAGTTAAGAACCAAGAACCAGGATGAAGATAAATTGTGCCTTTTCTTAATTCTTGACTCTAATATCTTGGCTGCCCCTTTACTTTATCACTTTCTCTACCAAAAAGTGGCTTTGGTCGTGGTCGGGTGCGTTTTGTAACGCTTCCCGGGTGGTAATTTGTTGTTTAACAATGTCCTCGCGCAGTATGTTTGGCCCGGCGGTCATATAAACTAAAGGCTCAACACCGGTAGTATCTACCTCGTTCAGTTTATCCATAAACCCCAATATCTTGTTCATGTCTTTGATCATGCCCTGCTTTTCGCTGTCGGCCAGTTTAAGGCGTGCCAGGTGGGCTATTTTATCAACCGTTTGTTCGTCTATGGTCATGCTCGTTTATTTTATTGCTAATAATGGCGTGCACCTGGTCGCGCAGCGCATCGGCATCATCAATCGTTAAGTGCGCCGTTTCTATCGGCTTATGTACAAATATATCACATACCCCCGGCTTGCTGCCAAATTTCTTGCCATCATCCCAAAAAATCTTCCAGGTGTTTAGCGATGATACCGGGATAATAGGCACCTTAAGCTCTATAGCCATACGAAAAGGACCATTTTTGAAACCATGCAGTTGGGGCGGGTAATTATCAGGGATGGTAGCCTCGGGGAAAATAATTACGGTGATACCATTCTCCAGCCTGCCCATAGCCAGTTTAAACGCCCTGAAGGATGCTATTTTACTTTCGCGGTTCACCGGGATATCTACCGTACGGAAGAAAAGGCGCGTAACAATGCCGTCCACCAGTTCCTCTTTCCCCATAAAACAGCAGTTACTTTTTACCAGCAGGCTAAGGGCGGTAATATCCAGATTGCTGGTATGGTTGGGGCAAACAATATACGTTTTGCTCCAGTCTATAGGTTCTTCAAACTTGTAATTATACCTTATGCCAACACAAAACGAACTTATAAGCCCCCAGATACGGCGTAAACGGTTCAGGTGCTTATACCTTTGCGGCTTACGCGAAAAGTAGTACATTAAAGGCCATAACAGAAAATAAAAAAGCCCCACACTGCCCTGGTAAAGGTATAGGTGTACTTTCTTCAATATCATTTTCATCGCCCCCAAAAATAGAAAAAATACTTACTTTCGCCCCCTATATGGAAACTGTTGTTAGCGGCATCCGGTCAACCGGGAATTTGCACCTGGGTAATTACTACGGGGCGGTACAAAATTTTGTTAAAATGCAGCACGAATACAAGTGCTATTTTTTTATAGCCGACCTGCATTCGTTAACTACGCACCCTACACCCGCCAACCTGCATGGCAATGTAAAGCAGGTTTTGATAGAGTATTTGGCGGCGGGCATCGACCCTGAAAAAGCGACCATTTACGTACAAAGTGACGTGCCCGAGGTTACAGAGCTATATTTGTACCTAAACATGAACGCCTATATGGGCGAACTGGAACGCGCAACTTCTTTTAAAGATAAAGTACGCGACAATCCCGATAACGTAAACGCAGGCCTTTTAACCTATCCGGTTTTAATGGCTGCAGATATATTGATCCACAAAGCAACAAAAGTACCTGTAGGTAAAGACCAGGAGCAGCACCTTGAAATGTCGCGCACATTTGGCAACCGCTTTAACAGGCTCTACAATAACGATTACTTCCCCGAGCCATACGCTTTTAGCATGGGCGAGAGCCTGGTAAAAATACCGGGACTTGACGGCAAAGGTAAAATGGGGAAAAGTGAAGGCGAAGGCAATGCCATTTTCCTGAGTGATACGCCGGAAGCCATCCGCAAAAAAGTAATGCGCGCCGTTACCGATAGCGGCCCAACCGAAGATAATCAACCCAAACCACAAGAGATTCAAAACTTGTTCGACCTGATGAAGGTGGTATCTACACCCGATACTATTGAACATTTCGATAACCTGTATAATACTTGCGCCATCCGTTACGGCGACCTGAAGAAACAGCTTGCCGAGGATATGATCATCGCGACTACGCCTATCCGCGAACGAATTGCCAATATAGCTAACGATGCGCCAATGTTAAGGCAGGTTGCACGGTACGGTGCTGCCAAGGCTCGAGAAAGCGCCGCGAAAACCATCAAAGAGGTAAGAGAAATTATCGGTTTCAGGAATTTTTAGATAGTTCATAGTTGATGGTTCATGGTTCATAACGTATATTAGCGATGTAGCTAATGATGTTCGCGCGATGATTACTGACCATGAACTATTATCTATTGACCATGAACAAATAATCGCAATAAAATAAAGATGCACATAGCTATTGTAGGAAATATAGGCGCCGGTAAAACTACACTTACCGAAATGTTAGCGAAAAATTACGGCTGGGAACCCCTTTACGAGGCGGTTGATAACAACCCCTACCTGGAAGATTTTTATAACGAAATGAAACGCTGGAGTTTTAACCTGCAGATCTATTTCTTGAATAGCCGTTACCGCCAGATAGTGGATATCCAAAAAGGTGGCCGCGATATTATCCAGGACCGTACTATATACGAGGATGCCTACATTTTTGCAGAGAACCTGCACGATATGGGCCTGATGACCACCCGCGATTACGAGAACTACCAAAGCATGTTTGATAACATCACGGAGTTTATTAAACCACCGGACTTGCTGGTGTATCTTAAAGCATCTGTACCTACCCTGGTAAATAACATCCAACGCCGCGGCCGCGAATACGAGATTGGCATCCGAATAGATTACCTGTCCAAACTGAACGAGAAATACGACAAATGGATAAACGGCTACAAACTGGGCAAACTGCTTGTGCTTGATAAAGACAACCTCGACTTTGCCAACAATACCGAAGATATGGCATCTATTGTAGAGAAGATAGAGCGGGAAGTGAATGGGTTGTTTTAGGAGAACCAGGTAGACTTAATCAATATATGAAACTATAAGTCAATCCCTTCTATAAGGTTAAGCATTTCTATAATTTGCTTACGAATAACGTCTTTAAAGGTGCCTTGAGCTATTGCTTCCCATGGTTCATAAGAAGTCTCCCAGTTTTTTGTATACGGCGGTTCAGGGGATCTTTTAACCGCCCACCATGGCTCATTTGTTATTACCCCAGTTTTAGTTTGAATTAACGACAACAAATCAATTGGGATATACACTTTTGCAGGATCTTCAATCGCTGCAATTCCATATTTGTAAACACGTCCAAAATCACCTAATTGAAAAGGAAATTTGATAATAGGCCCACTCATCTTCCGAAAGAATTAAGTAATTCGGCTAAAAAACGACTGTGCAATCTAACTTCGGATGATTCTAATTCTAGTATCTTAAAAATGTTAAAATTATCCCCACTTTCTTTTGCTTTCAGTTCATAAAAATCATCGATTTTTTTAACTTCTCTCAATAGGGGTATTAGCTGGGTTGAGTCCATTTGGAAAGATAATAATTTACGGTTAATTTTTATGAGAAATTGGCAATTTATAAGTAGCTTTATTTAATCTTCCTAAAGTCTTCAGTGTAAAACCTTACAACCTGCCACAACCTTTAACTTCCCAACAATTACACTTTTCCTACCCAAATGCCGTTATTTTTCCTACTTTTGTATCCCGTACACAAACAATGGTTTCGGCCTTAAAACCGCTTACCGGATTTCAAAAAAATCATGACTAAATACATTTTTGTTACGGGTGGAGTTACCTCATCGTTAGGAAAAGGCATTATTTCGGCCTCATTAGCTAAACTTTTACAGGCACGCGGCTACCGCGTAACCATCCAAAAATTCGATCCTTACATTAATATTGATCCGGGAACTTTAAACCCTTATGAACATGGCGAATGTTATGTTACCGAGGATGGCGCCGAAACCGACCTTGACCTTGGCCACTACGAGCGTTTCCTGAACACGCCAACCTCAAAAGCCAACAACATTACCACCGGCCGTATCTATCAAAATGTGATCAACCGCGAACGCGAGGGTGCATTTCTTGGTAAAACCGTGCAGGTTGTACCCCACATTACTGATGAGATAAAACGCAACATGCGCATCCTTGGCGAAACCGGCGATTACGATATTGTTATTACCGAGATTGGTGGTACCGTGGGCGATATCGAATCGTTACCTTTTGTGGAAGCCGTAAGGCAGTTTAAATGGGAAGCCGGCCCGGGTAACGCCCTGGTGATCCACCTAACGCTTATCCCATTCCTGGCTGCAGCGGGCGAGTTAAAAACCAAACCAACACAGCACTCTGTTAAGATGTTATTGGAGTACGGTATCCAGCCGGATATTTTGGTTTGCCGTACCGAGCACCATATTAATATGGACATCAGAAAAAAAATCGCTTTATTTTGTAACGTTAACATCAACGCGGTTGTCGAATCGATGGATGCATCAACAATTTATGATGTGCCGTTGCTGATGCTGAAAGAACAATTAGATAAAACAGTTTTAACCAAATTAAAGCTATCGCATAAAAACGAGCCCAACCTGGATAACTGGAAAGCCTTTTTGGGCCGCTTAAAAAACCCGACATCCGAAGTAAAGATCGGCCTGGTTGGTAAATATGTAGAACTGCCGGATGCTTATAAGTCTATCATCGAATCGTTTATCCACGCGGGTGCTAAAAACGAGTGCAAGGTGAAAGTACAATACATCCCGTCGGAACATTTAACGCCCGAGAACGCGATAGACAAATTGCGTGGCTTGCATGGTGTGCTTGTTGCACCGGGCTTTGGCGAGCGTGGTTTTGAAGGTAAAATTGAAGCGATCCGTTACGTACGCGAAAACAATATCCCGTTCTTCGGGATCTGTTTGGGCATGCAATGTTCGGTTGTGGAGTTTGGCCGTAACGTACTTAATTTGAAAGATGCCAGCAGTACCGAGATGAATCCCGATACCCCTCACCCGGTTATTGCCATGATGGAAGACCAAAAAACGGTGATAAACAAAGGCGGCACCATGCGTTTAGGCGCTTACCCATGCGATCTTAAAAAAGGCAGCAAGGCGGCATTAGCATACGGTAAAACACACATTAGCGAGCGCCACAGGCACCGTTATGAGTTTAATAACAGTTACTTAAAAGATTACGAAGCAGCAGGTTTAACCCCGTCCGGCATTAACCCGGATAACGGCCTGGTTGAGGTTGTGGAATTGAAAAATCACCCGTTTTTTGTGGGGGCGCAATTTCACCCCGAATTAAAATCAACAGTTGCTAATCCGCATCCACTTTTTATTAACTTTGTCGCCGCTTCGCTGGCTTATGCCCGCAAGAACTGATTAATAGTACGATACAATACATAATGGATAAAAATACGTTTACAGGGTTATTCCTGATCATGATTATTATGGGTGCTTCCATATATTTCATGAAACCTTCTGAAGCTGATATCAAAAAAGAGCAGCTTACCGTTCACCTTGACTCGATCAAAAAAGGACTGATAAAAGACCCGGCTGCTACAGCCGCGGCAAAGGCTGCTACCAAAATAGACACCGTTAAAAAAGCAGGTGTTGTTGATTCGGCCCTTTTAAAAACCCCTTTTGGCGCTGCCACAGTTGGCACCGAGCAATTTGTAACCATCGAGAACAAAGAGATGCGTTTAAAGCTATCTACCAAGGGTGGCCGCATATTCTCAGCCGAACTTAAGAACTACAAAACGTTCGATAAAAAACCATTGATATTATTTGATGGTAACGATAACAAATTCGGCATCGCGCTCAAAGCCGGCGACAGAACCTTAAACACCAATGACCTTTATTTTGCGCCGAGCGGCGCAGGTTTACAGGTGGCTGGTCAGGATTCGTCGTCTGTTACCATGCGTTTAAGCTACAGCCCAACACAATATGTAGATTATATTTACTCGCTTAAAGGCACAGGCTTTAAAGTTGGGCTGAATATCAAATCGACCGGATTGAATCAGATAGTGTCTACGACAGGCGGCTACAACCTTAACTGGAGCGCAAGCCTGCCTAAAAAGGAAAAGGACATGACGCAGGAGCGTCAATACTCTACTGTGTATTATAAAAATACCGATAACGAAGTTGACTACCTTAGCGAAACCAAGGACGATAAAAAGGCTATTGTAGAGAAAAAAATGCAATGGGTTGCATTCAAGCAACACTTCTTCTCCAACGTGCTGATCGCCAAAGAGGGCATCTCGAAATCTGATTTTGAGGTTGCTACCGATGTTGCCGATACAACCAACGTTAAAAAAATGAAGGCCAACCTAACCCTTACACCAAACGCGGCGGGTGCGGTGCCTTTAGAGTTTTATTTTGGCCCTAACCGTTTCAACACCTTAAAAGACCAGGGTTACGACCTGCAAAAGTTAGTTAACCTGGGTTGGGGGCCGTTAAAATACATTAACCAGTTTGCGGTATTGCCGTTGTTTAACTTTTTGAACAAGTTTAACTGGAACTACGGTATTATCATTTTGATATTAACCATTGTGCTTAAACTGGTATTGTCGCCGCTTACTTATAAGTCGTATTTATCAATGGCGAAAATGCGCGTTTTAAAGCCGGAAATGGACGAAATAAAAGGTAAAGTTGGTGAAGACAACCCTACCCTTTTACAGCAGGAATACCTCAAGCTTTACAAAAAGGCCGGGGTAAACCCATTAGGTGGTTGTTTACCATTGCTGATACAGATGCCTATCGTGATCGCGTTTTTCCGTTTCTTCCCAAGTTTGTTTGAACTTAGGGGCGAAAGCTTCCTTTGGATGCATGACTTATCGACTTATGACGCGGTAATTACCTTCGCTAAGATCCCTTTTATTGGTGACCACATCAGTTTAATGTGTTTATTGATGACGATATCTACGTTGATCTATACGTACTTCAATAACCAGATCTCGGGTGCTACAGGCCAAATGAAATACATAGGTTACATTACTCCTATTATATTCCTGGCTACGCTGAACAGCTACCCATCAGGTTTGAACTACTACTACTTTTTGGCCAACATGCTAACCTTTTTACAGCAGTACCTGATTAAGTTTATGGTTGATGATAAAAAGATCCACGCCCAGATCCAGGAGAACAAAAACAAACCTGAGGACAAAAAGAAAAAAACAGGCTTCGGTGCAAAAATGGAAGAAATGATGCGCCAGCAACAGCAGTTACAGCCAAAGAAGAAATAGAGAGTCCGAAAGACAGAAAGTCCGCAAGACAGAAAGAAAAAACCGATAACTATGTTGTCGGTTTTTTTTTGCGGCTATGTATAATATATCCGTTTAAATCTTTCGGACCTGCCGACTTTCAGACTCGCCGACTTTTTTAAAAATCAACTAATATTATTAGCAAAATTGTTTTACATTTGAAACCATGTATGCAATTGTGGATATCGAGACGACGGGTGGGCATGCCAGCGCTAATGGCATTACCGAGATTGCTATATGCATCCACGATGGAAAAAAAGTAACCCGCCGGTTCGAGTCGCTGGTTAATCCGCAAAGGGATATTCCTGTTTACATCCGTGCCCTCACCGGCATCACCAATGAAATGGTGCAGGATGCCCCGTTATTTGAGGATGTAGCGCACGAGATCTACCACTTGCTTAAAGGGCAGATCTTTGTAGCCCACAATGTAAACTTCGACTATTCTTTCCTGAGATACCACCTGAATGCCGCAGGTTACGAACTGAATGCTAACAAGCTTTGCACTGTTCGCTTGGGCCGTAAAATTATGCCGGGGCTGATGTCATACAGCTTAGGTAAGCTATGTACCCATTTAGGCATCCCAAACAACAGCCGCCACCGTGCTATGGGCGATGCGGAGGCTACCGCCCAACTGTTCGGTTTATATTTAAAACAGGATGCTTCAAACCATATTAATACGGCCTTAAAGCAGAACAGTAAGGAACAGGTATTACCTGCCAACCTGCCTAAAACAGATATTGAAGCGTTACCAACATCACCGGGGATCTATTATTTCCACGATGAAAAAGGCAAAGTTGTTTACGTTGGTAAAGCCAAGAATATAAAGAAACGCGTTTGCAGCCACTTTACCGGCAATAACCCCAACCTGCAACGCCAGGAGTTCTTAAAGAATATTTATCGCATTAGTCACCAGGTTTGCGGGAACGAGTTGATCGCACTGGTAACGGAAGCTGTGGAGATAAAACGCCTTTGGCCAAAATATAACCGTTCACTTAAACGTTTCGAGAATACGTTTGGCATTTACATGTATGAGGACCAGCGCGGTTACCTGCGACTGGCCGTTGATAAGCACCGCAAACACATGCCGGCAGTTTATGCCTGCAACTCGCTTTACGAAGGCCGCAGCCTGTTATTAAATTTGATAGATACTTTTGGCCTTTGCCCGAAACTCTGCTTCATCCAAAAAAACGACCAACCATGTAGTGGTGTCAATGTTGGCTCTTGCGCCTGCGAAGGTCACGAATCGCCGGAAGTTTATAACGAGCGTATTCAGTGTGCGATTAATGAGTTAAAGAAAGTACTGCCAACATTTGCTATCCGCGATGAAGGCCGTACCGATGATGAGCATAGCTGCATCCTGATAGAAGAAGGCCGCTTTTATGGTATGGGCTACATTTCTCACTATTATGATGTCGGCAACATCCAGGCACTTAAGAATTACCTTACCCCCTATCCCGGTAACGATTATATCCGCAATATTGTAACCGGCTATGCAGAGCGGTTTCCGCAGAGGAAAGTGAGTTTTTCAGCGTGATAACCGCCATGATGACCTTTTGAAACGTTAGGCACCCCTAAGTCTTAAACAAGTTTATGCTGACATGCTTCTATTTTGTAATAATGAGCCAAAATGTTCACGTTCACGGCCGTGAACACACACAATTTTTTGTATATTACTAATAATCAAACGTTTCCAATATTTGATTATTGACAAAACAGTGTCACCACGTTGTTCATATAAAATATTAAGTGATCAATGGCGTCCCTGCTGCCGCACTTTCCACTACACCTCTCCCTAAGGAGTAATTAAAATCATAAATTTACTTTCCATCGCTCAAACAAATAAATTTCTCATAGGTTAATATATTATCATTTAACTACTAAAACTAAGCAATGGACAGCATTAACCAAAATCAACCCGAAGATAATTTTGCAAACCTGGAAGGCAATGAAGCCTGGAAAAAATTAAAAGAAATGGCTGAGGGTACCAGCTGCTTTTTCTGTAGCAATATTAAAACAGGGTTACCTTTCTCGACCCGCCCTATGTCGCCACAAAAAATTGATGATAACGGCGACCTATGGTTCCTGAGTGCAAATGACAGCCACAAGAATGCGGAGATTGCTACCGATCCGATGGTTCAGCTATTGTTCCAGGGATCTAAATACTCCGACTTCCTGAATATTTATGGCATCGCCGAAATAACCGAAGACAAGGAAAAAATTAAAGAGTTATGGGAACCCATCTTAAAAACCTGGTTTACTGAAGGTGTGGACGACCCGCGGATCTCTGTTATCAAGGTTTCGCCAACGCAAGGATACTATTGGGATAACAAACACGGCAACGCTGTAGCGTTTGTAAAACAACTGGTAGGCGCCGCCCTTGGTAAAACACTTGATGATTCAATAGAAGGAAAACTGGAAGTATAGTTTTTGAGAGTCAAGAAACAAGAACCATGACAAAAAATTTATTCTCGTGGCCTTAGCTCTTGTTTCTTGACTCTTATTTCTTGGTTCTTATATCTTAGCTCTTGATTCTTGTTTCTTGGCTCTTATATTTTAGCTCTTGATTCTTGTTTCTTGGCTCTTGACTCTTCCTAAATAACTCCTGCTTTCTCCAACTCACCCTGCATCTGCTGTTGTAATTTGAGGGCTTCGGCACGGGCGGCATCTGCAAAGTCTTCGCCGTTGCCGGCGTAAATGATCCCGCGGGATGAATTAACGATGAGGCCGCAATCTTTGGTCATACCATATTGGCAAACGTCTGCAAGATTACCACCCTGCGCGCCAACGCCTGGTACCAGCAGAAAGTTATCGGGCGCGTATTTTCGGATATTGGTAAACTCAGTGCTTTTGGTAGCACCCACTACAAACATCAGCCTATCGGCCCCCGCCCAGGTATTGGCCTTTTGAATAACGGTTTCGTACAAAAAGCCTGTTTCGGTTTCCAGGTACTGGAAATCTTTGCTCCCTACAGATGAGGTTAGCGCCAGGATAATTACCCATTTACCATCATATTTTAAATAAGGCGTTACGCTGTCATTACCCATATATGGTGTAACGGTAATGGCATCAAAGTTCATCCCCGATGTTTCTTCGTTAAAAAATGCCTTTGCGTAGTTGTCAGATGTATTGCCGATATCGCCGCGTTTGGCATCTATAATATTCAGGATATCTTTTGGTGCGTATTGCGCGGTACTTATTAGGCTTTGCAATCCGTTCAAACCCCGGCTTTCGTAAAAGGCGGCGTTTGGTTTGTAAGCGATACAAAGATCTTTAGTGGCATCAATAATGCGTTTGTTGAACTCAAAAACCGGGTCTGGGTAATTCAGCAGAAACTCGGGGATCTTATCTATGTCGGTATCAAGGCCAACGCATAAAAATGATTTTTTCTGTTTTATCTGTTCGATGAGTTGGGCGCGGGATATCATGTAGATTTTGAATTTGTTATGGTTGGCAAAACTAAAAAATTAAAATCAACCCTTTATTTTTTTAATAAATTTGCATTTTAAGATAATTTGATTAAAATTGCATTGTTTTCCTGCATTATTTTCTTGCACTAAAGAAACAATTTTATCTCCACGTACTTTATTAGCTAATACTTTACCTGGCGTTTAATTGCATAATCAGGGTTTCACAAAACAATTTTCACACAAAAAATCCTTTTGAACTATAATTCATATCATGTCTGATACAACCGAATTGAACGACAAACTCGTTTCTGAGTTGCGCGAAATTGCTAAAAGTTTGGGTATTGCAGAAGCAGATGAGCTTAGAAAAGCATCACTGATCACCAAAATAGTAGAACAACAACAGTTAATTGAAGCCGCCAGGAACCAACATAACACTGTTGAAAATAACTACGCAGAAAAGCCCGCTCCCGAAGCCGCTGTAGATAATAACGAGAAAACACGGAAGCGTACCCGTTCTGTAAAAACCAAAGATACCCCACGTGTTGAGGTGCCTTTAGATGATACCAACCTGTTTAACCAGGAGGAAGAAGATGAAGAGCAGGAAAAAGACGGTAACAACCATAATGAACCTACGGTAACTGCAGAGGCCGCGCCTGCTACAGAAACTACCGAAGAGCAGGCCGGTGAAAAAACAGAGCAAGCCGGCCAGCCGGAACAACCTGCAACTGAAAGCCGCCCTCAAAAATTTGAGCGCCGCGCCCCTCAACAGTCCAAAAACCAGGAGCCGGCTATTAACCTTGATTTTGATAACGTTATTGTTAACGAAGGCGTTTTAGAGATAATGCCCGATGGTTACGGTTTCTTGCGCTCGTCAGATTATAACTACCTTACCTCTCCTGATGATATTTACGTATCACAATCGCAGATAAAACTTTTCGGCTTAAAAACAGGTGATACCGTTCGCGGTAGCATCCGCCCGCCAAAGGAGGGTGAAAAATATTTCCCGCTGGTACGTGTAGAAGCTATTAACGGCCGCATACCTGCCGAAGTACGCGACCGTGTACCGTTTGACCACTTAACACCGCTTTTCCCATCAGAAAAGTTGAATTTGTTTACGGATGCCGGTAATTATTCTACCCGTATCATGGACCTGTTCTCGCCTATTGGTAAAGGGCAGCGTGGTTTAATTGTGGCACAGCCAAAAACGGGTAAAACCATGTTGCTAAAGGATGTTGCTAACGCAATAGCCAAAAATCACCCTGAGGTTTACCTGATCATCTTACTTATAGACGAACGCCCTGAAGAGGTTACGGATATGGCCCGCAGTGTACGCGCAGAAGTGGTTTCATCAACCTTTGATGAGCCTGCAGAACGCCACGTAAAAATTGCCAACATTGTTTTGGAGAAAGCAAAACGTATGGTGGAGTGTGGCCACGATGTAGTTATCCTGCTGGATTCTATCACCCGTTTGGCACGTGCTTACAATACGGTAGCGCCTGCTTCAGGTAAAATATTATCGGGTGGTGTTGATGCCAACGCGCTACATAAACCAAAACGCTTTTTTGGTGCTGCCCGTAACATCGAGGATGGCGGTTCATTAACTATCATCGCGACAGCATTAACAGAAACCGGTTCTAAGATGGACGAGGTTATATTTGAAGAGTTTAAAGGTACAGGTAACATGGAGTTACAATTGGATCGTAAACTATCTAACAAACGTATTTTCCCTGCTATCGATATCACCGCATCAAGCACTCGTCGTGACGACTTGCTGCTTGACCGCGACACCCTGCAACGGATCTGGATACTGCGTAACCACCTCGCAGATATGAACTCGCAGGAGTCGATGGAATTTTTACAGGCGCAAATTAGAGGCACCCGTACCAACGAAGAATTTTTGATATCAATGAATTCATAATATCTTTACACCTAAAGGAGTTAATAGTTAACAGAAGGTTAATTACAACTCCTTTGGGTTTTTGTAAATTTTATGATACCTTCATCACATTATGAGGCGACGGGTTAAAAAACATCTTCCAAATGCTATAACGTGTGCAAACCTGTTCAGCGGTTGCATAGGCATTGTTTTTACTTTTCAGGATAATCTTGTTTTTGCCGCCTATGCCATTTTCCTGGCTGCAATTTTTGACTTTTTCGACGGATTTGCCTCACGTGTTTTACAATCCTTTTCGGGCATTGGTAAGGATCTTGACTCCCTTGCAGATATGGTAAGCTTTGGCGTATTGCCATCAGCCATTATGTATGAGTTGCTGCTACAAGCCCCGCAAATACAACACGTAAGCGAATACCTTAATTTTATAGCATTCCTTATCCCGGTATTCTCGGCATTAAGGCTTGCCAAGTTCAACACCGATACACGCCAGGCCGAAAGTTTTATTGGTTTACCAACTCCGGCTAATGCCATCCTGATAGCTTCTATTCCATTGATACTGGTACAATACAGCAACGTATCGCGTTATATACTTAACCCCTACGGTTTAACGGCGTTCATAATTGTTATGTGTACGCTGCTGGTGGCCGAGATCCCTTTAATGTCGCTTAAATTTAAGAACCGCGATTTCAACAAAAATTTTTATCGCTATATATTGTTGTTATTCTCGGCAATACTCATTCTATTTTTTAAATTTGCGGCAGTTCCGGTGGTTATCGTAATGTATATCACCTTATCAATTATTCAACTAAAATTTGCGGATAGCACCGTAATAGGCAATACTCATAAACATAGTTAAGCTTATTACCGTTATCGCCCTACAAAAACAAACAGATGAAAAAATTCCTGGCCGAAATTGATGTAATGCCGAAGAAAGAAATACTTGACCCACAAGGAAAAGCCGTAACTGGCAGCATGAAAAACCTGGGCTTATCTGAAATACAAAACGTGCGTATAGGTAAACACATCACCCTTGAAATTGAAGCCGACAGCACCGAAACAGCTAACGCCAAAGTTGACCAGGCCTGCAAAAACCTGTTAGCCAACCTTATTATGGAAAGCTACAGCTTTAAGCTGGAAGAAGTAGCTTAATGGTAGAAAGTTAAAAATAGAAAGTCCTAAAGCGGGCTAAAATTTAATACAATATAAAAGGAAAGGCAATCATGTGTGATTGCCTTTCCTTTTATATTTTTTTCAACTTTAAAAATTCTACTTTGAACCTTAAACTGCTATAGGTTCGCTTTTTTCTCTTTCTTTATCTTCTCCAGCTCTATCAGGTTAGTTTCCACTACTGCTTTAACCGCTTCAAATTTGGTTTTTATATCTGCGGGGTCTGCACCACCTGCTTTGCAGGCAAGTTCAACATCTTGAATATTAGCCTGGCTTTGGGGCATTCCAAAAAAGCCAAGGTTTGGTTTAAGTTTATGAGCAGCTTGTGCAGCAACAACCCATTCGCCGGTATCAATGGCATTGGTAATAGCGGTTATTAATTGCGGTGTTTGTTCCAGGAACATCCCTATAGAATCAACAATAAAATCATCGCTACCATCGGCAATCTCGTATAAAAACGACAGGTCGAGGTCTTGTGGTGGTAAATTATCAGGCATCTGCAAAGTTTATGATAATCAAATTTATAACTTTTTTACGACCAAATCGTCGTTAAGGCTATTTTTCAAATCTAATATAGTTTTATTTAACACAGGATGTATAAAATCAGGTGCGATCATCCCCAAAGGCTCTAAGGTAAACTTTCTGTTGTGCAATTGCGGATGAGGCACCGTTAAATTTTCATCATTAATGATCTCATCACCATAAAATAAAATATCAATATCAATAGTGCGCGAGCCCCACCTCTCTTCGCGGGTGCGGCCAAGTTGTATCTCAATACCTAATACTTTTTCTAATACTTGTTGTGCTGTTAACGTGGTTTGTAATAGTATAACTTGGTTTAAATAGTCGGGCAGGTCTGTTTTTCCCCATGATTGCGTTTCGTAAACGGGCGATTTTTGTATGATAGTGCCGACCTCCTGCCCCACATGTTCAATAGCCATATGCAAAAACGATTTACGGTTGCCCAGGTTACTGCCAAGTAGTAAAAAAACGTTAATCATGTTGTAACAATTATTATGTATAAGGCTCTTAATGGTGTGCTAATTACTAAGTTTGCATATATAGATTATTTATAACAGTTAATGAAACAATTCTTCAAATTTGTATTGGCCACCATAGTTGGTGTTACGCTTATTTTCGTTATCGGATTTGCAATTTTAATTGGCCTGATTGCTGCGGCCGGTAGTGAGAAAGCGGAAGAGGTTGATGCAAATTCGGTACTTCATATCAAGTTTGATTACCAGATAAACGAGCGCACGCCAAACAACCCGTTTAGTAACCTGCCGTTTTTAGGGCTGGATAAAAAACGCGACCTGGGCCTGAACGATATCCTTGCAAGCATTAAAAAAGCCAAAACAGACGATAAGATAAAAGGCATCTTTTTAGACGAAAGTTACATGATGAATGGCCAGGCCACTACCGAAGAGATCCGGAACGCGCTTATCGATTTTAAGAAATCTAAAAAGTTCATCATAGCATATTCTGAAATTTATACCCAGGGCTTTTACTACCTGGCATCCGTTGCCGATAAAGTTTACATTAATCCAAAAGGGATCTTCGAATTTAGAGGATTTAGTTCCCAGATAACCTTCCTGAAAGGTGCGTTAGATAAACTGGGTATTGAGGCACAGGTGATAAAGGTTGGTACTTATAAAAGCGCGGTTGAACCGTACATCTTAACCAAAATGAGTGATGCCAACCGCCTGCAGGTTACCTCGTACTTAGGGTCGATGTATGATCACTTTTTAACGGGCATTGGCAAAAGCCGTAACATTAATAAAGATTCGTTATTTAATTACGCCAATACGGGTTTGATACAACAACCCGAAGACGCCTTAAAATATAAACTTGTTGACGGCCTTAAGTATAAAGACGAGATCCTTTCTGACCTGAAACAACGCACCGGCACAAAACAAAAAAACGATATAGCAACCGCCGAGCTTGACAATTACTTAAGGAGCGACGTAGCATCTACTACCGATCCTGACGCTATTTCTTCTAAAAACCGTATCGCGGTAATATACGCATCGGGCGAAATAGCTGGCGGCGATGGCGACGATAATAGCATTGGGTCTGAAACCATTTCCAAAGAGTTACGTAAAGTGCGTAACGATGATAAAGTGAAAGCTGTAGTTTTAAGGGTTAACTCACCTGGTGGCAGTTCGCTGGCATCAGATGTTATCTGGCGCGAGGTGATGCTTACCAAAAAAGTAAAACCTATCATAATTTCTATGGGTGATGTGGCAGCATCGGGCGGTTATTACATAGCGTGCGCGGCCGATTCTATTATTGCCGAACCAAATACCATTACCGGCTCGATAGGTATTTTTGCCATTTTGCCTAATATGCAAAAATTATTTACCGATAAACTGGGCCTTAATTTCGATGGTGTAAAAACCGGAAAGTATGCCGATCTGGGTGATGTTAGCCGTCCCCTTACCCCCGAAGAAAGGGCTATCCTACAAAACAGCGTCAACCACGGTTACGATGATTTTACCAAAGCTGTAGCAAAGGGCCGCGGTAAAACACAGGAGTATATTAACAGCATTGGCCAGGGCCGCGTATGGACAGGCACCCAGGCATTAAAAATTGGCTTGGTTGACAGGTTGGGTAACATCAACGATGCCATACAATCGGCCGCCAAAAAAGCGAACCTAAAAGATTACAAGCTGGTATCCTACCCCGAGCAAAAAAGCACGCTCGACCGTTTTGGCGCAGGCCTTACCGCCGAAGTAAAAGCGCGCTTTGTAAAAGCCGAACTTGGCGACAATTACCGCTATTACGAACAAATAAAGGGCGTCACCAAAATGATGCGCACCCCTCAGGCACGTATGCCTTACGATGTGGTTATAAAATAAGATGATAATATCCTGAGTATGAAAGCTGCCTGTAATGGCGGCTTTTTTGCTTTTAAATTAAAATTTATTTACATTTATATACCTAAGCACTTAACGTATTGATAAATAAGCCGATTATTAATTTAAATAAGTTATCTATCATGAAAAAATCCGACTTTTCAAACAACAAATTTAACCTTTCCTTAAACAATCCGTTGTTTAAAATTCTTTTCTTAGCGTTGATATTTTTTGGCACGGCGTGCAAAAAAGATAAAACGACACCCACTCATCCAAACCCAGATCCTGATCCGGTTGAAAATTACACCGTTTTTTTCGGGTCTCAAAATGGCCTTTTTTATGCCCTTAAAGGAACGGACGGCACTCTGATTTGGAAGTACGAGGAGCTCACCGCAGACTTTACATATGGCTACCCGATATATGAAAGCGGGGTCATCTACGCTACCAATATCGCGTATGGTTTATATGCTTTTGATGCTACTACAGGCGCAGTAAAATGGAAATTTGCTGCCACCAAAGAAACACTATCAAGCCCCACTATAGCTAACGGCATTGTATATTTTGGCGCCAGGGACCATTATATATACGCTGTTGATGCCGCAACAGGCACCTTAAAATGGAAATTCAAAACTCCATATAATCTTGATTCGGGCCCTACAGTATCAAACGGGGTGGTATACATTGGCAGTGCTGCCGGGGTCTTATTCGCATTTGATGCAATAACCGGAATTAAAAAATGGGAATATGCTACGGGCAATGCCATGGTACAAGCAAAGCCCGAAGTTTCAAACGGAGTTGTTTTTATTGGCAACAGAACCGGCATTATAAGCGCCGTTGACGCAACTACCGGGCTACTAAAATGGAGTTTTAATACTAATGATGACATATCCCTTGAGTATGCGGTACTTACCATTAAGAGTGGCGTGATATATTTTGGGAGCTGGGTTGATCATGAGACGTTTAACCTATTAGGCAGTGTGTACGCTATTAACGAAAGCGATGGCACCCTTATATGGAGAGGCCTTAAGGGCAAAGGGGGGTTCAAGCCGGGGCCTTATTTGTCTAACGGTGTACTATATGCAAGCGATGGCTTTAATCATTTGTATGCCGTTAATGCTGCTACCGGTTTACAAATATGGGATTCTAATAACTTTGTAAGCGATAGTCAGCCAACGGTTGCTTTTGGCAGGTTGTTTATAGGCAGCGAAGACAATGGCGACAGCATTGGACATTTTACTGCGTTTGATGCCACTTCGGGTGCCATAATCTGGCAGTATCCACTCCCCAATACTATTTTAACGTCAAAAGCGATAGTTCTTGGAGAAGACGGCACAGTATACTAAATTTTGATTGAAGAAAGCTACCGGTAACGGTGGCTTTCTTTCCCTTTTATATTTAAATACCTGATATTAATTTATTGATAAATACATCATTTACCCACTTAAACAAGTAGTTATCATGAAAAAACATAACCTGTCACAAAACAAATTTAACCTTTCGCCAAATAAGCAATTATTTAAAATCCTTGTCTTAGCATTAATAACTTTGAGCATGGCCTGCAAGAAAGGCTCACATCCGCATCCCGACCCTGATCCCGAACCGGAACAAAATTATACCGTTTTTTTTGGGTCTCAAAATGGCCTCTTTTATGCCCTTAATGGGCATGATGGCACGTTGATCTGGAAGTTCCAGGACACCGCCGGAGATTTTACATACGGCTACCCCGTATACGACAATGGAGTGATCTACGCCACCAACATCAGTTCGGGTTTATATGCGTTTGATGCTGCTACAGGAGCGGTAAAATGGAAATTTACTGCCACCGGTGAAATACTATCGAGCCCCGTTATAGATAATGGTATTGTATTTTTTGGCGCCAGGAACCATTATATGTATGCTGTTAATGCCGCAACAGGCACCTTAAAATGGAAATTCAGAACACCTTATAATCTTGATTCGTCCCCTACGACATCAAAAGGGGTGGTATTCATTGGCAGTTCAGCCGGGATCGTATACGCCTTCGATATTGCGAGCGGAGTTGAAAAATGGGATTGCGCTACCGGCGGTGAAATGATCTAGGCAAAGCCCGAAGTTTCAAACGGAGTTGTTTTTATTGGCAACAGAAGCGGTACTGTAAGCGCAATTAATATGTACAAGGGGCAACTAACGTGGACCTTTAACGCCAATGACAACTTATCCCTTGAGGCTTCAAGAATTATCATTGATAAAGGGATACTTTATTTTGGAAGCCAGTTTGATCCTGATGACCCTAACAAAGCAGGCAGTTTATACGCGGTTACGGAAGTCGATGGCATCCTTAAGTGGAAAGGCCTCGTAGGGAAGGGAGGGTTCAAGCAGGGGCCTTATTTGTCTAAAGGCATATTATATGCAAGCAATGGCGCTAATCGTCTGTATGCCGTTAACGCCAATACCGGTGCACAAATATGGGAGGCGAACACCCTTGTAAGCGATAGTACGCCAACAGCTGCTTTTGGTAGGATATTTATGGGCAGCGCCGATAACGGCGATGGCATTGGTCACTTTACTGCGTTTAATGACGCCTCAGGTGCTATAATCTGGCAGTACCCACTACCCAATACCATTTTGACGTCAAAAGCTATAGTGCTTGGAGAAGACGGTACCACGTACTAAATTTTTGATATTTGATGAACAAAGCTACCCTAACAGGTGGCTTTTTTTATTTTACTAAAGAAACTATAAGCCTAATTAACAGCATAATGGCTAATATCCAAAAAAAAGTATTTTTATTTTTTTTCGCCGGAGGGAACTGCGTTTGATAGGTATAATGATAAGGAGTATTAGCCTCTTTTCTGAGCACGAAAGCGTCCTCCCAAGTAAAACATTCCAAAGCATTTACATCTATCGCGTTCTGTGTTAGTTCAACAAAGCGCTCCGGTATCCAGGCATAAAAAACTCGCCCGGTATCATTAGAAGACTTATAAAACCAAGTATCAATTGGCGGGCAATCGTAAATATCGATAAAGCCATCAGATTCAGCTTCTGATGCCCCATCAGTAACCGAGGAATCAATTTCTGCGATCAATATTCGTCCTTTATATAAAGCATTCGCCGCGGTTGGATTTACGATACTTTCCTTATGGCGCAATTGATCATCAAATAGTTTATCATAAAGATCATCCGACCAGGGCTCTACAGCCCAAACCACATATTTGTCTTTTTGGTATTGGTATGAAAATATCTTCTCTCCCTTATACTCCGGATTAAAACTGCGTAATACTTCTGCAACAGGACTTTCGCTACTGGCGAGCTGATCTTCGCAGTAAATTTGTGTTAATAATAAATTTCTATCGAATTTTTCCTGATCAATTTCAAGCACGGCTTATCGTTTGCTGGTAAATATAAGATGATTCTGCCTAAAGGAATAAAACACACAAATTAAGCATAGCTTTAAACCTCAATTTGTATTTTTACAGCATATCTAAATTATGGAGAACAAACCCATAGCACGCAAGCTTCGTTTATTATCGCAATTGATGGAATTAAACGAGGTTAACCCCTTCAAAATAAAATCGATAGCTAATGCTGCCCTTAAGGTAGATAAGCTGCCTTTCCAACTGGCGGGTAAAACCGTTGCCGAACTGGAGAAGATAGATGGCATTGGCAAAAGCCTGGCCGCAAAAATTGCCGAACTGCTAAAAACCGGCACCATGGCCGAACTGCAGGATATGCTTGATAAAACGCCTGAGGGTGTGGTAGAGATGATGGGCATTAAGGGCATCGGTGCAAAAAAAGTAGCGATCATCTGGAAAGAGCTTGGCATCGAAAACGTTGGTGAGCTATATTATGCCTGTAACGAAAACCGCCTTGTTGAAGCTAAAGGCTTCGGTTTAAAAACGCAGGACGAGATAAAGAAGGTTATCGAATTTCGCATGGCGGGGAATGGTAAGTTCCTTTATTCGCAGGTGGAGCAGGAAGTTAAAAACCTGATGCAGGAGATCAAAGGAATCTTCCCGGACGCGCTTAAACATGTGGCAGGCGAGTTTCGCAGGTTGAACGAGATCATCAGCGAACTGGTTATTGTTGTGGGCAGCCTAAGCCAGCAGATAGCCTTTAATGCATTAGCCGAATTGGATACCCTGCAAAACGTTGTTTTAAACGGCACCCATATCTCTGCCGAACTTAAAAACGGGCTACTGGTTGATATCATCTGCGTAGATAAGGCTGATTACTATTATGAGCTTTTTGTTAACACAGGCACAATTGAGCATGTTGATGAAGTGCTATCGCGCATCAATATCCCTTTGGAGCAGCCCGAAACAGAAGAAATAATATACCAAAAGGCCGGCCTTGCCTGGATGCAGCCCGAATTGCGCGAAGGCATTACCTTTATTGAAAAAGCTGCAGAAAATAAGCTTCCCACCCTGATAAGTTATCACGACCTGAAAGGCGCCCTGCACAACCACAGTACCTGGAGCGACGGTGTAAACACCCTTGAAGAAATTGCCCTATACTGTCGCGACGAGCTAAAACTGGAATACCTTGGTATTTGCGACCACAGCAAAAGTGCTTTCTACGCTAAAGGTTTAAGCATCGAGCGTGTATTGCAGCAACAGGAAGAGATAGACCACCTCAACAAAAAGATAACCGGATTCCACATTTTTAAAGGTGTCGAATCGGACATTTTAAATGATGGCGGGCTGGATTATCCGGACGAAATCCTAAAAAAATTTGATTTTATTGTGGCATCGGTGCACGCTAACCTAAAAATGGCCGAAGATAAAGCCACCGCACGTTTAATTAAAGCGATAGAAAATCCATATACCACCATTTTGGGCCACCCAACCGGCAGGCTTTTACTTAGCCGAAAGGGGTATGATATCGACCACAAAAAGGTTATTGATGCCTGTGCCGCCAATAATGTGGTAATAGAAATTAACGCCAACCCGGTGAGGCTCGATCTCGACTGGCGATGGCACCAATATGCGCTGGATAAAGGTGTTACATTATCTATTAATCCCGATGCGCACCGTAACAGCGGTTTCCATGATATGGAATACGGCATAAATGTTGCCCGCAAGGGCGGTTTAACAAAAGAAATGTGCCTTAATGCCCTGTCTTTAGTCGAGATTACAAAGGTATTTGAAAAGAAAAGAGGCGGCAAGTAAACACTGTAAAGTCGGCAAGTCGAAATGACTTAATGACCAATGACACGAAAGAATGACCCTAACAGATAAAGTACGAGAGCTTCAAAAAACGGGCCCAACGCCAAACATTTTGGTAATTGGCGACTTGATGATCGATCATTATATTATAGGTGATGCCACCAGGCTCTCGCCCGAGGCACCCGTGCCTATCGTAAATGTAAAAAAAGAATTCACTACCCCCGGCGGCGCAGCCAACGTAGCGCAAAACTTGTTATCGCTCGGCGCCAAAATTTCGTTAGCAGGTATTACCGGCGATGATACTGATGCTGTACGATTAACCAATATTTTGATTGAAGAAGGCATTGACGTTGATGGCATTTTTAAGGATAATACCCGCCCTACTACGGTAAAAACCCGCGTAATGGCCGGCAGCCATCAATTGGTAAGAGTGGACAGAGAAGTAACAAGCCCGCTAACAGAATCTTTGCAGGCTGATTTTATCGGGCAGATAAAAGCAGGTATCGCGCAAGCGGATATTGTAATATTTTCTGATTATAACAAAGGGTTATTCTCTGAAGGCCTTACACAGGAATTAATAGCTGAAGCCAATAAACAAGGTAAAAAAGTAGTTATAGACCCTAAAGGACTTAACTACGGTAAATACAAAGGTGCTTACATCATCAAGCCCAACCGTAAGGAACTGGCCGAGGCTGCCAAAACAGAAAAGATCACCAATATTGACGAACTGCAGCAGGCGGCCCGCATCATACTGAAACAAACCGGGGCAGAATATATTGTGGTAACCTTATCCGAACAAGGCATGGTTATCATCAGCGAATTAACATACAAACTATTACCGGTTACGGCCACATCCGTATTTGACGTTACCGGCGCAGGCGACACCGTTATTGCCACCATGGTTTACTTTATGGCACAAGGCTTAAATGTAGAAGAAGCCTGCGAACTGGCAAACCACGCCGCCGCCATCGTGATAAGACAAACCGGCGCAGCGGTTACAACGGTTAAAGAAATACTGGAAGATATTCGAGGCAGAGATTAGTGGTTTGTGATGACAGATTAGGATTTAATCTTGGAATTTAAAGTCTACTTTAGAATTTAGCGTTTTAGAAATTAGGATTTACAACAGATGGTTATTGAAGAACTATACGAGCATCAAAAATTAATACAGAAGGTTATCGAAAGCCTGTCTAACGATATTGAGGTGGCTTGCCGTACCATGGTAGCTGTATTAAAAGATGGTAAAAAAGTATTGATTGCAGGTAACGGTGGCAGTGCTGCCGATGCGCAACACATAGCGGCAGAATTGAGCGGCCGCTTTGTAAAAGAGCGCAAAGCCCTGCCGGGCATAGCCTTAACGGTTGATACATCGGCACTTACAGCTATAGCTAACGATTATGGGTACAACCATGTATTCTCGCGCCAGGTAGAAGCACTTGCACAACCTGGCGACCTTTTTATAGGCATTTCTACAAGTGGTAATAGCCAGGGGATATTGAACGCGTTTGATGCAGCAGGTAAAATCGGTTGTAAAACACTTGGGTTATCCGGCCGCGATGGTGGCAAAATGAATGGCATTTGCGATTTGAATATTATTGTGCCATCTGATGTAACGGCGCGTGTACAGGAGATGCATATCCTTATTGGCCACATTCTGTGCAAAGCGGTGGATGATGCCTATTAATTTTTACTAAATTTATAGCATGCGCCACGATCTCGAAAAAACGCTTCTTAGTAAGATAGTTACCTTACCCCAGCTTAAAGCTGCCATTTCCGGGTGGAAAAGAGAGGGCAAAAAAGTGGTGTTTACCAACGGTGTTTTCGATCTGCTGCATTTAGGGCATATTACCTATCTATCCAAAGCTGCGGAACTGGGCGATAAACTCATCATCGGCCTAAATGCTGATGCATCTGTAAAGCGGTTAAAGGGTGAAAGCCGCCCCGTAAACGATCAAAATAACCGTGCCGCGCTATTAGCTGCCCTGTTTTTTGTTGATGCTGTGGTACTGTTTAAAGAAGATACGCCACGTGACCTTATTTCTGAACTGCTGCCTGATGTATTGGTTAAAGGCGCCGATTATACGGTAGACCAAATTGCCGGGGCCAGGGAAGTATTAGCCAATGGCGGCGAAGTAAAAACCATTACGCTTGTTGATGGGTACTCGTCCACATCCATCATTAACAGGATAAAAGCGCAAAGTGAGGCGAAAAAAGGTTGATATAAAACCACAAATTTATAAATCCGAAACCAAACATTCGAAATTCGAAATCAATAAATCACTAATAATCTAATGAAGATCCTGGTTATCCGCTTTAGCTCGATGGGTGATATTATATATACCACACCTGTTGTGCGTTGCTTAAAAATGCAATTACCGGATGCTGAGGTGCACTTCCTAACCAAATCCGCGTTCAAATATATTTACGACAATAACCCCTACGTGGATAAGTTATTGCTCCTGAATCCAACTCTTGGCGAAACCATTTCCGATATCAAAGCAGAGGGTTACGATCACATCATCGATCTGCATAATAACCTGCGTACCGCGCTCATAAAACTGCGCACGCGCATCAAGGCGTCAACCTATAAAAAACAAACCATCCGCAAATGGCTAAGCCTTAAGTTTAATTTAAATCTTGTGCCGCCCACACATTTAGTGGATAGGTATTTAAAAACAGTACAGTTTTTAGGGGTAACAAATGATGGCAAGCCGATAGATTACTACATCAAACAGGATTATCAGCTATCTATCCTGCTCCCTGCATCGCACCAAAACTATGTAGCATTTGTAATTGGCGCTACACACTTTACCAAAAGGATGCCAAATGAGAAAATCATCAACATTTGCAGGCAGGTCAATGCACCAATTGTGCTTTTAGGTGGTAACGATGTAAAGGCCAATGGCGAAGAAATTGCCGCGGCCATTGGCACAAGAATTTATAATGCCTGCGGGATAACCACGCTTGACGAATCAGTTTTCCTGGTGTCGCAGGCCAAAAGCATTATTGGATTTGATACCGGCCTCACCCATATTGCCGAAGCTTTCGACCGGCCCATCATATCTATCTGGGGGGGAACCGTACCCAATCTTTTGGGCGTACAACCCTACATGGTAAAGGATGTTTTGGTAGCCGGCATTGATTTAAGCTGCCGCCCCTGCTCAAAATTCGGGTTGGAAAAATGTCCGCTCGGCCATTTTAAATGTATGCATGATATACCCGAAGAACCTATAGCTGCATTTGTAAATAAGTAATTTAAACGAATTAGTTGGTTTAAATTCTTATTTTAACGCAAACAATAATCTAATCACATGAAAAAATTATTACTATTACTTTGCTGCGCGTTTGCGGCATAAACAGCGTTTGCGCAATTACCAACTTTTGGTATCAGGGGCGGTGTAAATTTTGCAACTTTATCGGCGTCTGCATCAGCATCCGGCTCATCTGTTACCTACACTTCAGGTACTTTAACCACGTTTTCTGCCGGTGTATTTGCTGATTTTAAATTAGGCGGTGTTTCTATACAACCAGCTTTAAACTTTACCGGCAAAGGTGGTAAAGAAGAAAGTGACGGCGATGTTGCAAAAATAAACCTTTACTACTTACAGGTGCCAGTAAACATTGTTTATCACATCCCTGTAGTTATCGGTAACATATATTTGGGTGCAGGCCCTTATGCCGCAGTAGGTGTAATTGCTAAATCAAAAAATACCAGTGGTGGTGTAACTGAGAGCACAGACCTTAGTTTTGGTAGTGATGCCGGTGACATTAAACGTACTGATTTTGGTTTAAATGGCATTGCAGGTGTTGAATTTAAAGGCGGTTTCCTGGCTGGTTTAAACTACGACCTTGGTCTGTCTAACATCTCTAATGATGATACAGTTAAAACTAAAAACCGTGTATTCGGTGTTTCTATCGGTTACAAATTCTAAGACTTAAAGCTTAAATTACAAACAAAAAAAGAGGGACAAACGTTCCTCTTTTTTGTTTTATGCTCATGAAAAAGTTATTACTTATCCGCCACGCCAAAGCCGCGCACGAATCTGGCTTCGCTGATTTTGAACGCCCGCTTACCGACAAAGGTTTTAAACAGGCCGAACTGATGGCAACGCGTTTGCAAGCGAACAGCATTTGGCCTCAGATATTGGTGGCAAGCCCCGCCTTACGCACGTTATCTACCGCAAATGTTTTTAGCCAGGTTTTAGATCTGCCACAAGCTATTACCGATAAAGAAATTTACGATGCCAGCGAAAGCGCGCTTTTAAAAGTGATAGAAAGCTTACCGCAGGATAAAGATTTTATAGCTTTGATTGGCCACAACCCCGGCATAAGCCAGGTACTTTATTACTTGAGCGGGGCAATCAGGGATGTGCCGCCATGTTCGGTAGCGCTGATCGAATTTGAATTAGATACCTGGACAGAGATCTATGAAGCAACCGGCAAACTTACCTTTTACGATAGCCCTAAAGAGGATTAATTCACCTTATACGTTTTGCCGGGTAACGACCGGATAAAGCCCTGCAATTCCATATCCAGCAAGGTCATGGTAAGTTGGCTCATAGGCATATTTGCTTTGATAGATAAGTCGTCTATTGCCAGCGGGAGTTTGTGCTGCTGGATAATTTCATACACCGCACGTTCTTCTGCGGATAGATCTATCGGTAGCATTAATTGTTCCGGGGCGCTGGTAATATCACTATTCATTTCCCAACCGAGGCTGTAAGCCAAATCGGCAACGCAGGTAAGCAGGGCAGCTTTATTATTGCGGATCAGAAAATTACACCCCTCAGAATACTCGTCTCCCAACCTTCCTGGAAAAGCAAATACATCACGGTTATACGAGTTTGCTATTTCGGCAGTAATTAACGCGCCACCCTTTAAGCCCGCTTCTACCACAACGGTAGCATCGGCCATGCCGGCTACAATGCGGTTACGCTGCGGAAAATTCTCGCGGTTGGGTATCGTGCCCGATGGATATTCGGTAAGTAAGCCGCCGTTACCCTGCATTTTCTCAGCTAAGGAACGGTTTTGTGAAGGATACATTTTATCGTAACCATGCCCAAGCACACCAATCGTGGGCACATTTAAAGCTATGCTTTCGCGATGGGCGGCTGTGTCTATGCCAAGGGCAAGCCCGCTTACAATTAGTACATTATAGTCCTGTAATTCCTCAACCAATTGCTTACATAAATTACGGCCATAATCCGTAGCGTTGCGTGTACCCACAATACTAATAATGCGATGATTGTTAAGGTTGGCATTACCCTTTGAATATAACAACAAAGGCGCATCATGGCAAGTCTTTAGCTTGCGCGGAAATCGTGGATCCGTATAATATAATACATCTACTTTGTTGTTTTGGATAAACTTCAACTCCTGCTCTGCCCTGCGCAAGGCTTCATCAAAGTCGGATAGTTCTAACCGTTTCGCGCCTACCCCGCGGGCTTGCGTTAAAGCCTCTTTAGATTTTTTGAATACTTCTTCGGCACCACCAAAGTGGCTTGCCATTGACCGGGCAAGCACCGGCCCTATCTTATTTACAAATGTTAAAGCAACCTGGTGTAGTAGAGACATGCGTTTTTCTGAACTTCTAAAGTAAATATTTTCCTAAAATAATTAGCATTTATAGGTAACAATATATTTTATAAAAAATAATC
This sequence comes from Mucilaginibacter sp. UYNi724, assembly GCF_054057495.1. Lineage (NCBI taxonomy): Bacteria > Pseudomonadati > Bacteroidota > Sphingobacteriia > Sphingobacteriales > Sphingobacteriaceae > Mucilaginibacter > Mucilaginibacter sp. UYNi724. The sequence continues at coordinate 137,363 of NZ_JBSRZI010000003.1, read as the reverse complement.
TATAGAAACTACAAAAATAGTTTGCAAACTATAGAAATAGTTATACCTTTATTCAACTACAAAAATAGTTTGCTATGAAACTTAAAGAACTTACCAAAGCCGAAGAACAGATCATGCAGATACTGTGGCAATTAAAAGAAGGGATAGTAAAAGATATTATCGAGAAGATCCCTGAGCCCAAACCCGCCTATAACACGGTATCAACTGTAGTTAGAGTGTTGGAAGGTAAAGGATTCATCGACCATAAAGCCTATGGCAACTCGCACGTGTACTTCCCCCTCATTAGTGAGGACGACTACAAGAAGTTTACGTTTGATAAGCTGATGAGCAACTACTTTGATAATTCCTATAAGAGCCTGGTATCGTTCATCGCCGATGAAAAAGACCTTGGCTTGAAAGAACTGGATGAACTTACCGAACTGATTAACAAACTTAAATCTCAAAAAAAATGAGCTGGTTGCATTACCTTATCGAGGCAAATATATACCTGGGCGTATTTTATTTGTGCTATTGCCTGTTTCTGATTCGCGATACGCATTATACTTTAAGTCGCGTTTACTTGATTTTTAGTTGCGTAGTAGCCTTTGTGCTGCCCGTTACCCAACTCAGCATCCTTAAACCCGCCGAAATTATAGCGCCGTTGATAGAGGAACCAACATTTACAGGCTCAGTTATCCACCCTGTAATAAACGCCCCTACAGCCGCCGCGCCTGCGTCTAAAATCACCTTTGATGATGTAGTAATTAATTTATACGTTGCAGGTGTGGCCCTTGCACTTTTGGTGCTGATTTTCCGCCTGCGTAAGTTGTACATCCTTACCCGTAAAAACCAGGCGTTAGATACAAACCAATATAAGTTGGTTAAACTTAAAGATAAAAACACCGCCTTCTCTTTTTTTAACTACCTGTTCATTGGCAGCAATGTGCCACAACCCGAAACCGTTATAGCGCACGAATTGGTGCACATCCGCCAAAAGCACTCGGCAGATATAATTTTCCTGGAGATAGTAAAAATTTTTAACTGGTTTAACCCCTTTATCTACCTGATACAGCGCAGCCTTAAAACCATTCATGAATACATAGCCGACGAGCAAACCGCTGCCCACGAGCAGGACACCCTCGCCTACTCTTCTTTTTTATTGAACAACGCCTACGGCATACAGGGAAATTCTATAGCGCATTCATTTTTCAATTATAACCTATTAAAAAAGAGGATCATTATGTTAAACAAAAATCGATCGGGTAAGTTAGCAAGGCTAAAGTACTTGGCAGCCGTCCCGCTTTGCGCGGGCATGCTGTGCGCATCAACACTGGTGTTTAGTAAAGATTATGGCTTTATTGAACTGGCTCCGAGGAAAGCAAAGGCTATAAAACCAGCTATCGATAGTGCTAAATACACTTTAAAAGTAACTGAAAAACGAAGTGGCATCACTGTAATATCAGACAAGATGGTGCACACTGATGAAAAAACAGGTGAAAAAACTACTTATACCCCCGCTAATCTTACTCCTGAAAAGCAAGCAGAGGCGTTGAAAAACGGTGGGTTTATCATCGAGCGCATTGTAAGAACCGATAGCGCGACACACACCCTGCAATTAACAGCACCCGATGGCACCAAAGGCACATCAGATATCGTAATGGTTGAGGATGCCAAAACAAATTTTAAACACACCTATACCGTAAACACACTATCTGATAATGATAAAAAAGAGTTAAAAGCACGCGGCTACAACCTTGCCATTATTGAGCGCCCCAAAGAACTGGCTGATACCGGGAAACGCCCGCCACCGCCTCCTGCACCGCCAAAACAAAACCGTATGCCGCCACCGCCAGCTCCCCCTAAAGTAAAGGACCAGGTAAAGCTCCCGCTGCCGGCGCGCCCTAATGTAAAAGATCAAATAAAACTTCCGCCGCCACCGCCGCCGATCGAAAACAAAAAGCTAAAAGGCGTAAAATCCCCGCCAGCTGTTTCTATAGTGATAGATACCCCGGTTGTTAACAGGAATGCTACAAGTCTGGTAAGGCCGGTCCCAACGTCAACAGTGCCGGCAGTTGAGAAATTAATCCCTGGCAATCGTGTACAAATACGTTCATATTTAAACTTGAATGATTGGGCTTATGACAGTCTTTCCAATCACCTGTTAAACGCATTGGTTTATCCTAAAAAAGCGAGAGAAAATAATACTGTAGGTAATGTTATCGTGTCTTACAAAGTAAACAGTAATCACAAGATCAATGGCATTAAGCTTGTAAAAAGCATAGGAGGTGGTTGTGACGAACAGATGACGGCTGCCTTAAACTCGTTTAAAGGCCAAATAAACATCTCGCCGGGAGAATATTTAATTTCCGGCAGTTTTAATATTGCCGGCAAAGACGGGTTTCATTCAGCAGGGCTGGTTGATCAAAAAATTGAAGAAAAAGTTAATTATGCAGGAGTGGTATTAATTGTTGGGCTTAACGACTACTCTACCCCTTCACGTAAATAACCTCCTTGGTTTCAAAAAACTCCTCCTCAAAGTAGTCTTTGAGATGATATTGCTGAACGGCTAAACCCGCTTCGGCAATTTCTTGTGTAAGGTCGCCACCCTTTAAATACAGGATTCCGTTAGCTAATTTATTGTTAGATCTTTTGTTGAATTTGCCCTTTACCCAGGGGTAAAAATCTTTTAGCTGCGTAACCGCGCGCGACACAACAAAATCAAACTGCTCCTTAATCTCTTCAGCACGGGCATGGGTGCCCTTAACGTTCTGCAACCCCAAAGCAGCGGCAACTTCGTTAACTACCTTTATTTTTTTGCCGATAGAATCAACCAAATGGAAATTAGTTTCGGGGAACATAATAGCCAGTGGAATGCCGGGGAAACCACCGCCGGTACCAACATCTAACACGTTTTCGCCGGGTAAAAAGGTCATCACCTTAGCAATGCCTAACGAGTGTAGCACGTGGCGTTCGTAAAGCAAGTCGATATCCTTACGGGATATCACGTTTATCTGGCTGTTCCAAAGACTGTAAAGCTCTTTTAACTGAGCAAACTGTGCTTGTTGCCCGGCTGTTATTTCGGGGAAGTATTTAAGCAGGATATCAGATGTCATCCTTATTATGTCGGTTAATGATGTTACCTAACAGGTATCTCGCCCTAAACAATTGTGCCTTAACGGTGCCCAAAGGCAAGTCGAGCTGTTGCGCTATCTCCTCGTACGACAACTCGTCGAAGTAACGCAATGTTATCAGGTTACGATAACGGATGGGTAAACTCTCTATCAGTAATTTAAGTTCTTCGGTTTGCTGTTTTTTGATGGAAAACTCCTCGGGGTTTAGTATATCCGATTTTATTTGCAGCGGCTTTTCGTCACCATCCTCATCAAGCATCCCATGTATCGACTGCGTATTCAGTTTTTTCTTACGGATAAAATCGATACAATTATTGGTAGCCACGCGGAAAAGCCAGGTACTAAAGGCATACTCGGGCTGATATTTTTCCAGCTTTTCAAAGGCTTTGGCAAAGGTTTCTACGGTAAGGTCGTTGGCATCTTCCTTATTGTTCACCATCTTCAGCACCATAAAGTAAATAGAATCTTTATAGCGGTGCATCAGGTCGGCATAAGCTTTTTGGCTTCCCTCCCTTGCCTTTACAACCAGGTGAAAATCGTTCTTCGCATTCTCGGTGAAATTTTTATTTATTTCCATCTGGTGGTTTTAATAAAGGTACCTATCAATCCAAACACGTTTAAATATATATAATATATCATATCAACAAAAGGCAATGACCATACCAGATCACCGCAAGCCAACCGTTTAAATACCTTGCGGTAAATAATTAGCTGTAGTGCTAACCTAAAAACCACTACGCCAATGGCTAATAGCGGTTCAAACTTAAACACCAGGCACAATATAAATAAAACGTAAAATAAAAAGCCGCTTACCGCATCAAAACTAAGCATGCGCCTGTGGTTATTTTTATACAGTTTACCAACACCCATGTGCCTTTTCTTTTGCCTAAACCAGCTGCCCAAAGTTGTTTTGGCATCGGTATAAGTAAAAGTATCGGGGTGTATCTCAATTACGGTATTTGTTGCTGTTGAGTTTTGGTTTACAAAAAGGTCGTCATCACCGGATATTACGTGCATGTGCGCCGCAAAACCCTTCGCCCCAAAAAATAATGTTTTGGTATAGGCCAGGTTACGGCCAATGCCCATATAAGCGTTACCATTTAGCGCTGCCGACAGATAATTGAGCGCGGTTTTCAACGTCTCGAACCTGACGAACGGGTTTAACAAATTACCGGTATGGGTATATGGCGAGTAGCCTAAAATGATCTGCGTATCGCCGATGAATTTAGCCGCCATGCGGGTTATCCAGTTTAAAGTAGCGGGCTTGCAATCGGCATCGGTAAATAAAAGGTGCTCGTGTTTAGCAGCTTTAATGCCCAGGGTTAACGCGAATTTTTTTCCGGTTTTGAAGCGTACATGCTCGGTAATGGTCACCACCTTAAGGTGCGCAAACTCGCGCTGGATATCCTGCAAAACCTCGTGAGAGTTATCGCTCGAGCAATCGTTTATTACAACTACCTCGTAATCGGGGTAATTTTGCTGTAGTATATAAGGTAAGTTTTGTATAAGGTTGCGTGCCTCATTACGGGCGCTGATAATAACAGAAATTGCCACACCCGGGGCAGGCATTTTATCCTGCGGGGTGTAGCGCATTAGCTTGCTGTGATTACTAATGAGGTAATACAGCTGTACAATAAAACATAACTGAAATAAAACAAATAATGCCTCTTGTATATAACCTTCCAAACCCCTTAATAATAAGGTGCAAAGTTGTTAAAAAAGGTTGTAATGTTGTCATGTTTTAAAGCTGAAATGTTAACATATTTTATATTAAAGGTATTACTTCATCAAAATGTGCAAAACATTTAGCTATCAGCAACAAACATTACCACTTTGCTACCTTTAAAGGTTACAACAATAAGGTAGCTTTTGTTAATTTTGTGCCGATAAATGAAATTTAATTTAACAGCACACGATCCTCTTTCTAAGGCCCGCGCGGGCGAGGTTACTACAGACCACGGGGTTATACAAACGCCTATTTTTATGCCTGTTGGCACAGCCGGCACGGTAAAAGCAGTCCACCAGCGCGAGTTGAAAGACGATATTAAGGCACAGATCATCTTAGGGAACACCTACCACCTATACTTACGGCCGGGGTTAAACACGATTGAACAGGCCGGCGGCCTACACAAATTTAACGGCTGGGAAGCCCCTATTTTAACGGATAGCGGAGGCTACCAGGTATATTCGCTTACCGAGGTACGTAAGATAAAGGAAGAGGGCGTAACCTTTCGTTCGCATGTAGATGGGTCTAAACATCTGTTTACGGCCGAGAATGTGATGGATATCCAGCGCACTATTGGTGCCGATATCATTATGGCTTTTGATGAATGTACGCCTTACCCCTGCGATTATAATTACGCAAAACGATCTATAGAGATGACGCACCGCTGGCTTAAGCGCTGTTGCGACCGTTTTGATGCTACCCAACCTAAATACGGGTACGATCAAACGCTGTTCCCTATTGTACAGGGATCTGTTTATAAGGATCTGCGCATCCGTTCTGCCGAGGTTATCGCTTCTTTTGAACGCGAAGGTAATGCCATTGGTGGCCTTAGCGTAGGCGAACCGGCCGAAGAGATGTACGCCATGACAGAGGTAGTGTGTAATATACTGCCCGAACATAAACCGCGTTACCTGATGGGTGTAGGCACGCCAATTAACCTGCTGGAAAACATAGCCTTAGGCATTGATATGTTTGATTGTGTTATGCCTACCCGTAACGCACGCAACGGCATGTTGTTCACCAAAAATGGCGTCATGAACATGCGTAACGAAAAGTGGAAGAACGATTTTAGCGCCATTGAGGCCGATAGCGACCTTTATGCCGATACCTGCTACAGCAAAGCTTACTTGCGCCACCTGATCCATAGCGGCGAAATGTTGGGGGCGCAGATAGCAACTTTGCATAACTTGCACTTTTACATCTGGTTAGTTCAGGAAGCACGCAATAAAATCATCAGCGGTGAGTTTTACGACTGGAAGAAAGTTATGGTAACCCGTTTAGGCCAAAGATTATAAATGAAACGCTTTTTAGATAAGTATTTAACCATTATCGATTCCTTTATCATGAGGAAATATCTGGGCACATTTGTGTTTACGCTGGGTATTTTTTTGGTGATATCGGTAGTGTTTGATGTTTCTGAACACTTGGACAATTTTTTGGGTGATGCTACTACCATACATGATGTGATATTTGTTTATTACGCCGGGTTTATCCCGTTTTATATGATGCTGCTATCACCGCTCATCAACTTTTTAGCTGTAATTTTCTTCACGGCGAAGATGGCCAACCAAACCGAAATTGTGCCCATCTTAACCAGCAAGGCCAGTTTTTATCGTTTTACAAGGCCCTATATCATATCGGCATCATTGATATTTGTTATTTCTCTGCTCTTAAATATCTACGTTTTACCTTATACAAACAAGCTAAAAGTATCTTTTGAGAGTTCGCATTTCTTTAAAAACGACGACCCTTCCAAGAGCGAAGTGCACATACAATTGGATAAACGCACCTTTGTTTACCTCCAAACTTACGACCCAAACTTAAAAACAGGGTACAATTTTACGCTCGAAAAATTTGATGGCGATGAGCTAAAAGAGAAGTTGACAGCAACCAGTGTAAAGTACGATTCGCTTAAAAATAAGTGGACGCTGAATATGGCAACTATACGTTATGTAAACGGTTTAAAAGAAACTTTAAAAACAAATTTACCCCCTATAGATACCGCCTTAGACATGCGTCCAATTGACTTTGAAGCCCATGATAATGTGATAAGCAACATTTACGGCACTATGAGTTTAGCAGTGTTGAACCAGGGAATAGAGAAAGAAAAGACTCGCAGCACTGGCGTAATTGTTGACATGCAATTTGAAAAATACAGGCGGTTTGTAGAGCCCTTATCCACCTTTGTACTCACCTGTATTGGCGTTGCCATCTCTTCCAGAAAGGTGCGCGGGGGTGTTGGCCTACCCCTGGGGATTGGTATTTTCATCTGTTTTACCTACATTGTAGTTAACAAATTCGCGTTGGTTTTTGCCATAAAAGGAGGCTTCCCACCCCTCATAGCAGTGCTTACACCTAGCCTCATTTTTGGTACATTAGCCTACATCCTTATCATTAAAGCACCCAAATAATGACCGAAACAGGGGCTAATTTGGGGCGAAAAAAGGTGATTCCGGGACTAAATAAAAACCTTTTAATACTCCATTTTACCGTTTTTATCTGGGGATTTACCGGCATATTGGGCCAGGCTATCACCATATCTGCGGTAAATTTAGTTTGGTACCGGGTGCTAATTGCCGCAGTATCGTTGTTTCTATACTTCAAATTCAGCAAAACCGCGTTCAAAATAGAGGCTAAAACGATACTAAAATTGGCTTTTACTGGCGCTTTAGTGGGCGGCCATTGGATCCTATTTTTCGCTTCTATCAAACTTTCCACCATCCCGGTGGCCTTGGTTTGCTTGTCTTCCATTACACTTTTTACCGCTATTTTTGAGCCACTGATCAACAAAACACGCATCTCAAAAATGGAGATCATAGCCGGAATTTTAATTATTACCGGCATTGTTTTGATCTTTAAATTCGAATCTAAATACACTAAGGGTATTATAGCAGGCCTAATTAGCGCTATTCTTGCAAGCCTGTTTTCCATCATCAACAGCCGTTTTGTAAAGAAACTGGAAGCCCCTGTGATTGCTTTTTATGAGCTAAGCGGCGCCCTTTTATGGATCACTATTTACCTTTTTGTAACAGGTGGGCTCATTGAATTTGCCTTACCAAACCTATCTGATATTGGTTACCTTGTTATCCTTGGCACCGTATGTACAGCGCTTGCCTATGTTGCGGGCGTATCGGTAATGCGCGAAATTTCGGCCTTTAAGGTAGCACTTGTTACCAACCTGGAGCCTGTATATGGCATCATTATGTCGTTCCTTTTCTTTGGCGAGATGAATAAAATGTCCGCTGGTTTTTGGGTAGGCTCTGCTATTATCCTTTCTACAGTCTTCCTTTTTCCTGTCGCCCAGAAGCAAGTAGCTAAGCGCCGTAACCGTTAATCTGCCGTTTTGCTCTAACTAATTACGCCCGTAATTCACCTCAAATCTCCAGGGTAGGGGCAAAGTAAACTTCAATATCTAAGGCATTTTAAGCCATTCTAAGCCATCTTATATTTTAGCGATACATCTTCCCGCCACAACAAATCCGAGGGAAACTGACGCATTTTTTAAAATCAAATAGTGTATTGAAATTGATTACAGTTTTTATTTACAAACAGCACGGAAGAGTGGTATATTTTTACAAAAACATTTGAATATAAAAATTATAGTAATTATATATATACTTGAAAATCAAATATTTATTAAGTACATATAAATTATTAATTAACGCATATCAAATTTAAAAAATAAGCAAATACTAAAAATAATAGCAATTGCCTTTTTCGAAGTTAAATACACCGCTTAGTGGATTATAAATGAGGTATTTATATCAAGTTAAATAAAGTATAAACTTAATTTGTTAAAACAGTCAATTTTCAGGAAGAAAGTGTACCGAAGTCCGGATGTGAGATTTTATAGAAACTGGTACAAGTGCAGATCTTGTATACCAATTTGATTTTCGAGCGAAATTTCAGGCTTAAAAATTAACGCACAATCGATTGACATAACGCGATTATCGTGCCATAAAAATTGATGAAATTTGGTGGCCAAATCAAGGCGGGCATCTGCATGTTAGAATATTGAAGAGTTGATTTTTCGCGAGCCCGGCCACCTCCTACGGTTCAAATATTTATCCGGTGTTTAATGTCGCTCGAGATCCAACATTTTAAAAACACGTTTTAAAATCGCATCTTGTAGAAACTAAAACCAGGGGGAGAAAAAATGAGCATTAAAAATATTATCGCGCTTGTAATTGTGGTGTTGCTAACCATCATCATTATGCAAAACACTGATGAGGTAAAGTTCACAATTCTATTCTCTACTACCTATATGTCTAAGGTGCCGGTAATGACGGCCATCGCGGTTGCAGCGTTTATTTTAGGCGTATTGGTGGGCCGCCCAAAAAACAAGAAATACAACATCAGCGAGCACTACGATGAGCTACACGCCGATGAAGATAAAACTACACTAAGTGACGAAGACCGGGAATATATCAGCAAAGATTAGATAGGAGTTTTAAGACCTAAGATTTGAGATAGCTGTACACCCCATGCCTTGTTACACATTTTCAAAAACCTGGTAGTTTTCTTTCATATTCCCAAGGTCTGGCAATGTCTCAAAAATACCAAAAACTGACGCCCCGCTCCCGCTCATACTGGCGTATATGGCGCCATGCTCGTACAGTTCTGCTTTTACGCCACGTATAACGGGATGATCGCGGAAGATATGGGCCTCAAAGTCATTCTTAATCTGCCCTCTCCATGCTGTAAGGGGCGTTTTTACCTGGTCGTATAACGAATCGCGAACCGCGGCAGGTTTTACGCCTCTGTAGGCTTCTGCGGTAGATACGTGCTCATCGGGCATCACCAATACAATTTTGTAGGCGGACAAGTCGAGATTGATAGGTTCGAACTCATCTCCCTTCTCAAACGCGAATACCGGTTTGTTGCGGATGAAGAAAGCGCAGTCGGCACCAAGCATCCGTGCGTATTCTTCCATGCGGTCATCGCTTAGCCCAAGGCCAAATTTATCGCTCATCAATTTAATGAAAAACCCCGCATCGGCAGATCCTCCTCCAAGTCCCGCACCTATCGGGATATTCTTCTCCAGAAAAATTTTTACCGGCGGCAGGTCGTGGTCTTTTTTTAACAAATGGTAACCTTTGATACAAAGGTTGTCTTCCATCGTCCCGGGAATGTCTAAACCAGATAATTCGAAACTCAGTTTATCAGCCTCTACCACTTCCAGCACATCATTAATTTTGATGGGGTAAAAAACGGTTTCCAGGTCGTGGTAACCATCGGGGCGGCGGGCAATAATGTTAAGGCCTATATTTATTTTGGCGTTGGGAAATGCTATCATCAAAAATTCAATTAACACCGCATGTATTTATACACATCAGTAGGATACCAAAAATAGATTATTTTTATTTGTAGTGTTTTATAAAGTGAATGGGAGATTGGTTTCTTAATGCCAACTAAATAATAGTTATGGATTGTTGGTTTCGTCCAAAAGATCGGAAATCACTAATTCAACAATTCACGAAATCAATAATTATCCTAAAATGAAACAGTACCTCGACCTGATGCAGCATGTGATGGAGAACGGAGCGCAAAAGCATGACCGCACAGGTACAGGCACTCTTAGCGTTTTTGGCTACCAAATGCGTTTTAATTTACAAGATGGTTTCCCGATGGTGACAACAAAGAAGCTACACCTAAAATCTATCATCCATGAACTGATCTGGTTTTTAACCGGCGATACCAATATCCAGTACCTGAAAGATAACGGCGTACGCATTTGGGACGATTGGGCAGACGAGAGCGGCAACCTTGGCCCGGTGTACGGTTACCAATGGCGCAGCTGGCCAACACCAGATGGCGGCCACATAGACCAGATAACCCAGGTGGTAAACCAAATTAAAAACAACCCGGATTCGCGCCGCATGATGGTATCGGCGTGGAACGTGGCCGATGTAAACCAAATGGCCCTTCCACCCTGCCACAGCTTGTTTCAGTTTTACGTACAACCTGCTGATGCATCAAAAGGCGAAACAAGGGGCAAACTATCCTGCCAGCTTTACCAGCGTAGTGCCGATATATTTTTAGGCGTTCCCTTCAACATCGCGTCATACGCATTGCTCACCATGATGATGGCACAGGTATGCGACCTTAACTACGGCGACTTTATCCACACCTTTGGCGACGCGCACATTTACAATAATCACCTGGAGCAAGCCGCGCTGCAACTAAGCCGCGACCCAAGGCCATTGCCAACCATGAAAATAAACCCCGATGTAAAAAGCATCTTCGATTTTAAGTTTGAAGATTTCACCCTGGAGAACTATGACCCGCACCCGCATATTAAAGGGGTTGTTGCGGTTTAAGTTGTAAATTTGTAAATTTGATGTTATGAGTACTGCAGAATTAAAAGAAGAGATCCAGAAAGCTATTGGGCAAATCCCAGAGAGTGCCCCTGAAAATTTGCTGCAAGAAGTTTTAGGTTATATACAAGACGTGAACACTAAAATTGCAGAGAAAGCAAAGCGCGCCGAATATGTTAAAGAAATAATTGCTGAGGACGAAGAAGTATTCAGGAAGCTTGCACAATGATTGATTTACAGGAAGTCGAAAAATATCATAACGGTTTAATTGATCAATTTGGCGGAAGTAAGGGATTTAGGGACATTGCTGGTTTAGAGGCTGCAATAGCCAGGCCCTACATGACGTTTGACCAGCAAGAACTTTATCCAACAGCCATTGAAAAGGCTGCTGCTATATTTGAAAGTCTTATTATCAATCACCCTTTTATGGATGGCAATAAGCGTATAGCTTACCTATTGCTTCGCGTTACTCTGCGGGAAGAAAACATATCCATGGTGGCATCGCAAAAAGAAAAATATAACATGGCCATAGCCGCGAGTATGGGCCAAATAAACTTCGATCAAATTAAAGATTGGATCACTCGGCATTCAATTAAAACCCAATGACCATTTCAATCATAGTAGCCATAGCCCAAAACTACGCCATTGGCAAAAACAATCAGTTACTTTGGCATATGCCGAAGGACCTGAAACATTTTAAAGAGATTACATCAGGGCGCACCATTATTATGGGGCGCAAAACTTACGAGTCGGTTGGTAAACCGCTGCCAAACCGCCGCAATATAGTGGTGACCAGGCAGGATATTCAAATCCCCGGCTGCGAGGTTGTAAAATCCATTGAAGAGGGCCTGAGCCTTTGCGCGCAAGAGGACGAGGTATTTATTGGTGGAGGTGCCGAGATCTACCGCCAGGCGATGGATAAAACCGACCGTATTTACCTTACCATCATCCATAAAGAATTTGATGCTGATACCTTTTTCCCCGAAATTGACTACTTGAAATGGGACGAAGCAAGCCGGGAATACAACGAGCCGGATGAGAAAAACCCGCTTCCCTATTCATTTATTACACTAAACCGGCGATAACAAAAACTCAGATTATTTTGTTTCAATTAAAAATTTCAGGCTTGTGAAATTTTATTAGATTTGCCGTCTTATTTAAAAAGCTTATAAACTAATTAATTACATATTTAATTCGCGATGCAAGGTAAAGGGGTTATTAAATTTTTCGCCATTCTGCTGGCTGTGGTATGTTTATACCAGCTTTCATTTACATGGGTGGCCCACAAAGTTGAGAATGATGCCAAAGCGTATTCTAAAGGCAATCCTGATAAGGAAAAAGCCTATCTCGATTCTGTTTCAACACTACCGGTTTACCCGGTTTTTGGCCATACTTACCAGTATTGTGTAGACAGGGAACTTGCCCTGGGCCTCGATTTAAAAGGCGGTATGAACGTTACGATGCAAATTTCGTTACGCGAGCTGGTGACTTCGTTATCAAACAACAATGCCGATGTTGCCTTTAACCAAGCTTTAACAAACGCGCAAACCCGCAGCGTAACCGAGCAAAAAGATTATATTACCCTTTTTGTTGACGAGTATGAGAAATTGGCACCAAACAGTAAACTTGCCGCCATATTTGCAAATAGCAACAACCAGGATAAATTAAAATTCAATTCATCAAACAGCGAAGTTGAGACTTACCTGAAAGACCAGGCATCTACAGCGGTACAACAATCTTACACGGTATTACATACCCGTATAGATCAGTTTGGTGTTACCCAACCGAACATCCAACTGCAAAAAAGTACCAACCGGATCTTAATTGAGTTACCGGGTGTTAAGGAGCCTGAGCGTGTGCGCAAGCTTTTGTCAGGAACTGCTAAATTGGAGTTTTATCAAACTTATGATAACACCGAGGTTTACGGCCTGTTAAACAACATTAATGGCTTATTAGCTGCTAAAGCAAAAACTGCGGCCCCTAAAAAAGACACTGTAAAAGCAGACACTACTAAAGCAAAACTTGCAGGTACTTCCAAACCAACAACTGCAAAAGATTCTGCCGCTTCGTTACTAAGCAAATTAAAAAATGCTGCTACCGGTAAAGATTCTGCAGGTTTGAATAAAACACAAATTGCCGCGCAAAACCCGCTGTTCGCGGTAATGTCGCCGGTTACTGTTCAGGGCCAGGATGGACAGCAGCAATTAAGCCAAGGCCCTGTAGTAGGTTACTCTGCAGTTAAAGACACCGCTAAGGTTAACACATACCTGCACAGTGCAGATATGAAATCTGTTATTCCGCAAAACATGAAATTCCTTTGGGGTGTAAAACCTATAAAAAACACAAAGGTATTTGAACTATATGCTATTAAACTGGCGGGTGCCGAAAATGGCCCGGTATTATCAGGTGATGTAATAAACGATGCACGTGCCGATGTAGATCAGCAAAAGGGCGGCTTTGAGGTTACCATGTATATGAACGCCCAGGGTGCCCAAAAATGGAAAACCGTTACTGCCGAAGCTGCGGCGTCAGCACAAAAAAGGGCTATCGCTATCGTGTTAGATGATAACGTGTACTCTGCCCCTAACGTTCAAAATGAAATCTCCGGTGGTGTATCATCAATATCCGGTGGTAACTTTACACAAGAAGATACAAAAGATTTAGCCAACATCCTTAAAGCAGGCCGCTTACCGGCACCTGCCCGTATCATTGGCGAGGAAGTTGTAGGCCCATCATTAGGCCAGGAGGCGATCAACGCAGGTTTACTATCATGTGTACTTGGTTTAGTGGTTATCCTTATCTTTATGATAGCTTACTACAAACGTGCAGGTACGGTAGCTGTAATAGCGGTATTGATTAACGTATTTTTCCTGATTGGTGTACTGGTAAGTATCCGTGCGGTGTTAACACTGCCTGGTATAGCCGGCATAATCCTGATATTAGGTGTTGCAGTTGATGCTAACGTATTGGTTTACGAGCGCGTGCGCGAAGAGCTTGGTTTAGGCAAATCTATTCGTATAGCGGTTGCAGATGGTTTTAAACATGCTTTACCGTCTATTTTGGATGCCAACATCAGTACATTTTTAACAGGTGTTATCTTGTTCTTATTTGGCAGCGGCCCTATACAGGGTTTTGCAACTACATTGATGATAGGTATTATAACAACCTTGTTCTGTTCTTTATTGATCTCGAGGTTGATTTTTGAATTTATGTTAGAAAAAGGCTGGGACATCACCTTCTCACGCCCATGGAGCTCACATACTTTCAAAAACGCCAACTATGCGTTTGTTAAAAACCGTTACAAATTCTATATCTTCTCTGGTATATTTATCGTCGCTGGTTTAATATCAATGGCAACTCGTGGTTTTAACTATGGTGTAGATTTTGGTGGTGGCCACACGTACGTCATCAAGTTTGACCGCCCGGTTACTACCGAGCAGATCCACGAATCTATCGATGGTGTTATTGGCCATGGCGCCGAGGTTAAAACTTACGGTACTGATAATAAAATGAGTATCAACACCAACTACCTTATCAATGATAACTCTGCAACTGCGGATGATAAAGTAGAAGATGCCCTTATTAAAGCTTTAGCTGCTAACCCGGCTACCAAAATTGAGAAAAGCCAGATATTAAGCCACCAAAAAGTGGAGGCTACTATAGCAAACGAAATTAAGGCTTCTGCTAAGTGGACCATCATTTTAGCTATCATCGTAATCTCTGCTTATATATTGATCAGGTTCCGTAAATGGCAGTTTAGCCTTGGTGCGATGATCGCTACCGCGCACGATTCATTGCTGGTACTTTCGTTCTTCTCGTTATTTAAAGACGTACTTCCGTTCTCTTTAGATATCGACCAGGCGTTTATCGCGGCATTGCTTACCGTTATTGGTTATTCAATTAACGATACCGTGGTAGTATTTGACCGTATCCGCGAGTTCTTATTGAACGAGAAAAATACCGATCCGAAAGAAGTAATCAATCACGCTATTAACAATACCTTAAGCCGTACCATTATTACTGCATTTACAGTGATATTGATATTGGTGATATTGTTCATATTTGGTGGCGATGTTATCAAAGGCTTCTCGTTCGCGTTGCTAATTGGTGTTATTTTTGGTACTTATTCTTCGATATGTGTAGCCTCACCGGTTATCATCGACTTTGGAAAGAAAGACCTGAAATAGTCATTTCAACATAAAAATCAAAGGCTCCAAAGAACATTTGGAGCCTTTTTTGTTTACAACTATAGCCACTTGGCGTAAACACAAAACATACTCTCATGAACCCTACTGGTCAATCAAAATTTCCAACGGTAGTCATTATAGGCGGCGGCTTTGGCGGCATACAGGTAGCTAAGCAACTTGCAGATAAGCCTGTAGAAATTGTCCTGATAGATAAACACAATTACCATACATTTCAGCCGCTGTTATATCAGGTAGCAACGGGGAGCCTGGAGGCGGAGTCCATTGCGTTCTCATTACGTAAAAATTTTGAGGGTCAAAAAAACTTGCGTTTTCGCCATGCCGAAGTTAATAAGATCTATACCGAACGTAATATCGTCGCAACATCCATAGGCGATATAGCGTATGATTATTTAGTTGTGGCCACAGGTTCAACTACCAACTTTTTCGGTAATGAAGAGATAGCGCATTTTGCTATGCCCATGAAATCTATACCCGAGGCATTGAACCTGCGCTATATGGTGCTGCAAAACTTGGAGGAGGCCATTTTAAAGCCGTCTAAAGAAGAACGCGCGCCATTCCTGTCCTTCGTGCTGGTTGGTGCAGGCCCTACCGGCGTAGAGCTTGCAGGCGCGTTAGCCGAGTTGCGCAATCATGTGCTTAACAAAGACTACCCCGAACTTGCCAAAGAGGAAATGAAGGTTTATCTTGTAGATTTCCTTCCGAAGGTATTAGGTCCGTTCAGTGATGAAGGTTCAAAAGCTGCGGAAGATTTCTTGCATAAAATGGGTGTAGAACTTTTATTAAATGTAAAAGTGGACAGCTATAATGGCGACGAGATAAAATTTGAGGGTGGTAAGAGCATCCTTACTAAAAATGTGATCTGGTCGGCGGGTGTTATGGGAGTTGTACCAGAAGGCGTTTCTAAAGACGCCATAGAAAAAGGCAACAAAATTAAAACCGATACCATTTGCCGCGTTGCAGGCAGCAACAATATCTTCGCTATTGGTGATGTTGCTGCTATGATTACCGAAGAAACCCCAAAAGGGCACCCTGGGGTAGCACAGGTTGCCATACAAATGGGCGAAGCGACAGGTAAAAACATATACCGTTTGATAAAGGGCGAACAAACTGTACCATTCAAGTATAACGATAAAGGATCGTTAGCAACCATTGGCCGTAACAAGGCCATTGCGGATCTGGGAAAACTAAAATTCCAGGGCTTTTTTGCCTGGTTGATATGGATGTTTGTACACTTGATATCGCTTATGGGTGGCCGTAACCGTGTTATTGTTTTTATTAACTGGATTGCCAGCTACGTTACCTACAATGGTGGCAGCAGGCTGATAATCCGTAACTTTAAACGCGAAGAGCTTGTACAAAAAGACGAGCAGGTTTCTAAACCCGATTAATCAATGGCCGACCATATAAAAATTACCGAATGCCCACGCGACGCCTTGCAGGGACTGCATAATTTTGTGCCGACAGATGTAAAAGCCACCTATATAAACCTGCTATTACAAGTGGGTTTTGATACCATTGATTTTGGCAGTTTTGTATCGCCAAAGGCTATCCCCCAATTGCGAGATACAGCCGAAGTTTTGAGCAAGCTCAATTTAGATAATACTACATCGAAACTATTAGCGATTATAGCTAATTACCGTGGCGCGGAAGATGCGGTGATTCACCCGGAGATCCATTACCTCGGGTACCCGTTCTCCATCTCAGAAACGTTTCAGTTACGTAATACCAATACTACCATTGAACAAGCGTTTGATACTGTGAAGCGCATTAACGAACTATGTGGTGCAAACAATAAAAGTTTGTTGATTTACCTGTCTATGGGTTTTGGTAATCCTTACGGGGATGAATGGAACACCGAAATTGTGCAGCATTGGGCGCAAAAAATGATTGATGAAGGCATTGGCTATATCGCGCTATCGGACACCATCGGCGCATCCACACCCGAACAGATAACCACGTTATACCCTGCCCTAACCCAAATGTCTGAAATTACAGAGTTTGGCGTACACCTGCATTCCACACCCAATACCTGGCAAGAGAAGGTAGCAGCGGCCTATGAAGTGGGCTGTAAAAAGTTTGATGTAGCGCTAAAAGGATATGGTGGCTGCCCGATGGCCGCGGATGACCTTACAGGCAACATCGCCACCGAAAACCTAATAGCGTACCTCTTGCATCAAAACCTCGACTTAGGGCTTGATCTTGACAAATTAAGCGAAGCGATGGATTATTCTGGAAAGGTTTTCGGGTGAGCTTAATTCACTTTTCTTACGCGCGTGCATTGCGAGGCGCAATAGCGACGTGGCAATGACGCATGAGCAATGTTTTCTTGCTTCCTGATTTTATCGGGTTAAAACCATCTTATAATGCATCATCCCCGCTTCTTCAAACTCAGGGCCTGTTTTCTTAAAGCCAAAGCGCTCATATAGGCTTATGGCAGGTGTTTGCGAATTAAGGTAAACATAGTCTGCATCGGCAGGCAGATGAGCCAGTACGGCTTTCACAAGGGCTTGCCCAACGCCAAAGCCGCGAAACTTTGACAAGACTGCAAAACGTTCAAGTTTATAACCATCGGCAGTTTTGCGCCACCGCGATGCACCGGCAGGTATGTCATCAACCGTAACTAAAAAATGGTGCGATTCTTCTTCGTTAGCGCGTTCAAGGTCGGCAGGGCAGTTCTGTCCTAAAACGAACACTTCGTTTCTTATGGCGAAGGCCTTTTGCATGTCGGTAGGATTAGTTATTTGCCTTACTTCTATTTTTGACGGCATGTTGGTAATGTGGTTTTGTACGGTAGCCGGATAATTTAGATTCGTGGTTCTCTTCGGCAGCATCTATCGAGTGGGTGCAGGTAAGATCATCCTCTTTCTCGGCAAGGTCTGATAATTGAACATAAAATTTATGCAACTGGTCAAGTTCCTTTTCGGTAAGGTCTTCAATATCAACCATGCGGTTGCTGGCACCCTGGTGCGATGCAAGCAGCTCGTTCAGCTTAAGATGTACGGCTTTAGAATCTTTATTCTGCGATTTTTGAATCAGGAACACCATCAAAAAGGTGATAATGGTTGTGCCTGTATTGATGATAAGCTGCCAGGTATCCGAGTATTTAAAAACCGGCCCGGTGACCAGCCAAACTATAATAGTACTAATGGCAATTAAAAACGCTGCCGAACTGCCCGTTGCAGCTGTTGCCCAATTAGAAAACCTCTCAAATAAATTTTTTTTCCCTTTAGCCATTGCATTTAATTTACATTACAACCTAAAAAAACCGCCAATGTTTATAACATGGGCGGTTTTTTATTCAGGTGGTTTTAAACTACTATAGTTTGCTATTAACGTCGATACAGTTAAGATCGCCGAAAGCTTCGGTTAACCTTTTTACAAAAGTTTCTTCTGCTTTGCGTAACCAAACACGAGGGTCGTAATATTTTTTGTTTGGAGAATCATCGCCGTCAGGACTGCCAATCTGTGCTTGCAAATAACCTTCTTTGGCCTGGTAGTAATCCCTTATACCTTCCCAAAATGCAAACTGCATATCGGTATCGATGTTCATTTTAATAGCGCCATAAGATATCGCTTCGCGAATTTCTTCCTGGCTTGAGCCCGAACCACCGTGGAATACAAAGTTGATTGGTTTCTCGGCAGTAAGGTTATGTTTCTCTTTCAAAAACTCTTGCGAGTTGTGTAAGATAACCGGTTGTAATTTAACGTTACCCGGCTTGTAAACACCATGCACGTTACCGAATGCAGCAGCAATGGTAAAGCGGTGGCTAACTTTAGATAGTTCTTCGTAAGCGTAAGCAACCTCTTCTGGTTGGGTATATAAACGTGAGCTATCAACATCAGAGTTGTCAACGCCATCTTCTTCTCCGCCGGTTACACCCAGTTCGATCTCAACGGTCATGCCCATTTTGGCCATGCGCTCTAAGTATTTAGCAGATATTTCGATATTTTCTTCAATAGGCTCTTCAGAAAGGTCAAGCATATGCGATGAGAACAACGGTTGGCCTGTTTCAGCAAAAAATTTCTCGCCATGCTCTAACAAACCATCTATCCACGGCAATAATTTTTTAGCGGCGTGGTCGGTATGCAAAATCACCGCGACACCGTAGTGCTCGGCTAATAAATGCACGTGCTTGGCAGCAGATACACCGCCTAAAATGCAGGCCTGTAATTTTGAGTTATCTAATGATTTACCAGCGTAAAACTGGGCACCACCATTTGATAGCTGGATAATAACAGGTGAATTAACAGCCGCAGCTGTTTCCATTACCGCGTTAATAGTGTTTGTGCCGATAACGTTAACGGCCGGTAAAGCAAACTTATGTTTTTTAGCTGCTTCAAATAGTTCCTGCACTTGGTCACCATGCAGAACACCTTTAATATTTTTTAAATCCATGAGCGTATGTTTGGGGTTCGAAGTTATAAAAATTATGGGTTTTACCTATATCATTATTAAAGTTTTAGCCAATTATGCTTAGCTAAATGCCAATAAATGTGCATAAAACCTGCCTGCTGCAATATATAGGGTGTTATTTTTACACTTAGCTACTCCAAAAATACACCTACAACAACTTTAACTTCTGTTAACATTTACAAACTTGTTGTGATATTTTTTGTTTCTTTGCAGTACTTGAAAGACTTAGAAATAGACATGGCGTGGTTTAAGCGAGAAATTAAAGGGATAATTACGACTACTGAGGAAAAGAAGGAAGCCCCTGATGGCATCTGGAATAAATGCCCCAACTGTAAAAAACCTTTACACTACTCTGAACAGGTTGAAAACCAATACGTTTGCCACTACTGTGGTTTCCATTTACGCATTGGTTCAAAAGAATATTTTTCTATTTTGTTTGATGACAACCAGTTTACTGAGCTGTTTACCAACCTGCATTCTGGCGACCCCCTAAACTTTACAGATACCAAACAATATACCGACAGGTTAAAGGAGACCAAAAACAAAACCGGGTTAACAGATGCTATCCGCGCTGCGCATGGCAAAATGAACGGGCAGGAGTTAATGATTGCCTGTATGGATTTTAATTTCATAGGTGGTTCAATGGGATCTGTAGTGGGCGAAAAGATCGCACGTTCTATAGATTATAGCATCGCCAACAAAGTTCCTTTCCTGATGATCTCAAAATCGGGCGGTGCACGTATGATGGAAGCTGCATTCTCGTTAATGCAAATGGCTAAAACATCGGCTAAGCTTGCATTATTGAGCCAGGCTAAAATACCTTACATATCGTTATTAACCGACCCTACCACAGGTGGTGTTACCGCATCATATGCTATGTTGGGCGACATTAATATTGCCGAGCCGGGTTCATTGATTGGCTTTGCCGGCCCAAGAGTTATTAAAGAAACTATTAAAAAGGACCTGCCTAAAGGTTTCCAAACGGCAGAGTTTGTACAGGAGCACGGTTTCCTTGATTTTATTGTTGATCGCAGGGAAATGAAAGAGAAACTGGCATCATTCTTAAAAATGCTTGCACCTTCACCTTCAAAAGAAGAAAAAACTGAGGCTGAGGCTTAAGAAATATATCTATGAAAAAAGGCCATTCGTTAGTTTTACGAATGGCCTTTTTTATTGAGTTCTATTCTCCGTTAAAGGGCAGGGATGTAACTTATATACCTTCAGTACCCGGTTCGTGGCCTACCATACGGCCTGTTGTGCGGCCCTGGTCACGACTGGTAAAGTCAGTTTTTGTAGCCGTACCCGTTGATGGGAATTCGTGCTGATCAGGCGGTGTTACATCATTTTGTTCGCTAAATGATGTATCGGCACCTTCCTGCTGCTGCTCCTGCTCATTTTGTTGGCGATATCCTGTGCCTTCGTTGTTAGACTGTTGCTCTTCAGGAGTTTCGTTCGGGTTGTGGTCCGGAGTATATTCCGGGTTTGTTTCGTTGATTTCCATATTATTAGTTTTTAATTGTTAAGTAATAAACGATCAAAAACGAGGCCATGTTTTAACAAAATAGAAATTAGCGCTCAATTAAACGTTCACCATGCACATTTCGCGCAGTTTGGCTACCGTGTAGTCAATCTCTTCTTTTGTATTGTATTTAGAAAATGAAAACCTAACCGCAGGCCTGTTTGGGTTAGCGCCTATAGCCGTTAACACGTGCGAACCAATATCCGTACCCGAACTGCATGCGCTACCGCCCGAAGCCGAAATACCTGCAATATCAAGATTAAACAAAAGCATATCGGCCATTTCCATTTCGGGGAATGATACGTTTAATACCGTATATAAACTCTTAGAAGGATCTGTTTCGCCATTAAAAGCAACACCTGGGATGTTTTGTTCCAATTGCGCTATCATATAGCTTTTTAAGCCCTGTATATACGCCTGGTGGCCGTCCATATCGGCATAAGCAAGTTCAAGCGCTTTGGCCATGCCTACAATACCGTAAACGTTCTCGGTACCGCCACGCATGTTACGCTCTTGCGAACCACCGTAGATCATAGGATTAATTTTAACCTTATGGTTGATGTGTAAGAAGCCTACGCCTTTTGGCCCGTGCAATTTATGCGCGCCACAAACCATAAAATGCAATTTAAGCTTCGTAAGATCGTGTTTATAATGGCCTACCGTTTGTACCGTATCGCTATGGTAAAGGGCATTGTAGGCCTCGGCAAGCTCTCCTACGCGCTCAATATCTGTAAGCGTACCTAATTCATTATTGGCGTGCATCAGCGATACAAAGCTGCGTTCATTGGTCTTTAATAACGTCTCCAGATGATCATAATCAACGTTGCCATTACAGTCAACATCGGCGTAGCTTAGTTTGATAACGCCTGCTTTTTCCATTGCCTGCAGCGTATGCACAACTGCATGGTGCTCTAACTTAGTAGTGATGGCATGTGTAAGTTTATGATCTACAATACCGCAACGGATGGCAGTATTATCCGCCTCGGTACCGCCGCTTGTAAAAAAGATCTCGGCAGGCGAGGTATGAAGCAAGCCGGCAATGGTTTTGCGCGAACGCTCTATCAAAGTACGCACCTCGCGCCCGTGGGAGTGTATTGAAGATGGATTGCCAAAATGGCCTTCCATAACTTTATACATTTCCTTTAAAACTTCAGGATCAAAGGCGGTAGTAGCGGCGTTGTCTAAATAAACTCGCATCGTTTCTTAAATAATTATGGTCAGTAAAAATAACAGGCAATACCGTGGGATTCCCCAACCCCCGGCGGTTTGTCTGCTACTCGTTTAAATTCAATATTTCTTTTATATCGGCAATTATCTTGTTAGCCAGGCTCTCTGCAACGGTTTCTGAACCTCCTTCAGAATAGATGCGGATAATAGGCTCGGTGTTTGACCTGCGCAGGTGTACCCATTGCTTATCAAACTCTATTTTTAATCCATCAATAGTAGAGTGTGGCTGTTTCTGGTATTTTTCTTCCACCTTCAACAACAACGCATCGATATCCATCTCGGGCGTTAATGTGATCTTGTTTTTAGAGATAAAGTAGCTTGGGTATGATGCCCTTAATACTGATACCGGTTTGCCATAGTTAGCCAAATGGGTCAGGAATAAAGCTATACCCACCAAAGCATCACGGCCGTAGTGCAACTCGGGGTAAATAACCCCGCCATTGCCTTCGCCGCCAATTACGGCGTTCACTTCCTTCATTTTATTAACCACATTTACCTCGCCTACCGCGGCAGCATGGTATTCTCCGCCAGCATCTTCGGTAACATCGCGCAGGGCGCGGGTTGATGACAGGTTTGATACCGTGTTGCCTTTGTTGTTCTTCAACACATAATCGGCAACAGCAACTAAAGTGTACTCTTCGCCAAACATGCTGCCATCCTCGCAAACAAAGCAAAGGCGGTCAACATCAGGGTCAACAGCTATACCGAGGTCAGATTTGGTTTTTAAAACCTCTTTCGCCAGGGCTACCAAGTTCTCCGGCAATGGCTCCGGGTTGTGTGGGAAGTGCCCATCAGGTTCGCAATAAAGCTCATGGATAACCTCTACACCAAGCGCCTTTAATAATGCCGGGACAAAAATACCACCTGTAGAGTTCACACAATCAATAGCTACTTTAAAGTTGGCTTTTTTGATAGCGGCAACATTCACCAAAGGCAGCGCCAGTACTTTATCGATATGTTTTTGCAGGTAGCTATCATCATTGGTAACAGTACCCAGGTCATTTACATCGGCGTAAACAAAATCGCTGTTCTCGGCAATTTCTAAAACTTCTTTACCATCTACATCGCTAATAAACTCGCCTTTTTCGTTCAATAATTTAAGGGCGTTCCACTGTTTTGGATTATGGCTGGCGGTAAGGATAATACCACCTGCAGCATTCTTATCAGGCACGGCAACCTCAACAGTCGGGGTGGTTGAGAGGCCTAAGTCTATCACATCTATCCCCAAGCCTTGCAGCGTACCGATAACCAGGTTGTTTACCATACTGCCCGATAGGCGGGCATCGCGGCCCAAAACTATCTTTTTAATGCCTGTTCGTTTTACAGCCCAGCTACCGTATGCAGATACAAATTTTACAATATCCAAGGGGGTTAAGCCGTCGCCGGCTGCACCACCTATGGTACCCCTGATGCCCGAAATAGATTTTATGAGTGTCAAAATATATAGATGATTAGCCGCAAAAATAAGAATATTTAAGCTATAGCATTGTAAAAAAAGCAATAGTTTGCACATCAATTTATTGCCTATATTTACCACTGTTGACAACACTAAGTATATCACCACAATAACCCGATGCCCGACTTCCTGCTAAACTTTGACCGGCATTTATTCTACTTCATCAATCACGACCTATCAAACTCGTTTTTTGACGTTTTGATGCCTCTGATGCGCAACCCCAAATTTTGGATCCCGCTGTATCTGTTCATCATTATTTTCAGCATTTGGCGATACAAAAAGCAGGGCATGATACTGGTTGTGTTTTTGGCAATGGCCGTTGGTTTTGCCGATTTTACAAGTGCCAGCATCATCAAGCCAAACGTAAATCGCCTGCGCCCCTGCCGCGACCCGGTAACCGGCCCAACCGATATAAGCCGTGTTGCCTGCGGCCCCGGCTACAGCTTCCCATCTACCCACGCTACCGACCATTTTGCCATAGCCGCGTTTTTAAGTTTTATATTTTTTAAACGGTGGAGATGGGTACTGCCCGCAACCATATTATGGGCTGCCATTATATGCTTTGCACAAGTTTATGTTGGTGTACACTACCCCCTTGATGTTACCGGGGGAGCTGCATATGGCAGTTTAGTAGGCGTGTTATTTGGGGTTGGGTTTAGGAAGGTTGTGCCTGGGTTTAAGGCATAGCGTATTACAATTGTCATGATGAAGCTGTCTAACCAATTGTCGCTTGTACAAGTCTTCGACAAGCTCAGACTGACAAACCTATTAGTCAATTAACACAAATAGGCGCCTACTCTCGTAAGCGCCCATTATATTTTGTCTTGACTCCTGATTCTAAAAATCCTGATTCTCTTAAAACTATCCTCTCATCTTATCCAATAGATCGCTTAACTGGCCGGCTTCTTCTTCGGTAAGGTTTCGTTTAAAGAGGTCTTTGGTTTTAAAGCAGGCATCCATTTTTTTAAGGATCTCTAAACCTTCGTCGCTAATGCGGATATCTACGGCACGGCGGTCGCGGGAGTTGGTACAGCGCGATACCAGGCCTTTTTGCACCAGGCGGTCTACAATACGCGAAGCATCCGACATTTTGTCGATCATCCTATCCTTCAATAAATTTACGGTGGCCGGTTTTGGGAACTGGCCGCGTAATATGCGCAGGATATTAAATTGTTGTTGGGTAAGCTTATAACGCTCAAATTCCGGGCGCATATAGTTGTTGATCCAACCGTACGTATAGTTAAGATTAATTACCGCTTTGTGGTAATTGTCTTCAAAATTCGTGCTTTTTATATCTTCCTCTATTCCCATGATTTAACTATTCGGCAAATATAACCTATTTATGCGAATCAAGAACCAAGAGTCAAGAATCAAGACAAGCGGTAAAAAAATGGCTCAATAACCGTAAACTCATTGGTTTACATTACATTTCTTTCTTGATTTTTTGGTCTAAATGTCCCGACTCTTCAGTTTTATCCATCTCTCCCCTATAATTCCAAGGGCAGTGCAGGCATTGGTTTTTACAGCAATAACCGCGCTTTAAATGGTATTCTTTTGTAAAAACAAAGTTACCGTCCTGGTTTATGTAATAATCAACGTTTTCCTGTAGCATTAGCTCAGCAATTTCACAAAAATATTGTTATTAAAGTATTTTTTTAAATGTGTGCCGTCACCGTGCAGCGTCCAGATCTGTTGAGGCTCTGTTTGTTCAATGGTTTTGATGATGTCGTCCCAGTCGGCATGGTCTGATATATAAAGGGTGTCCTGATTGTTAACCTGCAGATTTTTCCAGCCGGATGCAAACAGGCGCTTCACCCCTGTTGCTTTGATGTAACTCTCAAACGTAAAGGGCGGCACAATGTACACCCACTCCTCTTGCGTTTTCATCAGTTTACGGCCATACATCCGGTGATCGCCCAGTTCGAACCCAAGCTTTTGATAAATAGCGTTGACAGGCATAATACGGTGATGTACCAATACCTTTTTCTGCGGGGCATAATCGTTTATCATCCTAATCAAACGCTGGCTTTTACCCAGGCTGTAAGCGCCTAACAGAATGTTTATTTTAATATTATTTAGTTTTTTAATCTCCGCCACCGGGTCCGGGTGCGCGGTATTCGGGTCGGCGAAGGTGCTTTCAGTTATCAGCACATTGGCCTTAACAAATTCAAAAGGCTCGCAGGTGGCATCGGGCTGTAGCTTATAATCACCTGTGTAGAGGTATCGTATTCCCTGGTACTCCATTAACACTTGTGCAGAGCCGGGCATGTGGCCTGCGGGGATAAAGGTGATCTGCACATCGCCAATGCTAAACAGTGCTTTATAATCCGCTATATGGGTTGTTTTAGCCGCGCCCTTGCCGTATCGCAATTGCATAAAGGCATAAGTAGCAGCGGTGGTATAAACATTGGTATTGCCGCTCTTGGCATGATCGGCGTGGGCGTGGCTTATTACGGCATTGGTAACCGCGAGTTGCGGATCCAGGTAAAAATCGGCATAACGGCAATATAGGCCATTGGCATTAAAGGCAATAAAATCGTCTAATATCATGAATTTTGTTGGGCGATAGACAGGTATAGCTCGTGCAGCTTTAATACCTGCGGAATAACGAGTTGTTTATCATCATTTGTAATAACGTCATTGGCCAGGGCCAGCTTTTTTTCTTCAGTAAATTGGCGGGCGTTACGGGCTTTAACTTCGTCGGCGGTAATGCCATCGCGAGAGGTAACACGTTTTATTCGGATCTCTAAAGGCGCGGTAACCATTATAGCCCTGTCGCACTTTTTGTAAGAGCCGCTTTCAAATAATATGGCGGCCTCCTTTAACACGTAAGGCGCATCTTTTTGATTAATCACCCATTTATCAAAAGCACGAAAAACGGCGGGGTGTACCAGCGCGTTCAGCTTTTCAATTTCCTGTTTACTGTTGAACACGATGCCCGCTATATACTTGCGGTTAAGGCTGCCATCGCTAAAGTAGGCGTCGTTACCAAAGGCTTTTTTTATGCCTTTAATAAGTTCTTCATCCTTTACCATAACTTGTTTGGCTGCATCATCAGCATAAAAAACCGGGATGCCCAATACTTCAAATATTTTGCAAACGGTGGTTTTGCCACTGCCTATATTGCCGGTGATGCCTACTTTAAACATTATTTTTTGATAATAAAATCAATATTCTGCGGTACTATCTTTACCACCCTGCTGTACGATGGCGACCGTGTTACCTTTACGGGCAGCACAGTGTATCCGTTGTGGCGCCATAGCTCCAAATCGGCAACTGCTTCAAAATCGTCCTCGTTCAGGTCAGGGTAATTGGTTAGCGATGTAGTGAACGTTACCCTAACCTTTTGCGGGAAGATCTTTACATCATAATACTTATTATTATTGATGAGTTTTACGGGTACCTCAATCGTTTTTTCGGTAAACTCATCAATGGGGATGTTCACCGTAACAGTTTTGGGCAACACGCTCAGGTTGCCTTCTTTAACACCCTGCACTTTTATACGGCCATAAAAATCTTCGTTAGCATCATTAATTTTAACAGTATCAGTTTTCCAGGTACTTATTTTCTTTAAAACCTCGGCAGGGCCGCTGATGGTTACATAACGGGGCTTAATATTCACATTTTCCGACTGAGCGAACTGCTTTTGGTAGGTTATTGCTTGTACCAGTTCTACCGGCACACGTTTAACTGTACGGCTGCTAAAATCAAAAAACAAGGTATCGGGAGTTATGGCGATTATCTCATGCTCCAACTCCTTATTAGTATTAATCTGTTTTAACTGCGAGCTAAGTACTACGTAGTTTTTGGGATCGATGGTATGGAGATCAACGGTGATGGCCTTTTTCTCATCGTTCATCCTAAACATCAGCATTTGCCAGCCCGTGCCCTGCACCATGGCATTAACAGTATCTGGCTGCAGCGGGTGGAACGCACGTTTCTGTGGGGCGTTTTTAAAAACTATTACTTGTTTTATGCTGAATTTGTATGGGTTGGACAACGTAGTAAACATCCACGCAACTATGGCAATCACCAGGCAGGTCACAAAGGCCGATAACCGCCGGCGCTCAATTGCAGATAATTTTATTATTGCCATTTTTTTGAGGTGAAAGGGTAAAGGTAAAAGGTAAAACGCTTGAAACAAAAAAAGCGAAAGGTTTTCCTTTCGCTTTTTACCTTATCCTTTAAACCTATTTGGTAACCACTGGTGTATTCAATGCTTTTGAGGCATCTAACGATACGGCAGATTTATCAAAACGGATGCGGCCACCGCCTTCTGTTTCAACAAGAAAAGTAGTTTCGGCAACTTCGTAAATTTTACCGTGTATACCGGCCGTAGTTACAATTTTGTCGCCTTTTTTAAGCTCGTCAACGTATTTTTTCTGGTCTTTTTGTTTCTTCATTTGCGGGCGGATCATAAAAAAGTAAAACACAACGGCAATTGCGCCAAACATGATCAATTGAGGGTAACCTAAGCCGCCGCCGGCTTGTAATAAAACTGTAGCTATCATTTATTAATTATTGAATTAGTGATTTTGTGAATTAGCTTTTTAACCGCGCTTCACAAATAATTATACTTATTTAGTAGTGGTTGTGGTTACCTCGCCAATTAAATGTACCATGCTTTGCGCAGGGTTGGTATTAGCTGTAATAGTAATTTGTTTATCCTGTAAACCTTGTTTATGGGCGCTGTTAAACGTAACTTTTATTGCACCATCGGCACCCGGTTGTATCGGGGTGGCAGGCCACTCTGGCTTGGTACAGCCACATGTTGCAACCGCATCTTTAATAATCAACGGCGATTTACCGGTGTTGGTGAACTTAAACTCGTAAGTAACCTTATCACCATCCTTGATCTTGCCAAAGTCGTGGGTTTCTTTTTCAAACTTCATAACAGGCGCGTTGGTTGCGCTGGTGTTACCGTTATCAGCTACGGCCGCGCTTGCGTTTTGGCCGGTTTGGTTACAGGCCGATGTAAACAACGCGCCTGCAATAATTGCACATAAAAACAGCTTTTTCATTTTTTGATTATTCTATTAAACCCCTGCCTATTTTCTTAATCTTATTTTGCTCTTTTAATTCAAACAAAATCTTGTCTAATATACCGTTTATAAACGAATTACTTTTAGGTGTACTAAACTCCTTCGAGATCTCCAGGTACTCGTTAATGGTAACCTTAACCGGGATAGATGTAAAGTTAATAAACTCTGCAATAGCCATCTTCATTAATAAGGTATCCATCATCGCTATACGGTCAGGCTCCCAGTTTTGGGTCTTTTCAGCTATCAACGCCTGGTAAGTTACATCGTGCCGGATGGTTTGCTCAAACAAATTCACTACAAATTCCCTATCCTCATCCCAGTTACCGCTAATATCGGCAAGCTTGTTTTCGGCATAGTTATCTGATGAAAAGTTTTTGAATGTTTTAGCGATCAGCGCCTGCAGCACCTCGCGGTCAACCGGCCAGTAGATAAATTTATCCTCAAAAACCTGCTCGGCTAATGATGATTTAAGGATCACCTTTTTGAAAATGAACTTGATGATGTCTTTATCGGTTTGTAAGGTATCGTCGGTTTTTGCGATGTACTCGGTGTATTCCGTCGAATTTTTAAGCGTAGTGAAAAGTGATTTTGCCAATTCAGGATCAAACGACCACTCTACTTTATACTTTTTAAGGGCGATAAGGTAATCGCGGTTGTCTTTTAACGATACCAGGAAACGGTTGCTCATGATCTTAACACTCGCGTTAAGGTCATCGGCCGTTGGTAAATGCTTTGCGGCCCTTTCTACCGCATCGGTTTCGCTGTAATCTATCACTTCGCTTATTAATGATAGCATCCAGATGTACATTTCAAAAACCTGATCGATACTGCTTAGCAGGTTTTTTTCATGCGCTTTAATGTCTCTTGTATCCGATTGGTGGAACGCGTACAGCGACTGTAACACTTTTACCCTAAGGTGCCTTCTGTTTAACATGTTGTAAGAACGATTATGCCCGCAATTGGGCTATGATAAATTTTAATAGGTTGATTTTACTTTTTTAATATCAGCAATACGTTTTTCGGCAATTTTGTTTGCCGCATCTGTTGTAGAAATATTTTCCAACTTAGAAAGTTTTAAAACATTACGGGTTGCCTCATAAATATTTTCGGTAAGCTGCAGGGTGCGCTTTTTACTAAAACCCATCAACTCCGAGTAACAGTTAATAATACCACCAGCGTTAATAACGTAATCCGGGGCAAAAAGTATGCCTTTCTCCAGCAACATTTTGCCGTGTATATGCTCATCCTGCAACTGGTTATTGGCCGATCCCGCTATAATTCCGCACTTTATTTTTGCGATGGTTTCAGTATTGATGGTAGCACCTAAAGCACAGGGCGAATAAATATCCGCGTCGATATCAAATATCGAATTGTTAGATACCGCTTCGGCACCGTATTTTTTAGATACCTGGCGGGTACGCTCATCGTTAATATCGCTGATATAAACCTTCGCATTTTCGTCGCGAAGCAACTTTACCAGGTTTTCGCCTACGTGGCCAATTCCCTGTACAATTACTGCTTTACCGGTAAGGCTGTCGGTGCCAAACTGCTCTTTTACACAAGCTTTAATGCCCATATAAACGCCTTTAGCCGCAACTGGTGCCGGGTCGCCGCTCCCGCCCAAACTTTCGGGGATGCCGGTAACATGCTGCGTTTCCATACGGATATATTCCATATCGCGTGGGGTTGTGCCTACATCCTCAGAGGTAATAAATTCGCCGTTAAGATTTTTAATAAAGCGGCCAAACTTGCGCATCATGGCCTCGTTCTTGTCCTTGTGAGAGTCGCCGATGATAACCGAATAACCACCACCCATGTTTAAACCCGCAATAGCACACTTATAGGTCATGCTTTTTGACAGGCGCAACACATCGTTTAAAGCATCCGCCTCGGTTTTGTAGGCCCACATGCGGGTACTGCCAAAGGCAGGGCCAAGCGTGGTATTATGTATAGCTATAATAGCCCTTAAACCGGTATCCGGGTCGCTGCAGTACACAACTTTCTTGTGGCCAAAGGCATCGAGCTGGTTAAATATACTATCGGTAGGTTGTTGAACAGACATTTAGGGACGCGGCAAATAAAATATTAGTTATGGTTCGGCAAAAGTAGAGGTTTTTTTTTGCGTGGCAAAGTTAAAGTCGGAAAGTCGACGGCCGGAAGTCCGAATGACTTAGATTATGGTTACTTTTTACTTTGGAGTTACTATTAAACATGTACTTTTGGATTAGGCAGAATCATCCGGTCTTGCTGACTTTCCGGACTAAACACACATGAAAGACCTCGCATACCTCAATAAATTCTTTTATAAATACCGCTGGCGCCTGGTTCCGGGCGTGCTGTTTGTTATCATATCAAATATATTTGGCGTGTTGCCGGCGCAGGTTATCCGCGTAGCGTTCGATCTGGTTACGGAGAACATTGGCGTTTACCAGCTATTTGATGGTTTTAACAGGCAGGAGGTTATCTACGATATATTCGGCTCCAGTTTATTACTATTCGGCATATTGGTTTTGGTACTGGCATTGCTTCGCGGATTGTTCCTGTTCTTTATGCGACAAACCATTATCCTCATGTCGAGGCATATCGAGTATGATCTTAAGAACGAGATCTATTCGCACTACCAGGTTTTATCGCTTGCCTTTTACCGCCGCCACAACACCGGCGACCTCATGAACCGCGTTACCGAGGACGTTAGCCGTGTACGCATGTACCTTGGGCCGGGCATTATGTACACCATTAATACCATTGTGTTATTTATACTGGTAATATACGCCATGCTTACAGTAAGTGTTAGGCTGGCGGTGTTTTCGGTATTGCCGCTGCCTATTTTGGCGGTTATTATATTTTATGTGAACACCGTTATTGAATATCGCAGCGAGAAGATCCAGCAGCGGCTGTCGGCCCTATCCAGCTTTGTACAGGAAAATTTTTCGGGCATCAGGGTCATAAAATCTTACGTTCGCGAGAGCTTTGTAAGGGAGAAATTTGCCGCCGAAAGCGAAGATTATAAAACCCAAAGTATGGCCATGGCCAAAGTTCAGGCTATGTTTTTCCCGTCGATGCTGTTGCTGATAGGGCTAAGTAACGTGATCACCATGTACATCGGCGGTGTAGAGGTAATGAAGGGTAACATCACGCCCGGTAACATCGCCGAGTTTATTGTGTACCTGAACATGCTGGCCTTCCCGGTGATTTCGTTGGGTTGGGTTACTTCGCTTGTCCAACGCGCGGCCGCCTCTCAAAAGCGTATCAACGAGTTTTTGCACGAGCAGCCCGAGATCCAATCTCCCAAAGCACTGCCGCATACTTTAGCCGGTAAGATCGAATTTAGGAACGTATCGTTCAAATACCCTGATACTGGTATTACGGCACTAAAAAATGTTTCTTTTACTGCTAATCCGGGCGAAATGGTGGCGATTATTGGTCGTACCGGGTCTGGAAAATCTACCATTGCCAACCTGGTGATGCGCATGTACGACACAACCGGCGGCGAGATCCTGGTGGACGATAAATCATTACTCCAGCTTAACCTGGATAACTACCGGTCGCAAATTGGCTTTGTACCGCAGGAGGTTTTCCTGTTCTCGGATATCATATCTCACAACATAGCCTTCAGCGCCGATGTGCTGGATATGCCACGTGTAGAGCAAGCCGCAAAGGATGCTGCCGTTTACAATAATATTATGGAACTGGAGAAAGGTTTCGAAACCTTAATTGGCGAGCGTGGCGTAACCCTTTCTGGCGGACAAAAGCAGCGGGTAAGCATTGCCAGGGCTATAGTAAAGCATCCGCAGGTATTGATATTTGATGATTGTTTGTCTGCCGTTGATACCCGCACCGAAGAAGAAATATTAAGCAACCTTGGCCGAATTATGCATGGCAAAACCAGCGTAATTATATCGCACCGTATCTCCACCATCAAAAACGCCGACAACATTTTAGTGCTTGATAATGGTGAAATTGTAGAGCAAGGCACCCACAACCAGTTAATGGAACTTAAAGGCTCATACTTTGAGTTATACGAAAAACAACTGCTGGAAGAAGAGGAACAAGCTTAAAACGCAACCCTTTACTCTTAATTGGCGTAAAAGATTGAAATAAAGATCTAATTGTGATTTAATTAAATACTTGCAATTAGTTTTTTATATATATTTATGCCACCAAAACTATTACAATAAAAAATTTATGGGAGATTTTGACAATAGAGAGCGTGAAGAGGTGTACTCCAAAAAAATAAGGGCCGGTAAACGAACTTATTTTTTTGATGTAAAAGCAACCAGGTCTAACGATTACTACGTGACTATCACTGAAAGTAAAAAACGTTTAGAGGACGGTGTTTTTGTAAAACATAAAATTTTCCTTTATAAAGAAGACTTTGAAAAATTTGCCGAAGGCCTTAAAGACGCCGTAGATTACGTTAAAGAGCATCAGGAAGTAGTTGAGAAACGCTATGAATTTGGTGAAAACGTTGAAACCGCCAAAGCCGACGAAGATTTCTCTTTCTAAAGTTCTCTTGCAAAGTAAGAATTAAACAAACCTAAATTATACAAAGAAACCCCGCCTTAACAGACGGGGTTTCTTGTTTTTATAAAGATTTTACTTCATATTCTGTTATCTGCTCATCATTCCTGCTGCGCCGCCTATGATCGCAAAAATAAATATTAGCGCATAAAGTGATAGTATTACAATCAAAGTAATACCCCAAAGTTTAAAGAAGGATTTTAATTTACCAAAAGCCTGTGTTGCATCTTCAGTATTATTAAATAAAATAGCTTTTTTAATTCGTGCACCAAACTGGTACAGATAATACGAGAAGAAGAAGTTAAAAGCTGCAAATAATAGGTAAACAACAGTTAACAGAGGACCTGCTGCCGCTGCACCTGCCATCATTGGGTTAAAAGCTGCAAGCGTGGTAAATAGTGTTCCTATAAATAATGCAAGTATCACGATCAGGCCGGTCATTACAAACCCTATAATGCCTATAAAGTTAGCCCATTGGCCGGCTTTATGTAAAAAGTACAACGCTTGTTCTGATAAAGTGATTTGTGGTTGGGGGGTTACCGGTTGTACCGGCATTTCGTCAATTTCCATTGTGTTAGTTTAGGGTGTTTGAATTTCTTTTAAAGATATAAATTATCTGAACTGAAACAAGCAATAAACCAACATTATAGAATAAAAATTCTTAATGGTTAATACCCGGCATAAATAAGACTGCAATAGTAAAGTAAATAATGAGGCCGGTAACATCTACCAGCGTTGCCACGAATGGTGCGGATGATGTCGCAGGGTCGGCCCCTAACTTTTTTAACAGTAATGGCAGCATAGAGCCTGCTAATGATCCCCATAACACTACGCCGACAAGAGCGATACCTACTATAAACCCAACTGTCATCCATTCGGGGCCATATATATTGCTAAAAAGTGTCCATATGTAAATTCGCATAAAACCTATTACACCAAGGGTTGTACCCAGTAACAGGCCGGATATTATTTCGCGGCGCATAACCCGCCACCAATCACTTATGGTTACCTCCCCTAACGCCATAGCCTGTATAATTAGCGTTGATGCCTGCGACCCACTGTTACCCCCGCTTGATATAATAAGCGGTACAAACAGGGCCAATACTACAGTGTTGGCGATAGCGTGTTCAAAGTGCCCCATAGCAGTTGCCGTAAGCATTTCGCCCAGGAAAAGTACAATGAGCCAACTTATCCGTTTCTTAACCAGGCGGAAAAGATTGATATCTAAATAAGGTTCGTCCAAGGCCTCGGTACCTCCAATTTTTTGGATATCCTCTGTGTATTCTTCATTTGCAATCCAAAGAATGTCATCTACCGTAACAATACCAAGCAGTATGTTTTCTTTGTCGGTAACTGGCAAGGCGGTCCGGTTGTTCATCCTGAACACGTTTATCGCATCTTCCTGCGGGTCGTTTGCACTCAGGGCGATTAGGCGGCCATCCATCAGGTCGCTTATTTTAGTTTCGGGTGCAACGAGTAGTATCTCGCGGATCCGGATATCATCCAGCAGGATACCATTCTCTCCTATTACATATATAACATCGATAGTTTCGGAATTTTTACCGTACCGGCGAATGTGCGATAGCACTCGCGTTACATCCCAGCTTTTTTTAACGGCTATATAATCGGGTGTCATCAAACGGCCAACGCTGTCTTCTTTATAACCTAAAAGAGAAAGCGCCTCTTTACGGTCGGCGGGCGAAAGGTGCAGGATTAATTTGGCAACCGCATCGCCATGTAATTCGCTAAAAAATGCGGTGCGGTCATCGGGTGGCAGTTCATTTACGATCTCGCTTACCTTTTTGCCCGAAAGTTTTTTGATGATCCTTTCCTGAGTAGGGAAATCAAGGATGCGGAATACATTAACCGCGCGTTTAATAGATAGTATCTCGATAAATTCAGGGCCGTGCTCAGGCAGTTCATCTATAAGTTCCTCAACGTCAGAGATATTCATGTTGTTCAAATATTCCTGTAGCTGCGTGGTATCCTCCTGCTCCAGTAGTAATTCAATTTGCTCAACCATCTCTTCCATAAGCCCCGTGTTTACATCTTATTAACCTATTTTTCTGCCTTTTGCGACGCTGGCAAAAGTCGTTTATTTTTTCAAATTACAAGGCTTTTTTTCTGTTATCTTTGCGCCTTTAAAAGAGGCAGGAAAACAAGAATCAAGAGACAAGATTCTTTTCTTGTTCCTGCTTCTTGAAATCTTGATTCAAAAAACAAACAAATGGGTTTACAATGTGGTATAGTAGGCTTACCAAATGTGGGTAAGTCAACACTTTTTAACTGTTTATCAAATGCCAAGGCACAGGCGGCAAACTTTCCGTTCTGTACAATCGAGCCAAATGTGGGGGTAATTACCGTACCTGATGAGCGTCTTACAAAACTAACCGAGATTGTTAACCCCAAAAGCATCGTACCGAATGTTATTGAGATAGTTGACATTGCAGGCCTTGTTAAAGGTGCCAGTAAAGGCGAGGGTTTGGGTAACCAGTTCCTGGCAAATATCCGCGCTACGAACGCTATACTGCACGTATTGCGATGCTTTGATAACGATAATGTGATCCACGTTGATGGTTCTGTTAACCCTATCCGCGATAAGGAGATCATTGACACTGAATTACAGTTGAAAGACCTGGATTCGATAGAAAAGAAGATCCAGAAGGTGGAGAAAATGGCTAAAACAGGCGGCGACAAAGAGGCTAAAAAAACCTACGACGTGCTTACAGTTTACAAAAACCATTTGCTTGAAGGTAAAAGCGCACGCACTGCCCCTGTTGCCGAAGAGGATAAAGAATACATCGAAGATATTTGGTTGCTGACTGCTAAACCGGTATTGTATGTTTGTAACGTGGACGAAGGTTCTGTTACTACGGGCAATGCTTATGTAGAGCTGGTAAAAGCCATTGCGAAAGAAGAAGGCGCGCAGGTTTTGGTGATATCTGCACAAATAGAAGCCGAAATTGCTGAATTGGAATCATTTGAAGAACGCCAGGAGTTTTTGGGTGATCTGGGCTTGACAGAATCAGGTGTGAACAAACTGATTAAAGCTGCTTACAGCTTACTTAACCTTGCTACCTATTTTACCGCGGGTGTACAGGAAGTACGCGCATGGACCATCACAAAAGGTTTTACAGCTCCACAAGCAGCAGGTGTTATCCATACAGATTTTGAGAAAGGCTTCATCCGTGCCGAGGTTATTAAGTATGAAGACTTTGTAAAGTTCAATGGATCTGAAGCGGTTATAAAAGAGAACGGAAAAATGAGCGTTGAAGGTAAAACCTACATTGTGCAGGATGGCGACATTATGCACTTTAGATTTAACGTGTAACCTCCAGTCCCCGTAAGGGGGGAGTAAGATACTGTAAACCGCTTAAGCGGGGTTTTTTATTTAACAATTTCCTGAAATCCCTCAAACCAAAATAGAAACCATGGGTTATTATTTTATACTATAACGAAAACAAACCCATGGATAACGATAACAAAATAAGCCGCAGGACCGTAATTGGCGGTCTTGGTGCAGGGCTTGCCGCAGTTGCGGTATCGCCGGTTTTAGGCGCTACAGAGGCGTTTAGCTCATCTAATCAAACAGCGCAACCGCTGGAAGATCCACAAACCAAGTATCCGAAGCCACCATTTAACGGTCAATTGCAACCATGGCCTGGATTGGCCGGTAAAATGGACCCTGTGCCCGATCATGGCGAAAAAAGCTACAAAGGATCAGGCAGGTTGGCGGGCAGAAAAGCACTTATAACTGGTGGCGACTCGGGCATGGGGCGTGCTGCGGCTATAGCTTATGCCCGTGAAGGTGCCGATGTTGCCATCAATTACCTGCCTGCAGAGGAACCGGATGCACGTGAAGTCATCGCCCTGATAAAAGCAGCAGGACGCAAAGCGGTAGCCATTCCCGGTGACCTGCGCGACGAAGCTTTTTGTAAAAGAATGGTGGACGATGCAGCTAAACAATTAGGCGGACTGGATATATTGGTGAACAACGCCGGCCGCCAGCAAACGCACCCGTCGATATTAGATATTAGTACCGAGCAATTCGACTGGACCATGAAGACTAATATCTATGCGCCCTTCTGGACCATTAAAGCAGCGTTGCCCTATTTAAAACCTGGCTCGGCTATCATCGGCACAACATCAGAACAAGCTACAGATCCATCGGGCGATCTGTATGATTACGCGCAGACTAAAGCGGCAACCACTAACTATGTGCGCTCGCTGGCTAAGCAATTGGCACCAAAAGGTATCCGCGTAAACGGCGTCGCCCCCGGCCCAATTTGGACACCATTACAGGTTAGCGGTGGCGCAACACAAGAAAAATTAAAACAGTTTGGTGGGCAAACCCCAATGGGCCGCCCCGGCCAACCTGCAGAACTGGCTTCCATTTATGTACAGTTAGCCGCTGCGGATGCAAGCTACGCAACCGGACAGATTTATGGATCATCCGGCGGTGCGGGTATGCAGTAACGTTCCCAATATTATAAAAAGCCCGGGTTGCTGCAACATGCCACCCGGGCTTTTTATATTGTGGCACATAGTAGCAGCAAAAATTCTATATTTGCGCAAATATCGTCCGCGTAGTTCAATGGATAGAATTATGGCCTCCGAAGCCGTCGATATGAGTTCGAATCTCATCGTGGACACTTATAGCAACCGTCTTAATTAATTTTAAGGCGGTTTTTTGTCTTAATTAATTTCAAATAAGATCAGCATTTATCCGTTATGCATATAATAGCTTACGCATAATGCGGTTGTCTGTAACAGATAAACGGTAGAATAGTTAGTGTAACCAATTAATTATTTTACCTTTACACACACACATGGAAGAAAGAAAATATTTAACAACCTGGAGAAAATATATCCCGGTTATACGCCTGCATTTAAAAAGGAGCTTAAACGAAGACCAAAGTTTTAAACTGAACATCACCGATTTCGAGTCGGCAGGCGACAGGGGAAAATCTGGCTATACGTTTAACATCGCTATGGAAAACGGTAAGGTAATCAACAACATCAGCGGTTCGGCTGTAGCCCGCGATCTGTATGAGGCCCTTAAAACCGACGAGGCCATCAAAGAGATGCTTCAGGACAAAAACATCAAAATAAGCGTAGGTAAATCTTTTATCCTCAGCATCAAAACAACACACATATCTGCTTTTAAATAAGCAAACCTGATATAAATTAAGAAAAGCCATCCGCAATTGCAGATGGCTTTTTTTTGGCAATTGGTGTTCACGTTCACGCGTGAACGCTCAAAAAAATATATTCAATAAGCTGATAAACAGTTGTTTAATAATTTGACGTGGTGTAAAATCGTGAACACAATGCATAAAATACCGCTGAAATTACTTTTTTAACGCGGGCTGGAAGTGAGAGCTGATGGCTATCCTGTTCCAGGCATTTATAGTGATGATGGCTATAATAACCTGGCCTACGTATTTAGCGCCCAATAGTTCGGTAGCCTTATTGTACGTATCATCAGACACTCCTTTTTTATTAATCAATGTAACTTCTTCCGTTAACGCCAATATCGCCTGCTCCTTTTCGTCAAAGAACGGGGTATCTCTCCAGGCGCTTAATGTGTAAATGCGCTGCTCGGTTTCGCCTAATTTGCGGGCATCCCTGCTATGCATATCTAAACAGTAGGCACAACCATTAATTTGTGATGAACGAAGTTTGATCAATTCTTTATGCAGTGGTTCTATCTCGCTGCTGATAACGAAATTCTCTAAAGCCATTATTGCTTTGTAAGCATCGGGCTGGGTAGTTAAAATATTTGCTCTTGTCATTGTCTTTCTTGTTTTTGTTAAGACAAAGTTGCGCACAAGCACCCTTCAGAAAAATGAATTGAGGTTAAGAAAAATTAGAATCAAGAGATAAGAATCAAGAGCCAAGAATAAAAATCTTACGTCTTGATTCTTGCATCTTGGCTCTATCCTTTAGCTCTTATCCTGCTTAAAAATTGCGGGGTAAAACCGAGGTACGATGCCAGCATATACTGCGGCACGCGTTGCACAAAGCCGGGGAACATGGCGGTGAAGTATCTGTAGCGTTCCTCATCGGTTTGGTTGAACAGAAAGCCTATGCGGCGTTGCGAGGCTATAAAAGCCCGTTGCATAGTTAGCCTAAAGTAGGTATCCAGCTTGGGGATCTGCTCCAGCAGCGGGCCTTTATCGCGGTTATGCAGCAATAATATTTCTGATGCTTCGATAGTTTGGATGTAAGTACCTGCGGGCACTTGGTTTACAATACTGTCATGGTCGGCTATCCACCAATTCTCCAGGGCAAATTGTACAATCTGTTCGTTAAGCTTGGCGTTAACGTAATACTGGCGCAGCAACCCGCTCAGTACAAAATACTCACCCTTGCAATGCTGGCCCGGCTCCAGGATGATTTCCTTCTTCTTGTATTTTCTCAACTCCATGCTATCGCAAAGCATCTGCTCTTCCTGCGGGTTAAGCTGCACCTGGCGTTTAATGTGGGCCAGTAGTTGTGGATACATATTTCTACTATTTAGCAATTATTCTATATGATAATCAATCACTGTGCGGGTAAAGTTAACTAACCGGCGCCAGTAATGAACCTGCAAGCAAAATAGAAAGTATAAACATCAGGAACAGTAGAAATGGCATAATATCACCAACACTACGGCCTTCTTTTAAGATCAAACTGCTTAGAGGCTTAAATACAAGTATCAGTAAAGCCAATACAAGCATATACGTTATTGCAAGATTACGGCCCGAGTAAAAAGAATTAGCTGGCATTTCTCCCTTGATGATACCGGTGAAATCGATAAAAAACAAAAGGTTCCAAATCACAACAATTACAACTGTTGGGAGGGTTTTTAGAGGGAAGGTGCCGCTTGCCCTTAAAGCATCTATATCATAATCGTATATTAAACCCTGCTTATCTTTATTATCTAAAAACCCGGTTTGTTTTATAAGCCTCATCACCTCGTTAACACCTTTTGACGAAGTGAACACAATGCGCTCCTTATAGCTTTGTACGGTGTGCACTATCTCAACACCGTTAACAAACCCTGCAAATCCATCATAAGGCCTTATAGTAACGATATCCGATGGCTTAAACACAAATTTGCCAATAATACCTGCATTAAGTTCTAACAAACGGTCGTTTACCGTTAATTTGGCAAACGGCCACGTGGCCCTGCTTCTGCCAATGTACGCCCCGCCTGTAATTTTAAGATCTGCCATTTGAAAAACTTATGGCAGCTTAAACTCAAACCTGTATAAAACTTTTTTGCCCGTTTGAGTTTTGGTGTCAACAACTTCGCCATCTACCTTAATGGTGGTTACCAACTGGCTTGCGGGGTTTGTTTTTGGCAGATTAACATCAACGGTTAACTTAACATCCTGGCCTGAGGGTAACACTACCGATTTATCTAATTTGCCTGTGTATTCTTTCTCTACATGCCTGGTATTATCCTTATCAATATAGCTGATGGTAGCAGTTGTACCGGCAGGTATTTCTGTTATGTAATTAACGTTATATGTTGCTTTTGGGGCTATATCTAACCTGCCTTTAGCCATATCATAAACGGTGTAACTGCAGCTGCTGGCAATAAGTGCAATAACGAAAAGGTAGATGTATTTTTTCATGGAGCGAATGTAGAAATTGGGATAAATTAAATAAGGTGACTATGCAATAGACGCCTTATTTAATCAATAGGTTGCACACGCTTGCTATTTTAATGCATCCGCGGCATAGGCGCGGCACGCTTTCACCTCTTTAACCGCGTCAGAGCCTTCGGGAATATTGTATTCCAGCTCAATTGTAGCCGGGAACTTGTATTTATTTTTCTTCATCAGGGCTAAAACCTCTTTTATCGGCGTATCTCCCTGCCCCCATACTGCGTTAGGCCCATTATTAAACTTACGATCCTTAATGTGCATGCTGGTAATACGGTCGTGGTATTTCTCAATGAAAGGAACGGGGCTACTGCTGGTACCCGATGCATAGTGCCCAATATCCAGGTTGATGCCGTTATATTTCGATTGCCCCAAAGCGGCATCCCAAAGGGTTGGGGTGGCCTGCGTGTGGGCATGGTAGCCTACCATCATTTTATGTTTGGTAGCCAGGTCGCCAAGGCGTTTGGTTTGGGCTTCATCGGGCAGCTCAACAGTAACATGGTTGCATCCCAACGCTTTACCGGCATTAAAAGCGTATTCAATCTCGGCGTCAGTGTTTTTTGTGCCCAGCGCATTGGGTTTCCAGGCGTAGATGCTTACACCGGCATCATTATACATTTTGCGCAGTTCCTTAAACTTATCCATAGGTGCATTTGTGCGCCATTCGGCCATTTTGGGAGCAAAGTCTGTCCAGTTCTGGCCTTGCTCGCGTTTAGGTGCACCGGCGTACGCCTCAGCAGCATCGCCCATTAATTCAATGGCATTTATGTTACAGTCGATACAGTATTTCAAAAGGTCTTCGGCAGTGCCCGGCATACTGCGGAACGAATAGGTGATCACCCCTATCTGCACGCCGTTTATCATGCTGTTTGGCTTGGCAAACCCGCTAAGTAACGAGTTGGCAAAAGATATTTTTGAAAGGAACAGCACCCCGGTTGCCGCGATGGCTCCGGTGCCAATAAACTGGCGCCTGCTTAAGGTTTGCTTTTTCATAAATTAATACGGTTTGATGTACGTTGGTTGATATAAAGTTATCAAATTATAACACCCATCAAATTGTGTATTAAAAGTTTTACTTGTTGCGGTTTGCATGGTAATTAAGTTTGCTAACTGCCAACTACAATCTGCCTATTGAACCTGCGGCAATGCTATCTCAAAATTAGCGCCCTTACCCGGGTGCGAATAAATGTGCATAGTGCCTTTCAGGGCATCTACCAGGTGTTTTACCAGTGCCAGCCCAAAGCCGTAGCCCTGCTCGCCTCCTGTACCATTTGTAGATTCGGCCTTGCCGCTTAGTATAGTATCAATAGCTTGCTGGCTTAAGCCTACGCCCGTATCGGTTACATTTATTTGCAACAAATTTTGGGTTTCTTCTATCTTCAGGCTCAAATCTACTGATACACTGCCGTTAACGGGGGTAAACTTCATAGCGTTTGAGATGAGGTTACCCGTTATTTGCAGCAACTTATTTTTTGAAAATGGTATGGTTGATGAATTTACGGATGTGTTTACCGTGAACTTAATTTTTTTATATACCGCTTGCGGCGTGTATAGCTTTTCCAGTTTATCCTTAAAAACAATGAGGTTAAACTCATCAGCTTTCAGGTCGCGCTGAGGTTTATCAGCGGTAAGGATCTCATCGGCAAGTTCCAGTAACGAGCGGCCGCTGCGCTGTATCAGGTTTATAAACTCCAACACTTCGTCAATCTCGTTCTCCTGCCCCTGTTCGCTTATTACCTGCGCCAGGCCTATAATGCCGCCCAACGGCCCGCGAATGTCATGAGCTACTTTCTTTTTAGTTTCGTTGGCCTCGTGCAGTTTGGTTTTAAGGCCGGTAATTACGCGGTGCGCATTCAGTCGGTTTACAATTTCGTCGGCGATGATCTTTAAGAGTTCCACCTTTTCGGGAGACAGTGTTTTGAGGTCCTTATCGAGCATACAAAGCGCGCCAAGGTTATGCCCTTCAGCAGTTTTTAGCGGGATGCCGTAATAATAACGCAGATTTGGGTC
The DNA here is from genome assembly GCF_054057495.1 of Mucilaginibacter sp. UYNi724. Classification (NCBI taxonomy): domain Bacteria; kingdom Pseudomonadati; phylum Bacteroidota; class Sphingobacteriia; order Sphingobacteriales; family Sphingobacteriaceae; genus Mucilaginibacter; species Mucilaginibacter sp. UYNi724. The sequence goes on along the minus strand of NZ_JBSRZI010000003.1, from coordinate 94,158 downwards.
GTCTGCCACATAAAACCTGTCTTTAAAACGCTCGTCAGCCTTTAGGTCTTTCACTTCAAAATGATCTTCGGGACTGGCGATGGTGTACTGGCAAACAGATTCCTCGCGCGGCATTTGTTCAATATCTAACCCATGGTTAGTGATCGTCCATTGCGTAAACGAATCTATAAGGTTAATAAGCGAGATCTCGGTACCTGCAACTTTTGCTGCTAACTTGGCAAGGTCTTTAAAATTGTCCTGGAAACTGGTGTAATCAAGGTCGAAGTCGGACAGACTGATGATCCGTTCCATTTCATTCCCTGGTATCGGCTGGTTCTGCATATATAAAAATTGGTTCGAAATTAATTACGTATATTTATTCTAAAGGTTGTCAAAAAAATATCCGAAAAAGCCAATTATTCCTTTTAGTTTTAAGTTTGTACCACTTTGGGGGTTTTATACAACAATCAATTTAAGTTAAATTCTATACACTATAAACAATATTTATGACACGCTTAATTATCTTATCGATAGTATTATTTTTTCAAACCAATGAAAAACGTGTTTTAACTTTATATACAACCAGTGCTGATAATGCTGCCTACACGCAGCAATTGAAAATATTAAACAGTGATAAGCCCGGGCTTCCCAGCAGGAATATCGTTATCCAAACCTATATCTACAGTAACGAAACTGCAGCTGTATTCGAAAAAAATAAGATAAGAGGATTTTTTACTGTTACATTAACCGGCAAAGACGGCGGTGAGAAATACCGTAATTCGCAACCTATAACCCTTCAAAAACTTTACGGGATTATTGACGCGATGCCCATGCGTAAAAAGGAAATGAAGAAACAATAATTTTATTTATAACCCTAACAAGCCCTCATTATCTTTCAATTCCACACCTGATAACTTACGCTTAAAACTCTCCTGCACCAGGTAAAAGATCTTATAGGCAGCCGAATTAAAATCCAACCCACCGGGGCGGATGTTTGAAATGCAATTGCGCGAGTTATCCTTTAAACCGGGTTTGGGCTGATATGTTAAGTAAGCGCCAATACTATCTGAGGAGCTAAGCCCCGGCCTTTCGCCAATAAGCATAATGGAAAACTTCGCTTGTAATTCGTGGGCTATATCATCGCCTATGGCTACCCGGCCCTGCCGCACAAGGCACAACGGCGCGATTTTCAAATTAGCGGCTGATAGTTTCGGAATAAGCAATTGCAAAAGCGGCAGCACGTTTTCATTTATGGCAATCGCGGATAACCCATCGGCAATAATAATTACAATATCGTCGCCGGTTATTTGGTCGGCAAGGCGGTTAAGGGATTCTTCGCTGGGTTTACGGCCAAGATCTGGGCGTTGAAGGTATTGCGCGCGACTGCCAGCCATGCTATGTAACTGCAAAACCGGGCGATGGAATTGCGCCAGCGCATCTTCCAAACTTTCTGTATCCATAGCAGAATAAACCGCATCGCGGGCATGGGCGTGCGCCAGTTTAAACTGTAACGATTGCCTGGTTGGGATGCTGCTACCCGTTGCGCCAATCGCAATCCGCGCAGCGGTAAACTCCTTTAAAAAAATTAACGGGTCGGGTTGTTCCGGCTTGGTTATTTTATCCATAAACTCCCCATATCTTTTAACAAACCTGCGGCAGCAGTGGCAGATCGGTTACCTTGTTCATCAAATATACCTTGTTTTATCAGCCATTGTTCAAACTCGGGCGCGGGTTTAAGGCCAAGCACTTTACGCAGATATAAAGCATCATGGAAGGATGTACTCTGGTAATTTAGCATAATATCATCGCTGCCGGGGATGCCCATAATAAAATTACAGCCGGCAACCCCAAGCAGGGTAAGCAGGTTGTCCATATCGTCCTGGTCAGCCTCGGCGTGGTTGGTGTAGCAAATATCCATTCCCATGGGCAAGCCAAGCAGTTTTGCGCAAAAGTGATCTTCCAGTGCTGCGCGGATGATCTGTTTACCATCGTATAAATACTCTGGCCCAATAAATCCCACTACCGAGTTCACCAAAAAAGGATTGAACTTTTTAGCCACCGCATAAGCCCTCGCCTCGCAGGTCTGCTGATCTACCCCGTGATGCGCATTGGCAGACAGCGCGCTACCCTGCCCTGTTTCAAAGTACATTACGTTATTGCCAACCGTGCCGCGGTTTAAGGATAGCGTTGCCAGGTAAGCCTCCTCTAATAAAGACAAACTTACGCCGAAACTTGTATTAGCCTTTTGCGTACCCGCGATAGATTGAAAACAAAGATCGACGGGTGCATTTTTATTGATAAGCTCTATTGTGGTGGTGATATGGCTTAGTACACAACTTTGCGTAGGGATCTCAAACTGCTGCCGCAGGTTATCAACCAAAGTCAAGATCTGCATTACCGCCTGGGGACTATCCGTAGCGGGGTTAATGCCGATAACCGCGTCGCCGCTGCCATACAACAGGCCCTCAATCAAACTGGCGGCAATGCCACGTGGATCATCTGTTGGATGGTTAGGTTGTAAGCGGGTAGCAAAATGCCCCTTTGAGCCTATGGTATTGCGGAACCGGGTAACCACTTCGCATTTTTTTGCTACCGCTATCAGATCCTGGTTGCGCATTATTTTAGACACCGCGGCAGCCATTTCGGGCGTTATGGCATCTTCGATGCTTTTTAGCACAATGGTGTCTGTTTCATCTTTTAACAGCCAGTCGCGCAGGTCGCCAACGGTTAAATGGCTTATGGTTTGGAAAGCATTGGCATCGTGGCTATCCATGATCAGCCGGGTAACATCATCCTCTTCATAAGGGATAACGGCCTCGGTCAGGAAAGCCTTGAGGGGGACATCCGCAAGTGCTATCTGGGCGGCAACGCGTTCTTCGTAGGTTTCCGCACTTAATCCCGCCAGCGCATCCCCTGTACGGAACGGCGAGGCTTTTGCCAGCAATACCCGCAGGTTATCAAACCCGTAAACCTTCCCTTGTACGGTATGCTGATATGGCATATTGCTTTAGTTTTTACTAAGATAAATTCTTCGACGTAAAAACCGGCAATAATAGCCTGTTTTAATAAAAGCTTAACATTGGCAAGGGTAATGCAGTGCTGCAACACAGAGAAAAAAGAGTGAGCACCGCCGTGATGAATAAAAATCCTCACCAACCCTATCCACAGCAAATGCTCACCTATCAATTACTCACAACAATTAATTATTGTACCACAACGGTTGCCGTAGCCATTGTAGAATGGATAACGCATTTGTAGGTGTAAGTACCTGCCGTTGCAAATGTGTGCGTAAACGAACCGGCCTGGTTTAGTGTTCCGCTGTCAAATGAACCGGCAACATCTGTCGCTGTGTGTGGTGCAGTATCAGCATTTGTCCATTTTACTGCCTCGCCGGCCTTAATAGTTACACTTGCAGGGGAAAAGGCGAAACCCGAAATGCTTACGGTAGCGCCTTTAGCCGGGTTTGATGGGTTGGTTGGTGTTTCGGGGGTTGGGTTGCTGCTGCTTGATTTTGAACAAGCCGCGATGCCCATAACCACAACCGCTATCATAAATGAAATCCCTAAGATGTACTTTTTCATATTAAATGGTTTTAGTGTTTAATATGATTACGCCCACATTTACAGGATGGTTGCTTTGCCCCAAGAATGTTTTTTAAAGATTTATTTTGAGGTTGGGATAACCGGCTGCTCCAACGCTTTTTCCATCAGTTCATCGTCCATTATTCGTACTTTATGTTTGCCCATTAGCATAAAAACAGCAATAGCTATAGCAAGCCCGGCGAAGAAGATCATACTCAACATAAAGTTGTAATACATTATGGCAAACATACAAATGGTAGAGATAACCAATGCAATAGCCGGGAACACGGGGTAAAATATGGCAGCGAAAGGCCGCTCCATACGGGGCTCTTTTTTACGAAGAATGAACAGGCTTATCATGCTCATCATATACATCACTACTGCCCCCATAACCGATAAAATGATAATTTGCCCCGTTGTCCCCGTAAATAAGGCTATAAAGCTGACAACCCCTCCGGCAATAATGGCCCAGTGCGGTGTTTTAAATTTTTTATTAACGGATGCCAGGCCACGCGGCAAATAACCGCTCCGGGCCATCGCGAATACCTGCCTTGATGATGCCAGTATGGTACCATGGATAGATGCGATAAGCCCGAATAAGCCTATACTGGCAAACACTTTTGTGAGTCCGTTTGCCTTACCTAATACGATACCAATGGCTTCGGGCAGCGGGTAATCAAGGTTGCTAAGTTTGCGCCAGTCGGTAACGCCGCCGGTTAATATCATTACCCCCAATGCTAAAAACACAAGGGTTATTAATGCCGAAATATACCCCCTCGGGATGTTGCGTTTGGGGTCTTTTACTTCTTCGGCAACCATAGCAACGCCCTCTATCGCCAGGTAAAACCAGACTGCAAAGGGCAGGGCAGCAAACACACCGCTCCAGCCAAAAGGCATTGGGTTGGCTAAATAATTATCCATTTTAAAGGATGGTGCAACCACACCCATAAAAAGCAAAAGCTCGCCCACGGCCAAAATGGTTATGAAAACCGAGAAGGTTGCCGATTCCTTCACCCCCGAAATATTGAGCAGAATAAACACCACGTTGAATACCAGCGCCGATGGCAATACCCCTATCTGCGGATGCAAAAAATGCAGGTATGCTCCTAATGAAAACGCGATAGCAGGTGTAGCAAGCAAAAAATCTATCAGTGTAGCATAACCGGCTATTAACCCGCCAAAAGGCCCCATAGCCCTGTAGGCATAGGCGAAAGCGCCGCCGGCATGTGGTATGGCGCTGGTTAATTCGGTATAACTAAAAATAAAGGTGACGTACATCAGCGTAACCACCAATGTGGCGATCAGGAAACCGATGGTACCCGATACCGCCCAGCCAAGGTTCCAGCCAAAATACTCGCCGGATATAACCAGCCCTACCGCTATTGCCCAAAGATGGATGGGCTTTAATACCCGTTTCAGTTGTTTGGCGTTGATGTTTTCCAAAGGCTTTAGTTTTATGAGTTTTACAACGCCTTAATATACTCATTAAAATTATTCAAATAAAAACAACAATTAGTAAGAACTTTAGTAACAATTGTTTATCAACTCCGTCTATTCTAACGAAAATGTAATATTCAACTAACCCTTATTTAATATAGGGGGTTTTCGTAAATTTGCGCTCCTTTAATTAATGTGTATAGTGACGGAATTAGGTAAACCTTCTGTAAAACAAGCCTGGACTACTGCCCTGCAATCACCTAAAAAACGTGATAAATTATTAGTAGGCTCATTCATTGTGGCTATCATGCTATCGGGCATGCCCATATTTTTTAACTATATACAAAAACGACAAGGTGTTTTACTTAGCGATTGGGTTTTGGCTAATATACCCGCCCATGATGTATCCATAATCATATTTACTATTATTTGGGGCATGGCTGCGCTGACATTCGCGCGTGCACTCTACAACCCGGTTATATACATCAACTACGTGTGGACGCTGATATTCATCAACCTTGCCCGCATGCTAACCATATATCTCATACCGCTTGACCCACCGGTTGGCCTTATTCACCTGTTAGACCCGCTCACCAACGTTTTTTACGGAAACACAGTTATTACACGCGATTTGTTCTTCTCGGGCCATACCTCAACTATGGTGCTGATATTTTTATGTTTGGAAAAACGTAGCGACAAGGTAATGGGCTTTATAGCCATCATAGCAGTGATGGTGTTGTTGCTTGTTCAACACATCCACTACACTATTGACGTTGTTGCCGCACCATTTTTGGTTTACCTCATATTTTTGGCGGTGCGCAAAATCCTAAAGCTCGATCAGCTTAAAAACAACGAAAACTAAGTATCGCCGCCGCTATAACCCGCTTGTATTTACTGCATTAAAAGTTTAAATTTAAGGGCTCTGGTTATAACCTATAATACCCCTTATAAATGAAAAAAACCTTTATTGTGGCAGCCTTATTGCTTTGCACTTTTGTAGTGAAAGCACAGCAAAGAACACCGCGCCAGTTGTTCCCCGGCTTGTTCGAGTCGGTACAATCATCTACTATATTTCCGGATAATAAAACCTTTGTGGACTGTACGCCGAAATACGCGCCGTCGCAGATCATGAAAGCCTATAACGAGCAATCAGGCAAAGCAGGTTTCGACCTTAAGGAGTTTGTGATGGCTAATTTTACCGTACCATCAGGCGTTACCCATGCCTTTCAAACTAATATTGAGGACGGCATCCGTAAACATATTGATACCCTTTGGCAGGTGCTGCAACGCAAGCCGGATGCTACTTCAAAGCTATCATCATTAGCGGCTTTGCCTAACCCCTATATTGTACCGGGCGGCCGTTTCCGCGAGATCTATTACTGGGATAGTTACTTTACGATGCTTGGTCTTCAAGAAAGTAAGCAAACAAAAGTGATCAGCAACATGATAGATAACTTTGCTTACCTGATAGATACCTACGGTTTTATCCCTAACGGCAACCGTGCTTATTATTTAACGCGTTCGCAGCCGCCATTTTTCTCGTTGATGGTAAACTTGCTGGCAAAAAGCGGGGGCAAGGCCATCCTCAGCAAGTATCAACCGCAATTAATAAAGGAATATAACTACTGGATGCTTGGCGGCGCAACATTGGCCAATAACAAAGCAACCCACCGCGCCGTGCGCGTGGCCGACGGCACACTGCTTAACCGGTACTGGGACGAAAGCGACGAGCCACGCGAGGAGAGCTATATCAAAGATGTAGATGCCGCTAAAACCACCAAACAACCCTTGCCTGTATTTTATCACAACGTGCGCGCGGCAGCTGCAAGTGGCTGGGATTTCAGCAGCCGATGGTTTAGCGATACCGCCACGCTTGGCACTATAGAAACTACCAACCTTGTTCCTGTAGACCTAAACTGCCTGTTGTACAATCTCGAATTAACCATTGCCCATAGCTATCAAATTAAAGGCAACACCAAACTTTACACCGCCTATAATGCCAAAGCAAATGCCCGCAAAAAAGCCATCCTGAAATACTTTTGGGATGAAAAAACAGGCTGGTTTGGCGACTATAACTTCGTTGCCAAGCGATCTTCGCCAATCCAAACTTTGGCGGCTGTTTTCCCGCTGGAGTTTAAGCTGGCAACGCCTATGCAGGCAAACAAGATAGCCGAAGGCTTAAAGGCCAATTTTCTGAAACCGGGCGGACTGGTTACTACGCTAAACTTTAGCGGCCAGCAATGGGACGCGCCAAACGGTTGGGCTCCCCTTCAATACATGGCTATTGACGGGTTGGAGAATTATGGACACAGCGAACTGGCTAAAGATATTGCCACCCGCTGGCTGCAGCTAAACATCTGCGTATTTAAAAAGACCGGCAAGCTGTTAGAAAAATACAACGTAGTTGATACCAGCCTAACTGCGGGCGGCGGCGAATATCCACTCCAGGATGGTTTCGGGTGGACGAACGGGGTATTATTAAAGTTGATGAACAGGTATAATTATGAGGAGCAGCAGGGAGAATAACTGACCACTATCTGTTTTCTATCTCACCGGCTTAGGAAACACAGGTAAACTTTCGTGCCCATCTGCATCCACGGATTGCACAGCAAATAAGTAGTTATCTTTTGAGTAGCCTATATTAGCAGTGGTGCCCGTTACATAAAATTTCTTTTCCCAATACGGACTGATGGTTTCGCGCATCAGCACGTAATAACCCGCCGGGGATTTGCCTTTTGGGGCATCCCATTTCAATTGCGTTTTATTGGTTAAACCGCTGGTGATAATGCCTACGTTTTGTGGCTGGCCCGGCGCAAGGGCGAGGTTGGCCAGTACCGATAAATTCATACGGGCTATCTTTTGGGTGTAATCGTAATCGGCAAAATCTGGCAGGTCGCCGTAATCTACGCTGTTTTCCTTGCGGATGTCCTGGTGCTGGCGGTTAAAGTCCTCGTTCATTTCGGTTATGCGGATGGCGGAGTAACCTTGCTGAGAAAATGGGGTATGGTCTCCTCCACGCAGGTAACGGTCGCGGCGGTAAATGAGTTTTACATCCAGTTGTTCTACATAACGCTCGGCTACTTCCTTGGTGTAACGGGCCAGTTCTCTCGCAGGGCTATCATTCTCTCCCCCTACTGAATTCCGAATTGCGGCCTGCTTATCAGTCTCGGCGGCAGGTACCCCTTCGCTAAATACGCGTACGCTGCGGTTATCTTTCAGGCCGGTTTCCATGCCATAGGTATTACCTACTATATCATTATTCAACATGGCATCAATCTGCCAGCCCCCGGCCTTAGCGCGTTTAGCAACATTGGTAGAGCCATACAGCCCCTGCTCCTCGCCCACCACGGCCATAAATATGATGGTTGCCGGGAACGACCGTTTAGCCATCACCCGTGCAAGTTCCATAGAAACCGCCGTGCCAGATGCATCGTCGACCGCGCCGGGAGCAAATGATTTTACATTCATCACATCCGTTACCCTTGAATCGTAATGGCCGGATACGATGTAAATACGTTTATTAGCAGTATCAGTCCCTTTTAAGATCGCCAAAATGTTCTTCATGGGCGTGGGCCTGTCAATCCGATTACCCTGTGGCTGGATAAACTCATCAAACTGTACCTTCATGCGCCCGTTTGAGGGGGCAGCATATCTTTCATATTCGGCTTTGATCCAGTTACGGGCAGCGCCAACGCCCTCGGTTTTACTAACCGTATCGCTTAGTGTATGGCGGGTTTTAAAGCTCACCAGTTTATGTACAATAGCTTCGATTTTTTTAGAAGACACCTCTTCTACCATTTGTTTGATGCCCGCATCCTGCTTCACGGTAGTTTGTGCAGATGCCGAAAAGGAGATAAGAAAAATGCTAAGCAGACTAAAACATTTCATAAGGCAATTTATAAAATAACAATCGGTGCGGGTAATTTAAACCTGTATCATATGCGTTAACAATGCTATATAAATTGGTGCACCAAATAATTTAACATTGTGCCTTAAACATAGCAATCAAATTAAAAATTCCGGTTTTTTGCAGCAATTACTATCTTGCCACACATTTATATTTAATGAACCTTACTTTATTAATATTTGCCTGCCTTCTATTACTATTTACCTTATTGCCCCTGGTAAGAAATGATTACTGGATTTTCAGGGTGTTTGATTATCCCCGCCTGCAAAAATTATTTCTAAACTTTGTTTGCATAGCACTATTATCTTGGGTTTATAACGGCGATGCACAATTACAGTTTGGGTTTATTGTGGCCCTAAGCGCCAACACTACTTACCTTTTATGGCTTATTTATCCTTTTACGGCTATTGCCCACAAACAGGTTTTAAAAGCCACACCAAAGGATGCCCAACGTAGTATTAGTATAATGATAGCCAACGTTTATCAGGACAATACTAATACCGAAGGGTGCTTAAAAGTAATTGATAAAGCTAATGCCGATGTAATTATCATGTTAGAAACCAACAGCCGCTGGGATACCGAAACACGAAGCCTGGAAAAAGACTACCCGTATTTTATTAGGGTGCCGTTAGAGAATACTTACGGCCTGATGCTTTACTCTAAATTTGAACTTGATGATACACAGGTTAAGTACTTGGTAGAGGAGGACATACCTTCGATACACACTAAAATTAAATTAAATAACGGGCAAATGGTGCAACTATACGCTGTACACCCTACACCGCCAGTGCCAACAGAAAACGTAAGATCGACCGAGCGCGATAAAGAGTTATTATTAACTGCCGATTTAGCCAGAAAAAACAAATTGCCCGTAATTGTAGCCGGCGACCTGAATGATGTTGCCTGGAGCCATACAACCGAATTATTTTTAAAAATGAGCGGATTGCTTGATCCGAGGCGTGGCCGTGGCTTTTTCAATTCGTTTCACGCGCATTATTTTTTTGTGCGCTTTCCATTAGATCATGCTTTTATTTCAAGGCATTTTAAACTGAACAAAATAAAACGCTTATCTAATTACGGGTCAGACCACTTTCCGATTTTTTTGGACATCCAACTGGATGCTGATGCCTATAATCATCAGCAACCGTTAACGGCCGATGAAGACGATATAGAAGAAGCTCAAGAGAAGAAAGAGAAAGAATAAAACGAGTTGTTGTAAAATTATTATCTCATAATTTACCGCTTGCTTATCTTATTCAGCGTTATCTGCCGTTGTAAATTACATTTAAACCTGTCAGTACCGTCAACCTGTAATTTTGTATGTTTGGTTTGCCTGCCCTGCACCCTTGCCCGCCACATTTTAAAACTGGATAGTTTCATTTGCCTGCGCATCACGTCTATTACATTTTGCTCGCTCAAGCCAAATTGCGCTTTTATAGCATCAAATGGCGTACGGTCTTCCCATGCCATTTCCATCACGCGATCTGTGTCAATTATGGAAAGGTTAGTAACGTTTGCTGCTTTACTCATGCTTGTTTAACCCTTAAAATCATAATTTGTTAGTCTGTTCAAACAAAAGGAGACGCGAGGTATCGCGTCTCCTCAGTGTATTCGGGGGTGATGTTATTTCACCGTGTAGGTCGCCTTATTCGTTCCTACCCCGGTTATTTTTAATGATTTCCAATTGGCAGGCAGCTTGCTTTTTATTTGCATGATGCCGGTTGGTGTAATATCCAATCCTCCAAAACCCATGAGCATGGCCTGGATAATACCACCCGCGCCCGTTGCAAAGTAAGGGTTGGTACCGCCTTTGGTTTCCGCTATCACACGGAACGGCGGGTTTAGGTTTGGCTCGTACGCTTCCTTAAACCATTTGTACGCTTTTTGTCCATCGCCAAGGCGGGCGTAAAGCAGGGCAAATACGCCTTGCGTCATGGCCGGGGTACCTTCGTTTGGTACGCGGGTTTCATAGTACTCCAGGTCTTTTCTTATCTGCACCGGGTCGGTAATAGTTTTAAGCGGATAAGCTAACAGGTTCACATCAGCTTGCTTGATACCTTCGCCTTTGTACTGCGCATGCTCCTGCGTTACGCCGTTTGCCATTTTTAAGATTGGGATATTGTTGGCAACATTCACCCAATTGCTATCGGCTTGTATGCCCAAGATCTGCGCGGCGGCGGTAGCATTCATCAAATTAGACTTCGCGGCGGCATTGGTGAATGCGTTGTTATCAATATTTTCTGCCCACTCATCGGCAGCAACCACATTCTTAATATCATAATGGCCGGCGCCGTTGCGCTCCACCCTGCTCGCCCAAAAATCGGCGGTTGCCGATAAGATCGGCCAGCCTTTTTCCCGCAACCATTGCTTGTCCTGCGTTACGCAGTAATAAGCCCAGGCAGCGTTGGCTACATCGGCACTTATGTGGTGTTCAAACGGGCCGCTTAATGCCCAAACAGGTGTTTCTTCCACACCGCTATCGGCACTCTCCCAAGGGAACATCGCCCCTTTATAACCATGCGAGAAAGCGTTTTTCCGGGCGTTCTCTAACCGCTCAAAACGATACTCCACCATTGACTTTGCTATCTCCGGGTGCATCACCAGCATCGCCGGGAACATCCATAGATCGGTATCCCAAAACACGTGGCCGTTGTAACCCAAACCGGATAAGCCCATTGGCGATGGAGATAAAGCCGTGCCTGCACGCGAGAACGAATACAGGTGATATAACATGCTGTGAACATCCTGCTGCGCCTGCGCATCGCCTTCTATCTGGATGTCGCTTTTCCAAAGTTCGTCCCAAGCCTTGTTATGAAACTGTATCAACCTGTCGCGGCCCTCCAATTTGGCAAAGATGGTTAAACGTTCCGCCCCATTCAACGGGTCGGCGTGGTGTGCCGATGTTATGGACGACCCTGTTACCCCATATTTATACGTTTGGCCTGCACCGATAGCGTGGCTAAACTTCATCAGGTGCATATTATTGTCCCACATTTCGTGGATAACACGTGGCTCCTTGCCATGCTCCTCGTTAAACAAAAACGAAGTTGATGCACACAACTGTAACTTGCCCGTAGGTGATTTTGCAGTTGATGTGAGCAGGCTAATGGTTACATGCGGCCTATCAATCTCGTTGTAATAATTCTGTACTTCCTTCAAGGCATCGGGCGCCTCCATAACGCTGGCGGCTGTTATGTTAATAGCCTTTTTAGCGGTTATAGCAACATCCATCAAAACGGTAAATGGTAACTGCCGCAACGAATAATAGGTGTATTTGATACTCGCCTTGTCGCCATAATCAAACGTGGTTGTCATGGCGGCATGCTGCATATCAAGCTCCTGTTTCATATTACTTACCATTTTGGCGTCCAGGCGTTTGCCGTCAACTTCCAGGTACATATTAAGGAGGTTAAAACTGTTCAAAAAGTTGCTTACCCGGCCACGTCCATACAAGTCATACGCTCCTGCAAGCACCACATTCTTCACTTTAAAAGGCTCGGGCGATGATACGATACCGATCATCCCATTAGCTACGGTTATGCCGTAATAGTTGTTGGGGTCTATTTTATCGGCTTTAATTACCCATGGGCTTTGTGCCTGCACGCCAACTGCAATAGTGCTAAACACTATAACGAGGAAAGCTAATTTTCTCATAAAAGCAATTTACTTGATCTTCAATTTTAATTTTTCGACCACCAGGGCGCCAATTTTACGGCCCGACATATTACCGATAACACAGGCATTTTTGTAATGGATGCCACCATAAACGCGCGACAAACCAGCCTCTTGCGCAGCGCCCCTAAAAGACGGGAACTTGCGCTCGGGTATGTCAAATTCAGATTCTGATGCGTCGGTATATGGCATATTATCGCCAAAGGCATGGGTAAGTACTTCGGCAGCGGCGGCGGATATTACGGCATGCCCGCTAATATATTCCGGAAACGGCGGGGTTTGGATGCGAGGCCTCCAATCAGGGTCAATCAATTTAGTAATTACTGTTTCGGGGCGCACGCTATTTGATTTATATTTTACATACCAGCAGTTTATAAAGGCATCAAATAAGGCTATCGAAGATTGCGTATAAGCTGCTACCGTTGTGCCAAAGTCGGCTTTCGTCATTTTTGAGCCGATGCCGGCAATGTTCATCCAATGGCCTGCCGGGCCAAACTTTTTGGTAGCAAACATGGCGTGCCCTACCACGTTCATCTTAAATGCGTTATCATCCCAAAAATCGGCCATGTGTTTTTGGTCGGTAGTGAGGCTGTCGCCCAGGGCTTTAACTTCCATAACAGCTTTATAAAACGGGCTGTTCTTGTCTTTCATATTATAAGCGGGGGCCTCGGGTGCCGGGATCTGCGATGCGGAATCTAAAACCATTGGCCGGATCTCTCCCCAATGCGGTTCAAGCGCCTGGGCATACATTGGTGGCGTAGGGATCCAGCGGCCATCCTTGCGATTAACAGTGTATTTACTCGCCGACCGGGTTTGGGCGTAATTGTCTTTCTTGCTCCATTTCATGATGTATTTGGCAACACTATCAGAGTAGACCACTGAATTTTCAAAAACATCAGACGGCATACCGGCGTCTTTTACCTTTTGCTTCAATTCATCAACATAAATACTCATGCTCCCTTCGGGGAAAGTTACCGCGTTGCCCACAAAGCAAAAGGAAAGTAACGACGCGAAATGAAAATCTATCTCCTTCCCTTTCTCTGGCTGCGGGGCTTTTGGCAGATGTTTGATCTGCCCGGCCAGCGAGCGGTAATGCTTTGGGTCGCCGGCGGCGATAACTTCGTAAGCGGCAATGTTGGCATAAACGTAGTTACGGGATGCAATTACCGGCGGGAAGTTATTTTCGAGTACAATATCGTTGAGCTTTTTTACTGTGATGCGGTATAGCTCGGGGTCGTGGGTAACCTTTTGGTAGTCGGCTTTTTTACAGGATGCAAATACAAAAATTGCAGCTGCAATAAAAAACAGGGAACGCTTCATATAGCAATGTTGGTTTAAGAAAATATGACCGAACGGGCCATCGGATTTATATCGGCTTTTGTATGATTACAGGCTAATATAGCGTTTTTTCGGTAATTGCTAAGTGCGTATATTGTTTGATTTTAACCCGCTTAAATAATTACTTTTACCGCGCGAAACTTGCGCCCAACCAAGCCCGTGTCGCGCTATATTATTGCCTTGCTTGTTATGAAAAAACCCTTCGTTATTTTATTTGCTATCCTGTTGCTGGCATTCATCAGCGTTTATTTTATTATCCCACAAAAAATAAAAACAACCAACGTAGTTGAAATGGACGCTACGGACGTAAACGTGTCAAAATTTTTGGTTAACAAACGCCCCTGGGCTAAGTGGTGGCCGGGCCAGCACAACGTGGCCGACAGCAGCCTTTACAACTTTAACGGCACTGATTACCTGTTGCAGCGAAACACCAACAGCGATATGCAGGCACTAATAAAGTTTGACGGGATGGAAGTAAACAGCCAGCTTATTTACGCGACAATTGGCGAAGGTAGTTGCCGCGTTACCTGGTTTACCGAAATGCAAAGCAGCCTTAACCCTTTTGAACGCGTATCCCAGTTTGTAAAAACAAAAAGCTTAACTAAAGATCTTAACACCATTTTATCGGGCTTTAAAAAATTCATGCAAACCGATACCAATATTTATGGAATGAAAGTACGTGTTAGCCCCATTAAAAACCCCATAGTTTTGGCATCGAGCACTAATACACATGATTATCCCTCACCAAAAACCATATACAGCCTGGTTGCCGCGCTTAAGCAACAGATAAGTTTGCAACACGCCACGGCGGTAGATTCGCCGATGCTTAACGTGCACCCCGGCGAAACAGATGGCTACCAGATAATGGTGGCTATCCCCATAAATAAAAATATTATGCCGGGCAAAAACATGAAGATAAACATGCTGGTAAAAAATGGCAATGCTTTAGAAGCTGATGTAACCGGTGGCAAAAACACCATTATTAACGCTTTTACACAGTTAAAAAACTATCAAAAGGCGCACCGCCTAATATCGCCCGCTATGCCGTTCGAGGTTTTGGTTACCAACAGGCTTGCCCAACCCGATACCGCAAAATGGACCACCAAAATTTTCTGGCCGATATTTTAAGGTTATTTGGTAAGCAGCATCACCCTGCCATCATAGGTGGTAATAACGAAGCTATCGCCGTTTTTTAACGGATAGAGATGCGTTATCTCCTGCGGGTTTATCATGCCATTTACCCAATACTGCGGTGTCGACATTTGTTTGGTGCCTTTATCGTAATGGGCGGTTACCAAACCAAGGGCATCGTATTTACCTTCGTAAGGTACTACACCCCAAAAGTTGCCATTCAGCAAAACATCACCCTGTTTATTAAGCGGGGTTATAGAGCGGATAGGTGCCTGCTGGTACAAATATGGCAGCGGCGTTATGGTTTTCGCGTTTAAAATATCACTAATGTAAATGCTACTGAATTGGTTCGCCTCCAGGCGGCCTTTATCGGTTATGTTATCTTTAAAGATCTCCGCGGTGGTTTTATCAGCCATTTTGCGGAAGCTCAAAAACTCCTTTTTAAGATACGGCAGCTCTTGTTCCAGATCGTTTTTCGGGCGGAACGGGTAGTAATTATCTTTGTAGAAGTACGAAAGGATGAGGTCGTTCTTACCATCGTTATCCAGATCGTTGTTGTAGGCGTATAGCGGCTGTTTGCCATTTACGTTATACTTACTGTTTTCGCCCCAATTGCCGGCTATCAGATCGGCTTTGCCATCGCCATCAATATCGGTAACAATGGCTGACTGCCACCAACCCTTCTCGTTATCCAACACCGGAGACGAAAACTTATGTAGCTTTTTACCCTTGTTCAGGAAAATTTGTACGGGCTGCCACTCGGCACTAACAACAATATCGTCGGTGCCATTATGGTCAACATCAGCTACCGAAAAATTATTTACGTAGGGGATGGTTGTTAAATCGGCATATTGGTTTTTAGCCGCAATTGCAAAATCGCCATCGGCTTTATTGAGCAATACCACCGATGCTGCCGGTTTAGTATAGTTTTGGAACGATACACTGCTGGTAAACAACAGGTCCTTTTTACCATCACCATCAAAATCGTAAGCCAATATCTTAGCTACAAGCCCGTCGAACTTGGGCAATGCCTTATACTCAAATTTATAATTCCCCTTGTTGATATACAGGCGCGGCGGTATGCTTTTGCCGGCCTCGGTAAAGGGGTGGTTGGCACTTAGCACCACCAGATCGGGCAGGCCGTCGTTATTTACGTCAACCCATTGCGCTTCGGTATCGCCCTGTTGTTTAAAGGGCACAAAAGCATCTACCAATATTTTGGTAAAAGCTCCATTGAGGCCACCCGCCAAAATGTATTTGTCTTCGCCAATTATGCCGCCAACATAAATATCATCAACGCCATCGTTATTTACATCGGCAATAGCCAGGGCGGGGGTATGCGGCAAATAAGCATGCGGCAAAAGGCCGTAATAATTAAAATCGGGGGTTTCAAATGGCTGCACGGTAGCCAGCACGTTTGCCTTTACATCGGTATAAGTAAACTGACTTTTGCTGCTAACAAAACCATTTATAAGGCTTGGCACATCTATAGCCACCTGTGTTTTATTTTTAACATAAGTTATCACTGTTTTTTTACCCGGCGCAAAATCTGTCACTATCTGGTAGGAGTTATCCGGCCAAAGTATCATCAATTCAACCGGTTTATCATCGGGTAAAAATGTAAATAGCAGGTTGCTGCCCTGTGTGCTTTCAAAAGCGGTGCTGGTTTGTATCTCCTGGTGATCCACCTGTTTGGTTGACTTTAAAAACAACTTTGTGCCGATACCATCAGGGTTTGCCTTGGTGTATTTTACGCTAAGCTTTAAGTACGATGGCTTATTATCCTTATGGTTCTCCATCGTCATGTTTTGATAGATGAACGCCGGGGCATCCATGTTGTTGGTTACCAATTCAAGGTCGCCATCGTTATCAAGATCTACCGCTACCGAGCCTGCCGATATCGAGGCCTCCTCCATATCGTTCCCACCCGATACATCGTTAAACTTTAGCCCATCGGCACCGTGATAAAGGTAATTATGCACGTCGCCATCGGGCATCAGGTTAATTTTCTCCTTATCAAAAAAGCGGCTGGTTTTAAAATCTTTTATTACGTTAGGGTCGCCCAGGTATTTGAGGTAATCCATATCGTTCAAACGCTTTTTTATCCCGTTAGAAAAAAACATGTCCTTACGCCCATCCATATCAAAATCCTGCACAAGCGGCGACCACGTCCAGTCCGTTGCCGACATGCCCGAGTAAAGGCTTATATCAACAAACTTTTTGCCGTTGCCCACATTTAACTGGAGGCTGTTTTTTGAATATTGATAATAGTACCCCGCGTTTACCTCCTGGTTATAAATGTCAAGCGGCTCATCGTTTATGGTCGATTTTAGCGCCGTCATTTCTTCGGGGAGCATATCGGTACTTATCACATCCAGGTGCCCATCCTTATTTACATCGCTAAGGGTGTTCCCCATCGAAAACAAGCTGGTATGCCCAAAGGCACTTTTTAATTCCTCTTTAAAAGTTCCGTTTTTTTGGTTGATGTAGTAGTAATCCTGTTCAAAAAAATCATTGCTTACGTAAATATCGTCCCAGCCATCGTTGTTAAGGTCGCCCACGCTTACACCCAACCCATACCCTATCGGCGCCTGGTAAATGCCAGATCCGGTGGTAACATCAGTAAACTTATTATTATCATTCCTAAAAAGGTGATCGCCGGCGTCGTGGCTGGTTTTAAAACGCAGGGTAGAGTCGCCATAGGTATCGTTGCTATGCACCGATGAGGTAAGCAGGAACATATCCAGGTCGCCATCCTTATCAAAATCAACAAAGGATGCCTGTGAAGAGAATCCCGAAAAATCGAGGCCGTATTGGGCGGCGCTCTCGGTAAAAGTAAGGTCGCCGTTATTTATATATAACTGATTTTTGCCTTTAAACCCTTTGTAATTGGCTACCACACAAACGTAAATATCCTTTAAACCGTCGCCATTTATATCAACTACGGTTACGCCGGTTTTCCAACTGCCGGTACCTGCAACTTTCGCCTTAGCGGTGATGTCCTCAAATTTCAGGTCCCCTTTGTTGAGGTATAATTTGTTTGGCCCCTGGTTAGATACGAAGTAGATGTCCTCCAACCCATCGTTATTAAAATCGGCAGATGCCACACCCGCGCCGTTATAAAAATACAGGTAATCGAGTATGTTGACAGAATCTGATACGGTGTTCTTGTTTACAAAATCGATATTGGTTTGGCTGGCGGACAGCAGTTTAAAAATACCCTCGCCGCTTTTGCGGGTCTTGCACGATGTATAAATAATTATACCCGCAGCAATAGCACAGCAAAAAAACAAGATCGGTTTATACGGCTTCGATACCGGCTTTTTAGTTTTAGCTTTTGGCATATCGCTTAACGTAATTTGTAAGCTTTAAGCTTATCATCATTTACCCCAAATAAATAGTATTTGGTACCCGCGGCGTTTTTGACCATCAACGATGACCGTATTTGTCCGTTTAATTTCATGCCGCTTTTTGCTGGTGAAATATAAACAAATCCGTTTTTAGTGTACTTATAAATTGAGCCATAACTTGCATCTAAACGGCCAACCTCGGGTTTAAAGCCATAAAAGTTACCCCCAAGTATTATTGATGGAGTGCCGCTGTTATCAACGTCATCACACAAAATGGTGCTCACGTTTGATAGCTGGGCATTGTAAGGCAAGGCCGTTACGGTAAACTTATTATCCGCTCCGTTTATAAACACTGCAGACGACAGATAATTCATTTCATGTTCTTCTGCACCCTGCAACATCTCTGGTGTAAAAACCTCGGTAAAGGGCTTGCCTGCATAGTCGGCATATTTTAGATATTGTTTTTTTAGGATAGGCATCTGCCCCACCAGGTCCGGCTTCATGTGGAACACGTAAGCGGTACCTTCGCGGTAAATTGATGTAACACATTCCTTAGTACCATTACCATCAAAATCTTTTACATAGATCTTCATGGGTTGGGCTTTGGTTGCGCTAAATTTAGAATTTAAGCCGATGTTGCCTGCAATGATATCCGGTTTGCCGTCACCATTTATATCAGCAATTGCAAGGCTGCCCCACCAGCCTTTATAATTATCCAGCTGCCTGTCGGGTGTAAATTTTCCTTTGTTGTTTTTAAAGATCTTAATGCCCATCCAGTTACCGGCAATCACAAGATCGGGATAGCCATTATTATCGATATCTGCCCACTCTGCCGCGGTTACCATACCGGGTTTAACATCAGCGCCTAATACATCGTTGGTTACATTGGTAAAGTTGCCTTTGCCATCATTATGCATTACATATGAGTTGGGCGATACCGCATAAGTACCGGGAATACTGCGCCCACCAATGAACAGGTCCAGGTGGCCGTCCTTATCATAGTCACAAGCGGTAATTACCGATGCATTTACCGGCACGCGGATAGCCTTTTGCGCGTTGCGATGAAAGTTGCCTTGCCCGTCGTTCTCGTAAAAGCGCGGGTAATAAATATTTGTACCGGCCTCATCTGCGTTGCCACCTACACCAATAATAAGGTCTTCGTCGCCATCGTCGTCAAAATCGCCAAATACAGCACCGGCGTTTTCAAGGTAACTTTGTTTTTCCAGATCGGGCGGGATGGTTTGTTTAAACCTGCCATTTTTTTGCTGGATGTATATTGCTGCCGGGCTATCTTTTGAACTACCGAAATAAAAATCGGTAAGGCCGTCTTTATTAACATCGCCCTTAGCCATATACGGGTTTTCTGTCGATAACATTTGCAGCATCAATCGCTCGTTATCAAAATCGATAAACCCATCCTCTTTGTGTGCGGGTACCGAATCAAATAGCGTTTTTTCCGCATCAACAAACAAAGTTTTTATTAGCGGTTTGGCAAAGTTGTATTGTGCTGTAGCATCTGCAATTTTATAAGTGTAAACTTTATTGGTTTTTACGTTTTTAGCTACCTGGTACTTACCGCCCGGCCAAATAACCTGGATAGAATCGGCCTGTTTTATTTTGCCCATGCCTATGGTAAGCAAGTTTGGTGAAGTGCTGCTTTCGAAACCCCGGGTTGGCTGTTGGTAATAAACCATCGAAGCGTTTTTTGAGAAAACTTTTATAGTTGCCCCAACGCCAAAACGGTTAAGCCCCTCGCCCTGTAACTTAATTTGAATGAAGTTATTATGAAGCCTTTCCGCGTTGCTTTTGTAAATAAACAAAGGCATGTTTACGTTATTCACCACCAAGTCGTTGTCGCCGTCACCGTCAAGATCGCCGTAGGCGGCCCCGTTGCTAAATCCTGGTTCATCAAGGCCAAAACTGGTTGATTGATTAGTGAAAGTCAGGTCGCCATTGTTGTGATAAGCATAGTTGCTTAGCGGGGTAGATTTCATGTTGTTCGAAAACTCTTTATAGTCGAATTTCTTTTTCTCGGCTATCTTATCCATATTCTCGCGGTTGCCTAAAAACTCTACGTAATCCTGGTCGGTAAGGTCTTTGTAGATACCGTTTGATACAAAAATATCCTTCCAGCCATCATTATCCATATCAAAGAAAAGTGCTCCCCAACTCCAGTCGGTGGCGCTTACGCCAGCTTTAAATGCCACTTCAGAAAAAGTACCATCGCCGTTATTAAGCTGCAGGCAATTTTGCATAAACTGGTTAAAGTAGCCATCGTGTTGTTTTAGTTTGATCACATCAAACGATTCAAATGATGTCATCTTCTTCAGTCTTTTATCACCCTCGGGCAACATTTCGGTAGTAAAAATATCAAGGTTGCCATCATTGTTTATATCGGCAATGTCCGACCCCATCGAGGCCAGGCTCAGGTGGCCTGTTTCGTTTTGAATGTCTTCCTTAAAAGTACCGTTCTTTTGATTGATGTACAGGTAATCGCGTTCAAAAAAATCGTTAGATACATAAATGTCCGGGTAGCCGTCGTTGTTGATATCGGCAACCGAAACACCTAAACCAAAACCAATATCGCTTGAGAAGATGCCCGCTTGCTTGGTAATATTGGTAAAGTGGCCGCCATCGTTACGGTAAAGGCGTGCGCCACCCAATTCATCAACAACAGCGCGCAAATTTTGGCTAAAATCGAACGAGCCAATAGGCCTGAATGAGTCGTTAAGGATAAAACAATCCAGATCGCCATCGTTATCCATATCCAGAAAGATTGCCTGGGTAGATAATCCATTATCCACCAATCCATATTTTGCGGCTTCCTCTTTAAAAGTGCCATTTTTTTGGTTGATGAAAAGTTCGTTGCCCTTCCTGTCGATAATATTACCGCTGTGGCATACGTAAATATCCAGCCAGCCATCGCCGTTTATATCAACCAAGGTAATACCGGTGCTCCAGTATTTGGTGCCTTTAACGCCCGCCTTATCGGTTATGTCTTCAAACTGCCAGTTGCCTTTGTTAAGGTATAATTTGTTGCCGCCCTGGTTAGAGGTTAAATAAATATCATTCAACCCATCGTTATTAATATCGCCAATGGCAACGCCGCCGCCGTTGTAATAGTTACGAAATGTAAAAACGTTGGTTTTGTCTTGTTCATCTAACTTATTAATAAAGTTGATGCCCAGTTTATTGTTATCCTGTATAGAGAACAAAGGGTTATCAACGCCCTTTTTACGGCACGCTGTAAAGCCAAGTAAAATAACAATGATGGTTAAATAATAGCTCTTATTGATCATTTGTATTAGGCACAAAAAACAAACGTAGCGAATTACTTCGCTACGTTTAAAATATCAAATCAAATATAACTAATTGGAAACTCGTTACAATTAATAACCCGCGTTTTGTTTTAAGTTAGGGTTAGTATCAACTGCACGTTGTGGAATTGGGTATATAGTGCGTGTTTTATCTGAGGCGGTAGGGCGCTGGTCAACCGGATCGTTGAATTTACCGAAACGGATCTGATCGTTCCTTCTCCAACCCTCCCAGTATAACTCGCGGCCACGTTCTGCAAGCATATCAGCTTCAGTAACGGTACCTAACGCTGTTGCACCACGCGGGGTACGGATAGCATTTACAATTGCTAATGGGGTTTGGCCGTTAGGATCTGTACCACCACGCATAATAGCTTCAGCTTTTTCTAAAAGCACATCGGCATAACGTAAAATCACGTAATCGTTTGATGAGTTATCATCATTAACGGTGTTGTCTGCTTTAGGATGAGGGAAGTATTTGAACACCCTGATGCCTTGTGCCTCTGTAGAAAAGTTAAGGTTAACCTCTGGTGTAAAAATAAGTGGTTTACCGCTACGTTGAGTTAAAGCTTTATTACCAGGGCCAAATTGCTGACCAACCGCAAAACCTGCCCTTAAGCCGACTTTATCAGTTAAGCCCGGGTAAGCTACGCCACGGCGCTCATCACCTGCCTGGAACGAATTGTAAAAGTCTGCAAGGGTTGTAAAGCCATTCCATCCATCTGGTGTTTGGTTGTAATGCAATTCCATTCTCCAACGGTTTTTGGCAGATGCAGGTGCGCTGGTTTCTGTGTTGTATAAACCAAATATGTTACCGTGAGACTGCTCTGAGTTATCCCATGCAAAATCCTGGAAATACTTACCGGCCGGCTCTAACGTATAGCCTGCTGCTGTTATTTTATTAGCATACTCAATTACCTTGTTCATATCTGCCGGTGCAAATGTGAAAGGCCCGCCGGTTGTAGATGCAGTATACACCGCTTTGTTTAGGTATACCTTCGCAAGTAACGCCTGTGCTGCTGCTTTATTAGCAACACCAATGTTGGCTGATGTAGCCGGCAAATTTGTTTCTGCAAATTCAAGATCCTTAATAATAAAGTCGGTTGCTTCAGCACGACTCATTACTCGTGGAACAGACTCTACCGGTGCATCAGCTTCGCGGAAAGGCGCCTGGCCGTACAAATCTACAACCTGGAACATAAAGTAGGCACGTAAAAAGCTTGCCTGCCCTTTAACGTTGTTGTCCGTTGCTTTGCTAATTACCTGTGTGGCTCTAAATACACCAATGTTTAACTGATCCCAGGTATCATTAACCTGGTTGTGTGTTGGCGTCCAGGTGTGCGTGTGCAATTTACGCCAGGTACCAAAGTCTCCCCAGTCAGTTCCACGCGTCGGGCCCATCATTTCATCCGTAGGGTGTTCCTGCAAAGCGTAAGTGTTTGCCTGATCTGTTTGACCATATAATTGCGAGTATACACCGTTTAAGTCGGCAGATCCGGCTGCCGCATTTGGATCTTTTAATGACTTAGAGCCGTAAAGCTTCTCATCAAGCTTTGCACATCCTGCAGCAGTTGTAACAATCAAACCGCAGATCAGTGCTTTTATAGTTATTTTTTTCATACTAATTTTTTATTTAGAAACTTGCGTTTAAACCCAATGTAAAAATCCTTGCTTTAGGGTATGATGTATAATCGATGCCTCTTGAAGCTACGTCATTTCTTTGTTTATCTGTGTTAACCTCCGGATCAAGACCAGTGTAGCTGGTTATCAGGAACAAATTTTGGCCAGTTACCGATAATCTTAAAGTTTTAAATACACTGTTCTTTACAGGGAACGTGTAACCAACTGATGCGTTGCTTAATCTAAGAAAATCACCTTTTTCCAAGAAACGGGTCGAAACCTCGCCAGAGTTAAGTGGGTTCTCGTTAGTTGCTGCTACTGATTTAGTTACGTTACGGCCGCTAACAAGATTGCCTTTGTAGAAAAACGCGTTAGCAGTGTTGTTGTAGATCTGGAAACCTGTTGCAGCATTCAGGAAGAAACTTAAATTCCAGTTACCATAGCTGAAATTGTTGGTTAAACCCGCAGTAAATTTAGGATTTGGGCTACCCTGTACGCTAAGCACATCAATACCTTGCGGATAAATACCGAAACCATTGGCATCTAAGCCTGCATAATTAGGTACGTTAAATGTAAATAATGGTAAACCGTTGGCAATAAGTTGTGCGTATGCACCAGATAAACCCTGGCCATCAATATTACCTGTTACAATGTTGCGGCCTACAAAGTTGCTTACACTACTTTTAATGATCGTCATGTTATAAGCTATATCCCAGGTGAATTTAGTACCCTGCACAGCTGCAAAGTTTAAACCTAATTCAACACCTTTATTTAGAACTTTAGCCGGTAAGTTTAGATATACCCTTGAAGATAATGACGGTTGTGCAATATCCTGATAAAATAACAGGTCGGTAATTGATTTATTAAAGTAATCAACAGATCCGTTTAAGCGACCTTTTATTATCGAGAAATCTAAACCAGCGCCATAAGTGGTATTGGATTGCCATTTTAAGTTGGGGTTACCCTGGTAATCTGAAGTAACTGCACTACCATCAAAGTTTAGCTGACGGTTAACATTTAAAGATGCATAAGAAGGGATTTCCTGGTTACCGGTTTTACCGTAGTTAAGCCTTAAACTTAAGTCATCAAAAAAGCCACTTTTGGGCATAAAGCTTTCGCTGCTTATACGCCATTTAAACGCAAGGGCCGGGAAGTTACCATATTTGTGATTGTCACCAAAACGGGTTGAACCATCACGGCGTATTGTACCTGTTACAATGTACCGATCTTTATACGAGTAATTTACACGTGCAAAGTACGACTGCAACCTGTAGCTCGAGCTATCACCCACAGGGTAAGGCAAATGTTGTTGAAAATCGTTGTAATCTTTCACCAACACACCAGGTTTTGATGTCTTAAAACCAAACTCGTTACGATTAAAGTTTTTAAAGGTTTGGTATGAGTAACCTAATAAACCTGTTAATGAACTGTTATCAGACCACTTTTTCTCATAATTTAATGTATGCTCAGTGGTTATGTTAGTTACTTCATTGTACTGTTTAATAGCAGTACCATTTCCGGTAGGAGACGGGAAGTTCACCTGCCTTATACCAATTGCATCTGTATATCCAATAACGCCTGGATCATAAAAAGTTTTACGCAGTCCACGTGATACATCCGCACCAAAATTGCCCTTGTAAGATAAGCCTTCAAATAACTTAACGGTCATGGTTAGGTTATTCAAAAATCTGTTAATGTTATCCCTGTCATCTATTTGGTTTAACAACGAAACCGGGTTCCTGAACGTATTACCCTTAGGAAATCCATTTTCGTAACCATTTAGGTTAAAATAACGGCCCTGATCATCAAACACAGGTGCTGTAGGGTTAAGTTGTATTGCCGAACCAATTAAACTACCGTTAAAACCGGCATTATTTGTAATTGGGGCAAACTGGTCTTTTACATTTGAGTAAGTTGACTGAAGCTCAAACTTAAGCCTTTCATTAAAAAATGATTGACCACCATTGAAACGGGCGTTTAAACGCTTTAATCCAGAGTTTTTAACAGTACCCTGTTGGTCATCATAACCAACAGAAGCACGGTAGTTGCCTGTATTGCTGCCGCCACCAAAGCTAACGTTGTAGTTTTGAGAAATTGCTGAACGGAATATCTCTTTTTGCCAGTCGGTATTACCTCCGTAATCAACACCACCTGCTGATGCGGGGCCTGCATTTGCACCTACACTTTCAACCGCTTTTAAGAATTCATCACGATTAAGTACGTCATAACGTTTTGCAGTGTTTGCAAGGCTTGTTGTTGCAGAGAACTGAACACCCTGACCCTTACGACCTTTGCGGGTAGTGATCAAGATAACACCATTTGCACCACGTGAACCGTAAATAGCAGATGATGACGCATCTTTTAACACCGATATATTTTCGATATCTGAAGGGTTAAGAAATGCTAGCGGATTACGTGCCGAAGAGTTACCGGCACCCACACCATAACCGCCTGATGTACCGCCGCCCTGATCGATAGGGATACCATCAACTACGTATAATGGGCCATCACCTGCACGGATAGAACCTGCACCACGTATATTAATAGTTGCACCGGCACCTGGTTCACCACTTGATGGCGTTACCTGTACACCAGAAATACGGCCCTGTAATAATTGATCTGGCGTTGATATAACGCCTTTGTTAAAATCTTTAGGGCTTAAAGATGCCACAGAACCCGTAGCATCACGCACACGCTGCGTACCGTAACCAATAACTACAACTTCGTTTAAAGATGTATTTGCTGATTCGAGCGATACAGCGATTGATGTTTGGCCGCTAAGCTGAACGGTTTGGCTTTTGTAGCCAATGTAGGTAAAGTTTAAAGCGGTTGTGCCTACCGGTACCGAAAGCCTGAAGGTACCATCTACACTGGTTAGTGTACCAACACCGCCGGCAGCGCCTACCGATACGCCAATTAGCGTAGAGCCGTCTTTTTTGTCTGTTACCTTACCTGTAATAACCTTGTTTTGGGCCAGGGCAGGCTGAACAAAGAAACAGGTTAAAGCAAAAAAACATAATGTGAGTAAGTGTTTAAATTGCATAGTTTGTGGTTTAATTGATAATTGGTTATATAAAAGTTAGTACATGGTTCATGCTTACATCAAAAACACAAGCCCGCAAAAAATGCGACAAGTTGATTATTGATGGTACAGTGCAACGTTAATGCCTGTTGAAAACGCTAATAAAATAGTACAGTATATATTGGTTTATAAATATGCCTTTTAAAGCTATTGGAGTAATATTAAAGGATTGGTCGGCCTTTAAAACTTTTTACCTCTATACAAAGATGTATGTATGCCGCATCATTCCCTACTACTTTAATTCATTTGAAAAAAAATATAGACTTTATAAAAGTTAAATATTTGATTTTCAGCAAGTTAAATAAAATAACTAACCTGAAAATATAACCCATTTTAAGCCTTTTTTTTATAATATATAGCCAAAACGTTACTTATATAGTTTTTAAAGTAGCATGAATGATACAATCGAGCACCCCAACTATTCTATGGTTGCAACAGCCTTAATGTCCATTATACGCTGTTCAAATTGATCGGGGTTTTTGGCTTTCGCCTTGATGCGCATTTTGTACACATATATGGTATTTACCGAATATTCCAGGATCTTGGCTATGGTTTCGTTATCGTTTATACCCATACGAATAAGGGCGAATATACGCAGGTCGGTATTTAACACTTCGTGCTCGTGCGGCCATATCTGGTCTTTCTCTTCAAACTGCGAATTGAATACGGATATGAAATTAGGGAATATCTTCAGGAAAATATGATCGAAGCTGTAATACAGCGCCTCCCGCTCTTTTTTTATATTGATGCCATTCACGATCAGCCGTATATCGTCGTACTTTTTTATAGATAGTTTTGTATCTACCGACATCTTAAGTTTCTCCAATTTTAAAATGTAGCCGGATATGATTTTAAAGAACTGGCCGATGTATTCTTCTTTGATGTGCGCATCCTCACCCAGCTTATGATTAATATCCTTTAACTGCAGGTTTTGATCTTCGATAATGCGCTCCTTGTGCTTCAGTTTACCCAATTGCTTGTAGATCATTACCAAAAACAGGATAACCAACGATGCCAGGGCGGTTATTGCCAGCAAATACATCAATATCGTACGCTTTTCTTTTTCGGAGTGGTTTAACTCTTCGGCAGCTACTAACGGTAAAATAGCGCCTATCTGGATCTTGCGTTGCCTTGCGCCATAAAAGTCGGCGTCTTCTTTAGCTAATTGTACAAAAGCATAAGCATCTTTAATATTGCCGGCTTTGTAAAGTTGCTCGGCAAGGGTAAACAGCGCTACAGTTTCTTTGGTAGATGATTTAATATCTGCAATGGCCGATCGTATCAGCAAGTTTATCCCCTCGCTATGTTTATCGCTATTAAGGTAAATAATGCCTAACGAACAGGTGATCATGGCACGTAAATGCATAGATATTGGTGCATTTGGTGCAATCAGCTTATTAAGCTCATTAGAGCCACTGGCAAAATCATTTTCGGCAACATGTTTTAAGCCGGTATAATAAATACGGTCCACCGATCCCGGTTTACTCAGATTTACGGCCGAATCAATGTAAGCGTAACCGGCTTTAATGTAGTCCGGGGTAAAGTATCTATCGCTATTATATTTGGCCAGGTCGCTGTTACAGCGGTACATAATAAAATAGTATTCTACCTTCATAGAATCGGTAAGCACTTTTGGGTCCACCTTGCGCATACTATCGAAGGTTTCTTTAAACATGCCGGATGATAGCAGGATAAAGCCAAGTTTAATTTGGCTATAATAGGCCCTCGACATATCGTTCATAGATACGCTAAGATCTTTCATCTTATTTACATACACATAAGCAGAATCGTACTGGTACGATTTATACTCGTCATAGAGTTTTACACAGAGGTCGTATTGCTGGCTATAATTCAGCTTTAAAGTGTTTTGCTGCCGTTTTTTCAGAAGGGCTATACGCTGTTGTTTTTTACCGTCGTAACTATTCTTTCTGCCTATCTCTGTTTTTAATTCGTTTATCAGGCTATCTGTACCCTGGCCAAACAACAAGGCCGGATACGCAAGCAGCACAGCAAATAAAAACCTCAGGAAAAACTTCATAATAGGGTCTTAACGGGAATTAAAGTTAACACTATAAACTAAATCTTAAAATTCCATCGCCGGCAAAAGGATTTAATCTGCTATGATTTAATCCTTAATTCGTTCCTTATAAGATCAGTTTTAGAAGCTAACTGGCAATTCTCCTTAAACGTAATATTAGTAATAATCAGCCATTTTTTTGACATAGCATCCATTTTTGTTAAAACGATAACAAAAAAGCCTGTAGCTTATTAATAAACTACGGGCTGGCTACTTAAGTGATAATTATTTAAATGGCACTCCGTAAAACCCATTATTAATACGGCGACTTTAAACTATTAACAATGGTTACGGACAAGGGCCATTTTTGGTCCACGGGCCACCGCTAAATACTGATTTTAAGAATTAATAGCTTACGCTAAACTGGTCGCTTATGTTTTTAACCAGTAAAGTTTTTACCTTTTCTCCTTCAACAGGGTTTGATAAACCTGTCGGGTCAAATCTTGATATGGGAACCATTAGCGCCTCAAAGCCGGTTTCGGCCTTGGTTTGCTTACCGTTTAGTTTTATGGCAGCGCCATCGCCAAAACCATGCATTACCAATTTGATGTTATTGAATTTAGATTTACCGGAGCCTTCCACTTTGGCAAACGAGATGGTTTTCTTACCTGCATCATAAGTGATGGCGCGCTTGTAAAATTCGCCTTTTTCATAGTTAAAGGTTTCGCCGTCGTCTTCGTAATAAACAAACCTGTTATTTACATCGCCTTTGTAAATGTGTACATAAAGGGTGTCTGTAGGTTTTTCAACCGTGGTTTGGATCTGCGATTGCATTGGAATAATGCTACTCTCTTTTACATAAACAGGTAATTGAGAAATGCCCAGGTCCATCGCCACTTTTTGGTTTCCCTGCTGCACCTGGCCGTTGTAAAGATTGTACCATTTACCTGCCGGGAAGTAAAGTTTACCATAGTTGGTTACCCCATCAAACGGAAACACCAGAAACGATTTACCAAACATGTATTGGTTTTCGTACTGGCCGTTGTACACGTTCTCATCATGCGTGTAATCTATTGTAAGCGAGCGCATAATTGGGCTGCCGCTTTGGGTAGCATCGTAAAAGCTCGAATACAGGTATGGCAGTAAACGGTAACGCAGGTTAATATAGTTACGGGTTATCTCTAACACCTCCTCGCCGTAGGCCCAAGGCTCTGATGCTTTTGAGTTGATACCCGAGTGGTTACGCATGTACGGGTTAAATGCGCCGATCTGCATCCAGCGGGCGTATAATGATGGTGATGCACCACCGGTAAAACCGCCGATATCCATACCGGCAAATGGAACGCCGCTTAAACCAAGGCTGTTCATTAACCTTACGCCTAACAGCATATGGTCGTTCTCGGCGCGGTTGTCACCTGTCCAAATAGCGGCGTAACGTTGCAAACCTGCATAGCCGGAACGGGTTAATATGAACGGGCGCTTGTTATCACGCGCCGCCTTAAAACCCTCATAACTCGCACGGATCATTTCCAAACCATACACGTTATGGATTTGCGGGTGCGACGCCATTTTACCTTCGTAATTGAACATTATGTTATCCGGCGCTTTTTGGCCCCAGGTGCTAAACTCGTTCATATCGTTCCAAATTCCGCTTACGCCTTCGGCAGCATATTTCTTCAGTTCGCTGCCCCACCATGCGCGGCCTTTAGGGTTTGTAAAATCGGGGAAGTTACACCAACCAGGCCAAACCTGGCCTGTGTAGTTGCTACCATCGGGGTACTTGGCAAAAATATCTTCTTTAAGTCCACGCTCATAAACGCCGTAGCCCTTTTCCTCCTTAATTCCAGGGTCAACAATCAAAGTAACCTTAAAGCCGGTATTGTTTAGCTTTTTGATCATGGCAGCTGGGTCGGGGAAACGGTTGGCATCCCAGGTAAATACCTTGTATTTATCCATGTAGTGAATATCTAATGTAATACCATCTGCCGGGATCTTTTTCTCGCGCAGGGTTTGTACTATACGCATCACCTCCGCCTCGGGGTAGTAGCTGTAGCGGTTTTGCTGGTAGCCAAGGCTCCAAAGCGGTGGCATTTTCATTAAACCCGTAAGCGATGTGTAGGATTTGATTATATCGGCAATGTGGCTGTTGTAAACAAAGTAGTAGTTCATCTCCCCACCTTTGGCACCAAATGATGAGAACCTGTTATTGCTGGCGCCGAAGTTAAAATCAGATTGCCAGGTGTTATCAAAAAAGATCCCGTACTGCACATTATGGTGCACCCCTATATAAAATGGAATAGTGGAGTAAATAGGATCCTGCCCCGTTGTGTAAGCGTAAGTATCGCTATTCCAGTGCGTGTAAGCATTTCCTTTCCTATCCAGCGGACCTGTTTTTTCACCAAGGCCTATAAAGTGCTCGTTATCCTGCATGTGCTTGTAGGTTGTAACGGATTCGTTTACCCATGAGGTGGTTAAACCTGCTTCATCCTGGTTAATTACCTCGCCCGCAAGTGTGCTGAAGGTTACCTGGTAAGGATTTTTGCGGATGTTAACCTTTAACGAGTCGGTGGTAAGGTTTATCTCGTCGTTATTTTGGCTGATGTTTACCTTGGTTTTTGTGGGTTCGCTAATTACCGCGTACGAAAAATCTGCCGCCTGTTTTTGCTTATCCATACGCACCCTTATAATATTAGGGCTGTACACGGTAAGCTTTACAAAAGCATTTTCGGTAGTGATGTCCACATCCTGGTTGTTTACGGTCACGGCGGTTACCTTGCCAACCTGCTTTATAGGGCTTTGGGCAAATAAGAATTGGGCACAAGCCGTAAAAATTATGGCAAGGGCAATGCAACGATTTAATTTCATGTTTTTATCGAACGGTTTAGCAAAGGTTTATTAAACAGCTTAGGCCTGTTTAATACCGGTGGGTATTGGTACCTACCCCGGATTATTTGCTGAAATTAAAACAGATTTACCACGCTGCATCTTAATATAGATCGGCGTAAATATTTTATAAACTAAAAACCCCCTAATTATTAAAATTAGAGGGTTTTGGGAGGTTTGAATGGCTAAAAATATAAGGCTAAATATTAACGCCTGTATAAGCCAGGAGATCAATAATCTGCCAATACGATGATGTTATCGCTAATAGGGCGTATTTTTTCCACGCCTTTTAAAAAGCTTAAACCTACAACAAAACTAAAGCCTGCAACTATGCCGCCCATGTCCTGGATCAGTTCGCTGGTGGCCGTAACGGTGCCGCCGGTTGCCAGCAGGTCGTCGTGGATAAGGATGCGATCGCCCGGGTTAAAGGCATCGGTATGTATCTCTATAGTCGCAGTGCCGTACTCCAATTCGTAAACCTTTTGGTTAACGGTATGCGGCAGCTTACCCGCTTTACGAACGGGTATAAAAGGCACACCCAGTTTAGTGGCCAGTGACAGGCCGAACAAAAACCCGCGGCTTTCTACCCCTGCAATGGCATCTATCTGCATATCTTTTATCTGCTCTAAAAAGGCATCGTTTATTTTAGTACAAAGCTCCGGGTCTTTCAGTATCGGGGTGATATCTTTAAAGATAATACCCGGTTTTGGGAAATCATGAATATCACGGATAGCGGTCTTGATCTGCTGCTCTATCATTTATAAATTATATAGGGTTCAATTTTACGCAAAATATTGGCATCTATAATGGCGATGTTCTCCAAATCGTTGATAGCGGCGTAATTGCCGTGCTGGTTTCTATATTCAATTATGGCATTCACCTGCTTGTAGTTTAAGTATGGCATAAGCCTTAGCTTGTCAAAAGAAATGGTGTTGATATTTATCTTACGGATGCGGGCGGTATCAAGCCTTACCTGCCCTTTTATCTCGTCGTATTTAAGGTTATCCATCCCAAATACTTCTTTTAGTTGTTCTTTACTGATAAATCCGCCAAGCCGCTCGCGATAGTAAATGATTCGTTTAGCATACGCCCCTCCTATCCCGTTAATGGTGGTTAACTTTGCCGAATCTGCCGAATTCAGTTCCAATACAACATTGGGCTGTGCTTTTTCATCCGGGATGACAATGAATGGTGCGAGGCGAGCGTAGTCTACCTTAGTTAAGCCATAGATCTTTTGTAAATCCTCGGCCTTGCGGAACCTGCCGCCTTTTGTTGCGTAATTTTTGATGATGGCGGCCTGTTTCGCGGTAATGCCCAGCAGTTGCCAGTCACCTGCCGAAATTGTGTTAGGATCGAACTTAAACAGGTCGTTTTTTGGTAATTTAGAGTCGTTTAAAAGTCGCGGATTGGCGTGATTTAACGCTGCAAGATCGGCATTAAACTCAGTAACATTTATTGTACTATCTTTGTGATACCATTGATAAACGTAGGGCGCAGCCAGCACAACGGCAATCAATAACAGCAGCACAACCATACCGTTCCATTCTTTTTTGGTAAAGGATATGTAATTTTTGAACTGCGTTTTCATTATGATGGTTACAAAGCCGTTAAATTAATAATTTCTGAGACTTTTATTGTGTTAATTACAGCATGAAAATTATAACCACCGAAGAGTTTGCCAAAGCCACCAAACTGGACACCTTAAAAATGCCCGGGTTAGCATCTATGTTGATGGAGCTGATGAAAATTAACCAGGTGAACGACCTTTTCGCGCAAGCCCAGCCTAAACAAGGCCCCGAGTTTGTGGATGCCATTTTAAAAGGCTGTGGTATAGAAATAGAATTTGATGAGCGTGAACTGAGGCATATCCCAAAAGATGGCGCTTTTATCGCGATAGCAAACCACCCCTACGGTGGAATAGAAGGGTTAATACTGTTGAAGATCCTGACCATGGCAAGGCCTGATGCCAAGTTAATGGCGAACTTCTTGCTGAAGAAGATCCCTAACCTAAGCGATTACTTTATTGCTGTAAATCCATTTGAGAATGTGGAGCATTCATCCAGTATCAGCGGATTAAAGAATACACTCGCACTGCTCAATAACGGCACGCCTATCGGTATTTTCCCTGCCGGGGAGGTATCTACTTTTAAGCTTGAAAAAAGGGAGATAACTGACCGCCTTTGGCACCCTGTTGTGGGTAAGATCATAGCCAAGGCCAAAGTGCCTGTAGTGCCAATTTACTTCCATGGCAACAATGGATTGTTATTCAACCTGCTGAGCATGATACACCCCGCCCTGCGCACAGCTAAGCTACCATCAGAGCTATTTAACAAACAAGGGCAAACCATTAAGCTGCGCATCGGCAAACCTATTAAGATCGAGGATATCCCCGATAACAATAACAGCGCAAAGATCCTCAACTTCCTTCGTGCCAAAACCTATGCCCTTGGTGCAGGGTTGGATGAAGAAAAGAAATTATTTAACCCGCGCAACCTGTTCAAAATAAAGAAACTGCCCGAGGCTATTGTTCCCGAAACATCTGCCGCCAAATTAGAGAAAGAGGTTGACGGCCTGCGCGAGAATTACAAAGTTTGGACGGAGAAGTACTACGAAGTTTACATCACCCCTACATCGCAGATCCCGACGGTGATACGTGAGATTGGCCGCCTGCGGGAGATAACCTTCCGCGAGGTTGGTGAGGGTACAAACAAAGCTACCGACCTTGACGAATACGACATTTATTACCATCACCTTTTCATATGGGATACTGAGGCTAAACGCATTGTAGGCGCCTACCGCATAGGCCTTGGCGACGAGATATTTTATGGCGTTGGTAAAAAAGGCTTTTACATAAACGAACTATTTAAGATAAAAGAGCAGTTTACGCCCGTGCTTAAGAAAAGCCTGGAGCTTGGCCGCTCGTGGATCCGTAAGGAATACCAATTAAAACCTTTGCCCCTGTTCCTCCTTTGGAAAGGCATCCTGAAGTTTGTGATAGATAATCCTCGCTATCGCTACCTGATAGGCCCGGTGAGCATCAGCAATTCGTTCTCGCAGTTCAGCAAATCGCTTATTGTGGATTACATTAACCGCAACCATTTCGATCATGAGATGGCGCAGTATGTTAAACCGCGCAAAAAGTTCAAGGTTAATTTTGAGAATATAGATACTGACCTGTTGATGTCGGCAGGTGATAGTTTTAAGGGCCTGGATAACCTGATATCGGAAGTGGAAACGCACAACATGAAAGTTCCCGTGCTGCTTCGACAGTACCTGATGCTAAACGCCAATATCATCAGCTTTAACATCGACCCTAAATTTGCCGATTGCCTGGATGGTTTCCTGGTATTAGACCTTGAGAAAGTACCGCAGGATATTCTGGAGAAATTAGGGAAGAACCTGTAACCGGGATTGAAGAAATTTTA
The DNA here is from genome assembly GCF_054057495.1 of Mucilaginibacter sp. UYNi724. NCBI lineage: Bacteria > Pseudomonadati > Bacteroidota > Sphingobacteriia > Sphingobacteriales > Sphingobacteriaceae > Mucilaginibacter > Mucilaginibacter sp. UYNi724. The sequence goes on along the minus strand of NZ_JBSRZI010000003.1, from coordinate 59,422 downwards.
TCAATTATTGGATTTTGATTTGCCCATTTAACTTTTGCCGTCCGTCCGTTTCTTAGTACTGTTTCCATGAGACAGAAAGCGGACAATCAATCATTGCCGTTGGCTGAAGCCATGCCCATCAATCTCACATTCCGTCAGCTAAAGCAGACGGCAATGAAAACCCTTACCAATAATTATCTTAATACCTTAATCCAAACCTTTGGGTAAGCTTGTAAAACACCCATAGCGGGGTTATGTGCGCCAGTTTGGTATCGTCATTAAAAGATTGCTCGTTGCCTTCTATTTTGCCGCCGATGTACTGGCCCGCAAGAGAGATCATCAGGATGGCTACGCTGATAACGCTTAACTCTGCACCGCCCGCTTTTTCGTAAACTTCCAGCTGCATAATGCCATAGCTTAACCCAAAGAACAAAAACAGCGCGAAGTACGACAACAACGGCGATAACTTTAAATAGTAGTAGATACCGAACGCGATGATGAATGACGCCCAGTTGAAATAACCGTTATATTTGCCTATAAAACCAATACGCGGGAAAGGGATAGCCCATGCCATCCCCAATATGCCCAGCACCATCAGCGGTACAAAAAAATAATGCATCAGCTGGTTTGTTGGGTTTTGATGGCTGGCATCTAAACGCTTAAAATAAACGTCTATCTTGCGTTGGTCTGCCTGTTTAACAAGCGGGGTTTTAGTGTTTGGATGTTGCTTTCCCATAAAACAAAAAAGCCCTCTCCTATGTGAGAGAGGGCTTATATAAGCTTATTATTAATTACTTGGCAAACGCTACCGAACGGGTTTCCCTTATAACGGTAACCTTTATTTGACCAGGGTAGGTCATTTCTGTTTGGATGCGGTTTGATATATCTGCTGCCAGGATCTCTGATTGTGCATCACTGATCTTTTCGCTTTCTACCACAACACGTAACTCACGGCCTGCCTGTATAGCAAATGTTTTTTCCACACCGGGGTATGATAATGCAAGTTCCTCAAGCTCTTTTAAGCGCTTGATATAACCTTCTACCACTTCGCGCCTTGCGCCCGGCCTTGCGCCTGATATAGCGTCACAAACCTGTATTATTGGCGATAGCATGGATGTCATTTCCACCTCATCGTGGTGGGCGCCAATGGCGTTACACACTTCAGGATGTTCCTTATATTTTTCGGCAAGCTGCATACCCAAAATAGCGTGTGGCAATTCGGGGTTGTCATCGGGTACTTTACCAATATCGTGCAGTAAGCCTGCGCGTTTAGCAAGCTTTACGTTCAAGCCCAATTCTGCTGCCATGGTGGCACAAAAGTTGGCCACCTCGCGCGAGTGCTGTAACAGGTTTTGCCCGTATGACGAGCGGTAACGCATACGCCCTACCATCCTGATCAGCTCGGGGTGAAGCCCGGTTATACCCAGATCGATAACGGTACGCTCGCCTATCTCAACAATTTCTTCTTCTATTTGCTTTTTGGTTTTGGCAACAACCTCTTCGATACGTGCGGGGTGGATGCGTCCGTCCGTTACCAGGCGGTGCATTGCCAGACGGGCTATCTCGCGGCGGACAGGGTCGAAACCTGACAGAATAATCGCCTCGGGGGTATCATCCACAATAATTTCGATACCGGTTGCTGCTTCCAGCGCACGGATGTTACGGCCTTCACGACCGATTATACGACCTTTGATCTCGTCGTTCTCGATGTTGAAGATAGATACCGTATTCTCGATAGCGCTCTCTGTAGCGGTACGCTGGATGGTTTGAATAACTATCTTTTTAGCCTCTTTGTTAGCGGTTAACTTGGCTTCGTCAACAATATCCTTTATCTGTGCCATAGCCTTGCTGCGTGCTTCCTCGCGCAGGTTATCCACTAATTGATCACGTGCCTCATCTGCTGATAAACCGGCAATGGTTTCCAACTGCTGTACGTGCTGGTTCTTAAGAATGTCAACCTCTTCCTGTTTCTTCACCAGGATATCGGTTTGGGTTTCCAGCTTTTTACGCGCGTTATCCACTTCCGTTTCTTTACGGGTCATGTTCTCCAGCTTCTGGTTAAAAGATTGCTCTTTTTGTTTGATGCCGTTCTCGCGTTGGTTTAATACGTTATTTTTAGCATTTACTTCCTGCTCGTGCTCGGCTTTCATCTGCAAAAACTTCTCTTTTGCTTCAAGCTGGCGGTTCTTTTTCAGTATCTCGGCATTATTCTCAGCATCTTTCAAGATCTTTTTTACCTTGTTCTGAGCGTTTACTTCCTGGTCTTTAAAGAGTTTACGTAGCAGGAAACGCCCTATGACAATTCCTGTTGGGATGCCCGCGAGCAGCCCAATAATGATGTATAATATGATGTTCATTGGTTATTTAGGTTATAAAATAAAAAAACCGCAACTAAACTTCTAAGTGATCATGTATTGTTAAAACTTCTTGTCGGATGGAGTGGATCACGGGTTACCGTTAAATACACGATCAACGCATGCCTCTTTGTAATCCGAAGATATTGAAGCGTTAAGTTTTTAATAGTGAAAACTTAAAATTTAACTGCGGTTAAATCTTAATGGCTCTGTATATGTAAGAACGTTATTGTTTCGAAAAAAAATCGTTCAGTAAGTGATCCAGTTGATAAACCTTTTCTGCTACCTCGGTATCATCCGTAGTAACTTTTTTATCTGCCTTTAACGATGATGTTGCATAATGCAGCACACACATCGATAACAGATCCTGTTTATCCCTAACCGCGTAATTTTCCTGATATTCTTTTATACGGTCGTTGATCAGCTTAGCTGCTCGTCTTATAATTTCCTCTTCCTCCATGTTCACCTTTAAAGGGTAAACGCGGTCAGCAATATTTATTTTTATTGAGATTTCTCCCATTTGAGCTTTTCACTTTCTGTATTACTTCTTCAGCAATACAATACACTTATCTATTTCCTGCACAAAGTCGTTAATTTTTTGCTTAATGTCAACACTTTTCTCATTTGTTTCTGAAAACGACTTTGCCAGCTTTAACACACGAAGCTTTTCTTCGAGGTCCTTGGTCTTGTTTGTACTGGCTTTTAAAGCCACGTTTAATGCTTCACTTTCCAGTTTAAGCAGGTCATTTTCTTCCTGCAACGCAGCACAAAGCTCAATTAACCGCTCTGTTTTTTCTACAACCTTACTTAATTGTTCTGCTACTGAGGCCATTGTTTAATTAGTGATTTATTGAATTAGTGAATTAGTGATTGCTTTTATTTGCGACGTATTAAATTACCGATCTTTTATTTTAAATCACTAATTCAATCAATCGCTAAATCACTAATTACTTCTTATCTCCGCTCCTGCTTCTTTGCCTAAATTATAAATTAATTTCTGCATCACGGCATCAACTGCTTTATCTGTTAAGGTTTTTTCGGTATCCTGCAGCACAAAGCTTAACGCGTACGATTTTTTGCCCGCCGGCAGTTTATCGCCCTGGTAAACATCAAATACATTCACTTCTTTCAGCAGCTTCCTGTCCGTCCGTCCGGCTACCTGCTTCAACTGGCCGAAAGTTACGGCCGTATCTACCAGCATACTCAGATCCCTGCGCACCGCCGGGAACTTAGATACCTCCTGGTAAACGATCACATTCTTACGCACTGCGTTAAGCACCACGTCGAAGTTGAAATCGGCATAAAATACTTCCTTATCTACATCAACTTTCTTTAAAGCGTTAGAGCCTACCTGCCCAAATTTAACCAGTTGCTTGCCGTTCAGCATATACTGTAAGCCAAAGGCAAGCTTGCTGCAAGTGCTATCTTCTACAACCACGTCGGTTATTTTAAGGCGCTTAAGGATGCCATCAACAACAGCCTTTAAATTATAAAACGTTACCGGCTTTTGCTTCAGGTTCCATTGCTCGTTGGTGCCGGCACCGGTGATGAACACACTGAAACGCTGGGTTTCAATATACTTATCCTCTTTGGTGCTGTACACCTTGCCAAACTCGTAAAATTTAAGATCGGCGCTGCGGCGGTTTTGGTTGTAGGCAATGGCCTCCAGCCCCGAGTATAACAGGGTTTGGCGCATCGCATCCAGATCGCTGCTTAGCGGGTTCACTATCTTCACGGCTGCATCCGGGTTATCCGAGTAGCTTAATTTGGTAAGCGAGTTTGCCAGCATTTCATTAAAGCCGTTCGCGCTAAGCAAATCGGCAATTACGTTTTGCACGGTATCTTTTTCGGGGCGGATGGAGTTATTCAGCGATGCCCTGATTTGTGTAGGGATCTCGATATTGTTGTACCCATAAATACGTAGTATCTCTTCCACCACATCCACATCTCGGGTTACATCCACACGGTAAGGGGGCACTTCGAGCGATAGACCTTCGGCTGTTTCGTTAACAATCTTGATATCTAAAGCGGTAATAATGCTTTTGATGGTGTCGTTGCCAATGGCTTTGCCTATCAGCCTGTCTATGGTGTTATAAGTGGTCCCGACAGCAAACGCCGCTACCGGCTGCGGATAATGGTCAAATATATCAGACGTTACCTTACCACCCGCTACCTGCTGGATCAGCAAGGCCGCGCGTTTAAGGGCAAACACGGTCATATCCGGATCTGTACCGCGTTCAAAACGGAACGAGGCATCTGTCCTTAACCCAAACCTTTTTGATGTTTTACGCACCGCTACGGCGTTGAAATATGCGCTTTCTAAAAAGATCTCTGTAGTACTTTCGCTTACGCCGCTTTTTGCACCGCCAAACACACCGGCAATACACATGGGCTCGTCGGCATTGCATATCATCAGGTCGTCGGCGCTTAGCTTGCGGTCAATATCATCCAGCGTTTTAAATACAGTTCCTTCTGCTACATTTTTTACAATAACCTGGTTGCCTGTTATAGCAGCGGCATCAAAAGCGTGCAGGGGTTGCCCAAGTTCGTGCAGTACATAGTTGGTAACGTCTACCACGTTGTTAATGCTGCGCACGCCTATCACGGCTAAACGCTCTTTTAACCAACCTGGCGACTCGCCTACCTTTATGCCCGATATAGTTAAACCCGAATACCTTGGTGCAGCAGTTTCGTTCTCTACAACAACCTGTATAGGGCTATCGGTGCTGTCCACCTTAAAGGCGCTCACATCGGGCTTTTTAATGCCAAGTTTCAGGAAGGCTGCAATATCCCTTGCCGTACCCAGGTGCGATGCCGCATCGGCACGGTTTGGGGTAAGGCCTATCTCGTACATGTAATCGTCGTTCAGCTTAAAGTAGTCTTTAGCTAATGTGCCTACGGCAACACCGGCATCAAGCACCATAATACCGGCATGGTCGTGGCCTAAGCCTATTTCATCCTCGGCACATATCATCCCTTCGGATACTTCACCCCTTATCTTCGATTTTTTAATGCTGAACGGCTCGCCAACGGTTGGGTAAATGGTTGTACCCACGGTTGCCACCACTACCTTTTGCCCTGCGGCAACATTATGCGCGCCGCAAACAATTTGCAGGTCTTCGCCCGTGCCTACATCTACCTTGGTAACGTGCAGGTGGTCGGAGTTAGCATGGTCTGCGCATTCTTTAACATAGCCTATCACCAGGCCTTCTAAACCGCCGGGGATAGCCTGCACCTTCTCCAGGCTCTCTACCTCTAAACCGGTACCTGTAAGTATGGTAGATAATTCCGCAGGGGTTTTATCTGTATCAATAAATTCTTTTAGCCAGTTATACGATATCTTCATTATAGCAGAATGATAATCGGCAAAGATAGGATTTGTTTTGATTTGAGATTTCAGATTTACGATTTTAGATATACCTTTTTTAGGCAATCCGCTGTCCGTCCGTTTACCTGTACCAACATCGGCGACAGCATCCGGACAATTGGTAAACCAACGCTGCTGCTGCTATTGCCCGGCAGCCCTGCTATGCGCTTATACTGCACAGGCCTTAGCCACAAGGCAGGTATCCGCCCCTATCAGGTTTAGTTGGGTTAAGTTTTTTGTCCGTCTGTTTCCTGTACCGGAAGTTACGAACATAAAGCGGACACCTTAAGCTTTTATATCTGATTGGCCGCACATGGCCGCATAGTGTCGCTCCCCCAGACGGACGGACACTTTAAGCCTGCACATCTTCTTGTTCGCTTTGTTCGCCCCCCTAAGCGGACGGGCAAGATTTCCTCCATGCTTTTTTTTGACAAGATTTTGATAATCAAACAATTATGCGTACATTTGTATCTCCCAACCCAATCATCTAAGGACTAAACTGTACAGCCATCTAATTTTATATGTATATATAAATATAGTAAGGGAGGGGTATTATATAAAACCGCGGGTTTATATCTTTTATCAGCAAAAAAAGAATGGCAGTAAATGGCTATGGGATAAAAAAGCGAAGAGGTAAAAGTTTGACGCCTAAGCAGTCTGTATTGGTAGAAGGGTTGTTAATATCGAGTACAGATAGAACAATGTGGTACATCCTGTCCGTCCGTTTACCTGTGCGAGCATCCCGAACATGGCGGACAAACCCACAAGCATTTTGTCCGTACCGTTCGGATACTATCGTTACCGAACGGTACGGACAAAACACTGGTTACTTACTCATCATCGCTGGTGCTGCTGTCATCATCATCCAGGTTAAGGGTGTATGAGGGCTCTGCGGCACTGTAAGCTTGGTTAGCCTGATCGGTTTCATCAGTTTCGCCAATATCTTCGTTGGTGTTATCAAAGCCATTGCCATGCACATCCTGCTGGCTCACCTGATCTTCGTTTTCTATTTGGCTCAATTGGTCGTCTTGTTGCAATTGGTCGTCTTGTTCTTCTGGTGAATTTATCATAGTTTATAGTTTTTAAGTTTTGTTTAGATAGAACACCCTACGCTAACACTTGTTTTGGCAATTAAACTAAATTAGCTTAAAAAAAAGATATTATTTTGTGAGGATATCAAACTTTTCATACACTTTTTGAGCCACCAGGTCGTACCCTTTGGCATTAAGGTGCAAGTCATCTATCCTTAACGAGGCTGGCGCAACATCTGCATCGTAACTCATTAGGTCGCTACTGCTGCCGGTGTTGTAACTGCCTATCAGATATGAGCGCACATCTACAAAATGATTGCCGTATGTTTCATCCAAATAGTTATTAAGACCGGCGAGAATGGCGTAAGACTTACCGCCTTTAAGTTCATCGGGGGTGTTTTTATTAAGAATACTTAATACCAGGTAATGCTGATGCTTCAGCTTACTTATCATTAAAGCAATATCTGCCTTAACCTGTTCGGGGTACCTGAAATTATTTCTACCCACCCAAATTATGATAGGATACTGATAAAGGTCGCTACTTTTTACCATTTCGGCAGCTATAGTATTGCTCTTGGCGCCGCTAACCCCTTTATTGATTATGCGTATACCCGTAAGGCGCTGCAACTCTTTGGGGTAGCTCTCCCCTCCTTTTACACCAAATGTAAGGCTATCGCCCCAGGCAACAATTGCTTTGCCATCTGCCAAACCGTCGTTTTTTGCGCAGCTGACAGCTACAAGCATCATCACAAATAACAAACAGATCTTGGTTTTCATTGATATTGGTTTTTATCAGATCATAGCAGCCCTTCATCCCCAAAGCTAAAATACCCGCTATCGGTTATAATAAGGTGATCCAGCACGTTAATATCCAGCATACGGCCTGCGTCGGCTATTTTTTTAGTAAGTACCAGGTCTTCACGGCTTGGTTTTAAATTACCCGAGGGATGGTTGTGCACCATGATAATGGCACTTGCCTGGTGCTGCAACGCCATGTGAAAGATGATCTTAGGGTCGGCAACGGTACCGCTTAAGCCACCTTTACTTACCAGTTCTTTAGCCAGTACTTTACTTGAACGCCCAATCAGCATGATCCAAAACTCCTCGTGGTTTAAATCTAACAAATGGCGGCGCATAATGTTGTAGCCATCGCGGCTGCTTTTTACTTCATCCAATACTTTAATTTCGGTATCGCCCCTGCGCCGTCCTATTTCAAGCGCAGCTATAATAGATATCGCCTTAGCCTCGCCTATTCCTTTAAACTTACACAACTCGCCAATGCTTGCCTTGCCAAGCTTATTAAGGTCGTTCTCGTAATGGTGCAGGATGCGTTTGCTTAGTTCAACCGCGCTTTCGTCGCGGCTGCCGCTGCCAATCAGTATGGCAATCAGTTCTGCATCGGTGAGGGCACGGCGGCCCTGCCCACTCAGCTTTTCGCGCGGTCGGTCTTCTTCGGCCCAGCTTTTAATACTTATTTTATTGGGGTAGTCTTCCACAGGGGGTAGGTTTCTAAACAACTAAAATAGAAAAAAATAGATCGATAAAAAAGGAATGATTTAACCAACCAAGCGCCAATTTTACTCACCCCGCGGCACTACGTGCGCGACTCTCTCTCTTCCCCTGCGGCGGAAAGAGGGTTAAAGCAGACTCATCCTATCCCATTTTTACTGGGTAAGAGTGAAACTTTTTGATTTTCTTTTTTCTCACCATCTTTGCGCAGCAGAGAGGGTCGGGCAGCGCAGCGAACCCGGGGTGAGTAAACTCATCAGCAGAAAATCTACCTCAACAAAAAAAGGGATAATGCGCAAGCACTATCCCTTTTAAATATTATTAAATTAAGCTATTAGCTTAAAGCGTTTACAAATTTAGTAAGCTTTGATTTGTTGTTCGAAGCTTTGTTTTTGTGAATAACGTTCTTTTTAGCCAAACGATCTAACATTGAAATCACTTTCGACAATAAAGGAGTAGCATCAACCTTAGTTGTAGTACCTCTTAATTTTTTAATAGCGTTTCTGGTGGTTTTTGCCTGATACCTGTTACGCAGACGCTTCGCAGCATTTGACCTGATTCTTTTTATGGATGATTTATGATTTGCCATCGTATAGCTTTGTTATTCTTTTCTTTATTTTGAGGTTGCAAATATAGGTACACATTTTTAAATATGCAAGCGTATTTAAGTTATTTTTCAATTGTGGATAAATAAGGCAATGTTCATTTATTTCATTCGACTGCTATCCGAAGGTTTAATGTGGTTGGGTCTGTCCGCCTTGTCCACGTAATCCGGGCAGGTAAACGGACGGACAGACATATGTTAGCATTACATTCAAAGTTGAAATAATTTTAATGCCTGTAATAATTCAGCTACTTTAGCACATCCTGTAAATTCTAAAACCTGGTAAATTCAGGCTCAACTAAATGAAGCGCATCTTCCTCACCTGCATCATCGGTGTAATAACGATCATCACTTGCGCGTCGTGGGGCTTTTTTGCGCATTACCGCGTTAACAGGCTTGCCGTTTTTACGCTCCCTAAGGGGATGGCGGGATTTTACAGGGTAAATATCAGCTTCATTACAGAACACGCTGTAAGCGCCGATAAAAAGCGTTACGTAGACAGTACGGAGGCACCCCATCATTTTTTCGACGCCGACCATTACGGCAAGCAGCCTTTTCGGGATATGCCGCAACGCTGGATAGATGCCGCCGCGAAGTACACCAGCGATACGCTAAACAAATACGGCACCGTTCCCTGGGCCATCCAATCAAACTATTACTGGTTGGTAAAAGCCTTTAAAGCGAGAGACACTTTGGCGATCCTTATCTCGTCGGCAAACCTGGCGCATTACATTTCTGACGCGCATACGCCCCTGCACCTTACCCAAAACTACGACGGACAGCTAACCAATCAGGAAGGCATCCACACCCTTTGGGAAAGCCGACTGCCGGAGCTTTTTAGTAATGGTTACAACTACAACGTGGGCAAGGCAAAATACATCAACAACCCGCTTGCCGAGGCTTTTAAAATCTGCCGGGCTTCTTTCAAAAGCGTAGATACGGTACTTAGGGTAGAGCGGGTACTGACTAAGACCTTCCCTGCCGCCCATAAATACGTTATGGAGCAACGCGGCACCCGCAAGGTTAAAGCATACTCGGTAGCCTACAGCAGGGCATACCACAGGCTGTTAAGGGGCATGGTGCAAAGGCAAATGCGGGCAAGCATCCTAAGCGTGGGCAGTTATTGGTTTTCGGCATGGGTGGATGCGGGCCAGCCCGACCTGGATAAACTCATTTCAAAGCCATTAACCAAAGATGCCAGGCAAAAGATAGATAAAGAAGAGGCCTTGTATAAAGCGGGGAAAGTGCTACCAGTCAACAATTATTAAATCGCTTCTTTTTTACTAAACTTGCTTTTTAGCAAAGCGTACACAGCAGGAATAACCGATACCAGGATGATAATAATAGCCACCAGCGAGAAATTCTTTTCTATAAACGGCACCTTACCAAACCAAAATCCGCAGAAGAGGAAGATTAGGATCCAGGATACACCACCCGCTACGTTGTACAATGTGTAACGGGTAAATGGCATGTGCCCCACTCCGGCTACAAACGGTGCAACCGTACGTATTATCGGCACAAAACGACTAAAAATAACCGCCTTACCGCCATGTTTATCAAAAAAAGCTTTGGTTTGCAGGTAGTAGCTAAGCTTTAAAATTTTATTTTTCTCTTTAAAAACTTTTGGCCCTAAAAATTTACCCAAAAGGTAATTTACGGTATTGCCGCTAATGGCAGCAATGATCAGGATAACGGTAAGCAGGTATATATCAAGGCCCGATTTACCGCCAGCTATCAGCGCACCCGCAGCAAACAGCAACGAATCGCCGGGGAGGAACGGTGTTACAACAAAACCGGTTTCGGCAAATATGATAATGAAAAGGATGAGGTAGGTCCAGTTTTGGTATTCGCTGGTTATCTGCACCAAATGCTTATCAATGTGTAATATAAAGTCGATTATGCTGTGTATAAATTCCAAGGCTGTAAAATTTTAGCAAAAATAGAAAGATATTACGGATAGCCAACCTTTAATATTTTGTACCTATCGGTAACGAGTTTAACAAAACATTTGCATTGTATTTAGTGCTATCGGTACTGCTGGTTAGCCCGTAAAAATAAACGGTGTACAATTTACCATCAGACACATTGTATTTACTTATAGGCGCCAACACTATTTTAGGGGTTGAAGTTGCTGAAACATTAATATTATAACTCCCCGCTGTTACCTCAGTATAGTTGGTTACGGTTTTGTAAGGAATATTTTTAAAGGCGATAGTATCGTTAAGGGTCAAATTCATGTTAGAAGGCTTCGGTGATGCGTTTACAAACCGTATTTTGCCGCGCCCATTAGGCGGTGTACTGCCTGTATCAACTGTTAATATTGAGGTAAGCGAGCTATCTTTTCTTATACCGGTTACAAACCAGGTGTATGGTATCCCGGGTTTCAACGTATCAGTCAGAGTAAGCAAATTGGTTGGGTTTATACCATTTGTAGTTATTGCCGTGCGGATCTGCAATGGGATATCAACGGTATTTATTAAAAAATATCCGGATGCGTTAGGATAATAATATGCGCCTGTACCCTGCTTTATAAAGAAAGCATATAGGTTGAAAGGTTGTATATCCGGGCTTAAATTAACTATTTGCAATCTGGCATTTTGACCGCTGCTGGCATTTACCCCTGTTTTACTGCAAGATTGTATTAACGGCAATATCATTATCACCGTTACAAACAAGGCAAGGCTCAATAGTACGCCGCTTTTATTTTTGTTAATCATCGTTATTAATTAATAATTAAACCCGTGGAAGGGGTTGTGTTTCCCGGATCCGTTAATCCCGCTTTGGTAAATAATGTATATGCACGGCCAATTTGCAAAATGCGTTCTTCCTGACTTAACAAAGTTGGGGTGCCTGCTTTATAAACTTGTATCTTTTCTACACCTTCTTTTACGGTTACATATACCGACGAACTTTTAAAACTTCTTTTATTTATTCTAACCTCTTTTTTTGCATCATCTGTTATTACGATATCTACAGCCCCTAAATTGGGTGAAGTGTGTACAAACCTTATCGACGAAACTTTATTTGATAGGGTGGATAGGGTATCCTGTGTGGTGAATGAGTTTTCTACGGTGCCATCGTTTACATAAAATGAATACACACCGGCCGAATCTAATTTAATAGGCACACTAAATAACACTTCACCATGGCCCAATCTTTTTACCTGGTAGTTTTGCTCACCTAAAGGCGATTGTATATATCCTGATGAACCTAGGGGATAGGTTGACGACAAATTATTTAATCTGCTACCATTCACATAAACATTAAGCGTATCGGTAGATGCATTAATAAAGTTAAGAAATGTGGTAGGTACCTTAGTTGGCGCCTCGTCAAACTTTTTGCATGCTGCAATAGCCACTATACCTATAAAGGCAATAAAAACCGGTAATTTAAATTTCATCATTTATCAGCAGTTGCTATATAACTCAATTATAACAAGTATTGTTATAAGACTAACAAAAAAGTCCGGCTAACGCCAGACTTTTTTATTGTGATTGGTGATTAGTTCCTTTAACTCCTAATCTCTGATCACGAACCTCTAATTCTCTAACTATGCATAACTGTTAAGCATAACCGGCATAACCAGCATCAGCACGTCTTCATTCTCGTCGCCGCCTTGTGGTAATAAAATACCGGCACGGTTAGGGGTCGACATCTCTAACGATACTTCTTCACAGTTTAAATTCTTCAGCATTTCTATCAGGAAACGGGCGTTAAAACCAATTTCCATATCGTCGCCTTCGTACTGGCAGCTTAAACGCTCGTGTGCTTCATTAGCAAAATCAATATCTTCTGATGATATATTCAATTCGCTTCCGTTTATTTTTAACCTAACCTGGTGTGTGGTTTTATTGGCGTAAATGGCAACGCGGCTAAGCGAGCCTAAGAACGCCAAACGGTCAATAGCCAGTTTGTTAGGGTTTTCTTTCGGGATAACCGCTTCGTAATCCGGGTAGCGCTCGTCAATTAAACGACAAACCAAATTGATGTTGCCAAATTTAAAGAAAGCACTTGTGCTGTTATATTCAACTGATACGTTAACATCATCTGCCGGCAGTGCCGATTTTAATAACGTTAACGCTTTTTTAGGCAGTATAAATGATGTGGTACTATCCGCTTTGGCATCTTTACGACGGTAACGCACCAGCTTGTGGGCATCGGTAGCTACAAAGGTAAGGTGCTGGCTGCTTAGCTGGCAAAATACCCCGGTCATAGCAGGGCGCAGCTCATCATTGCTAACCGCGAATATGGTTTTATTGATAGCCTCGCCCAGTACCGACGCAGGTAAGTTTACTGATGATGCATTTTCAACAACCGGGATCTTAGGGAAATCTTCGCCGTTTTCGCCGCTAAGCTTGTATTTACCGTCGCCGGCACTTATCTCAATAGCAAAGGTGGTATCATCTACCGAAAAGGCTACAGGCTGCTCCGGTAACGATTTTAAGGTATCCAGTAATATGCGCGATGGTATAGCTATACGGCCATTCTCTTTTGCCTCTACAGCCAAAGAAGTGGTCATGCTGGTTTGCAGGTCGGTAGCAGAAATGGTTAAGTTCCCTTCTTTTATCTCGAACAAAAAGTTTTCCAGTATTGGCAATACGGTGCTGTTGCTTAAAGCACCGCTTACAGACTGTAATTGCTTAAGTAGTGTTGATGTGGAAACAATAAATCTCATGATATAATTAACGTTTATCTACCAAAAGTATAAAATTTAATGAGCATACTTTAAGTTGTAGATGTAATGTTGAAAAATAGGTGTAATATTAACAATGGTTGGCTGAATACCTATTTTAGTTATTTGTTTATGGTCTGAGAGTGGTCAGCCAATAAGTTACCAATAGCCCCTCTAAATTCATATATCACTTGGTCATCTTAATTTATTCCTTATCAATATTTCCCTCAATTAAAACTCATTACCTTTGAAAACTAAATGTTGTAAATTATTAATATGGGCTTATTTAACTTTTTTAAAAAAAATAAAGGAATCGAAGATGAGAAGTTTAATTCGCCTCAAATTCAAAATCAGTTTTGTGCTCTTGCTCTAGGGCAACTCAAGAAAAGTGATTTCGATTCGGACTCATGTGTAGCAGAATTAAAAAAGCATGGGTTAAATGACGAACAGGCTAACTTCATTTTATCAAAAACCAAAGATTTTTTAAAAATGGAGGAAAACAAAAACCAGCAGTCTGCCGGTTTGGAAGAAGTGATTTTTCTTGACGAGCAATACCAAACGGATATTGTGGAGTTTGCCAAGACCATTTATTTTGAAAACAACCACAGCTATGAGATAACAGCCCAAAAGCTTTTAGACAGAGGGCTAAATATATCACAGGCCAACCAAATCGTGGAAAAATTGAAAAGATCTATAAGCGAAATGGTAGATGATTTTCAGAGCAAACTTGACTCGGGAGAGATTGCAGAAATCAAAATAATACCGAATCCAGAGCATGTTAAGGGAAATGTCACATCAGATCAGGTAGATAAGTATATTGGCTATGGTGCATATCAAATGCAATTAAAATACTTTGATAATGCCTTAGAACTTTTTGATAAAGCTCTTGAATTGGATGATAAAGCTACTTTAGCTTATGCAAATAAAGGTTCGTTATATTCACAAAAGGGCGACAGCGAAAAGGCCTTATACTTTTATAACAAAGCGCTTGAAATTGAGCCCGGTCATCTTGATGTCTTAGAGAACAAGATGAATCTGTTGTTCAATACAATGACTGAAGCCAACGAAGATGAATTTAATAATACCGTTAAGGCCATCCTCAAGTATGACCCTAAAAACCCAAATGCACTAATATACATAATACAATATCATGTAAAAAACAACAACATAGAGGAAGCCTTAATATCTGTAAAAACCCTATTTGCCGGCTACCATGGAGAAGATATCGCAATACAACTATTAATTAGTGTATTAAATAAGTTGCCGGAAGAACGGGCTTTAAGCGAGTTTTCAACTTATAAAAACACTATTGATGTACATGCACAATATCAATTGGAATATTGCAAGGGCCTTTATCTTAAAGACATTGAAAAATACGATGAAGCCATAAAAGTGTATGACAACCTGAACCGCATACAAGAATTCTCATGGAACTATTACCAAATGGCCATCATGAAAAGCCTGCAAAACCAAACCCAGGAAGCGATATATCTTCTTAAAAAAACATTTGAACTGGAGCCCGACTTAAAAAATGATGCAAAGCAATTTCACCAATTAAAAAACCTTTGGGCAGATCCTGATTTTATTCAATTGACCAAATAATCTCTTTAAAAGCTTTTACTTAATGAGCATACTTTCGCTTGCGGATATAGTGTTGAAAAATAGCGAATATTAACACTATACCGATGGGTACAATATTATTTACAAGCTGCCAAAACAGTTTCTCTTCGCGGATGCGGGCGCGGTTAAGCAGGCGGATCTGAATCTCTTTGCTGCGCAGCGAAATAAGACCCGAATCATCGGTCATGTAATCGGCTATGTTTAGCAGTAGGTTTTTATTGCCATAGTTTTGGCGGCTGTAGTGGTCGTAGCCCAAAGGGAATGGTGAACCATCGCTGCCAACCTGGTTACGCAAGATATCGCCATCGCTTAGCACGATCATTTTTGTTGGGGTGCCTTGCGGTTGTATAGTCACCTTTTCCGTCAAGCCCTCCGGTAACGGCCGATTTTTAAAATCAGAAGTAAAGCTACCTTCAAGCAAAACGCCTGTAATTTTAGGGTTGCTTTGAAAATCTTTAGGCTTTGGCTCGTCCTGCAAGGCCTGTAGCGAAAGTACTTTAGGTGTGCTTATTTTTTTATTATACGGCGATGATGTAAGCAGGATGGTTTTCTCGATACTTTTGGTATCCAACAAATCGATAGTACTCGCAAACTGGCTGGTAATGCCGTCCAGGTTTTTTACAATAGGGTGCTTGGATAACGGCAAAAACACCGGGTAGTACAACCATTGTAGCATCTGGATCTGCGCCTGCCCGCCTGCGTTGCCCGTAGTAACCGGGATGGGCGCGCAGTTCATATCGGCTATAAGGTCATAATTGATCCTTACCCCGTAGCGGAATAGTTGATCGTCTAAATTTAAATTTTTGTTAAAGGCTAGTTGCTCGCCGCCATGACCGCGCAGACTGTCCAGTTCGGCGCTTACCTGGTCAATGGCCCAAAGCACACGGCCACCGTGCATAATGTATTGGTCTACCTTAAATTTTTCGAGCTCGGTAAAGGCTTTATCGGGTTTAGCAATTACCAGCATACTCACTTTGGCAAGGCTATCCAACGGGATGCTGGCAAGGTTGATACGGCCCACCAAATACCCATCGGCAAGGGAACGCATGGCATCGTTCAGTTGCAGATCTGTAAGTTCGTTATGGCCTTCGGTAAACCCAATGCGCTGCTTGCCGCCATACACAACTTTCTTTATAGATGATGTAAAAGCGTATTCCAGGTTTTGAATGGAATTATTCAGGATCTCATCGGGCGAAAGGTTCATGTTGCTTTGCGATTGCAGCAATTTTACCGGGATACTTTTATCGCCATAATTAACCAGCGCGTACGGGAATATTACCTTCTGTGATACGCCGTCATCGGTTTTAACACTTAGGTTTTGCGCCTCGATACCTTTGGCTGCCAGATCTTCATACGCTTGATTTTGCTGCTCGTTAGACAAGCCTTTTATAGGGTCGACAAATTCATATTTAAGTTCGCCTCGGCTGTAGGCTTGCAGGTCGGCCAGCATATCCTTTACGGATGTTTGCAGCCTTTTCATCCCCCCTGGGAAATCTTTTCCCTCCAGGTAAACCGTAACGGTTACCGGCTGCTTAAGGCTATGCATTACATTGCGGCTAACCTGCGATATGGTGAAGCGTTTCTCCTTAGTAAAATCGAAACGGGTGAATAACTTATCGGAAACGATTGTTACAGCTGTTAAGGAAAACATGACCCCTAACACACTTAAAAAAACAGTATTTATAAACTTTTTGCCTGCCTGCCTGTGCAATACAAACAAGGTAAGCCACAGAAAAAATATCACCAGTACAACAAAGTACATCAGGTCGCGGGTGTCTAATACCCCACGACTGATAGACTGGTAATGTTCGTTAATCCCCAAGCCTTGCAGGCCCAGGTTTTGGAATGATAGTATGGAACTTAACGAATCGAACCCGCTATAAAAAAAGAAACAAAGGAAAACCGCGATGGTAAAAGCTATTACCTGGTTCTTACTAACCGACGAAGCAAATAAACCAATAGCGGCAAACGATGAACCTAACAGGAACAGGCCGATATAAGAGCCGATAACCGCACCCGTATCGATATTACCCTGTGGTGTACCCAATGTATAAACGCTGAAGTAATAAACCAACGTAGGTATCAATGCGAGCAGCACAATGGCTACGCCCGCAAAGTATTTACCTAAAACTATCTGTATATTGGTTAATGGGCGGGTGAGCAATAGTTCAAATGTGCCCTCCCTCCGCTCCTCAGCAAGTGAGCGCATGGTGATGGCCGGCACTAAAAACATAAACAGGTATGGAGCGGTACTAAACAGGCTATCAAGCCCGGCGTAGCCGTAAGCCAGGATGCTGGTTTCCGGAAACACCCACAAAAACAACCCTAAAACAAGCAGGAAAACGCCAATGGTGATATACGCCACCAACGAGCTGAGATAGGTTGTTATTTCTTTTTTAAGAATGCTGAACACTTTATTGGGATTGTTATGAGTAAACGCCCGAAAATACGATTATTGTGCAGCAAAACTTAAATGTGCAAAACAAAAAAGCCCCACGATAGATCGGGGGGCTTTCATATAAAGTTTGGTTGAATTTGATGCTGGGGGCTAAACGTGCTGCACCCTGGCTAAATGTTAAAATCTGAAGCCTAAACGGATAGCCGCAATATTCGTATTTACATTTGATTGATTAAAGCCCTGGTACCTGGCACTAATTTCAATCCCGTTTCTAAAGGTATAACCCACGCCAAGATCATAATCAAACGAAGAGCCGGAGCCTTTACGGGTATAAAATGACTTCCCAATTTGCCCTTCAGCAAAAAGACCGTCTCCAAAATAATGCTTTACACCGATCATAATTGGGATTGAACCCACACCCGATCTATCCTCGCCTACAACAGATTTGGTGTATTGCTTCAACTCATCCGTAAAAAAATACCGCCTGTAACCCGTGGACGCGGTAATAAAGGTAGATTTAAAAACAGGGTACTCGTATTTGGCATAAGCGCCGAATACGGATGAATAGGCTTCATGCAGATGCCCAAGCGGGAGGCCGGCCTCAAACCCAAAATTCCATTTAGCGGTTCTTGGTGCCGGCGATGTTTGCGCAAACGAAGTGATAGACAAGCCACATAAGATGGCTGATAGCAATAGCAATTTTTTCATTCTTTTAAGTTATAATAGGTTGCTTAATAAGAACAAACGTAAAGATTATAGACATCACAAAACGTTAAAGGGATGTTAATGAATGTTAAGGCATAGTCGTATAATTTAACAAATGGCCACGGGGTTTTTTGATGGGCATTACACAAAATAGGCCCTCTCAAACTAGTTAAGAGGGCCTTTAATATAGCCTTAGATATTAGAAGCTATACGCTAAACGGGCAGAGACTTGGCTGATGGTAGTACCACTTTTTGTCCACCCTTCGTAACGTACGCCAAGATCAACACCGCCGCCGAATGCGTAACCGATACCCGGAGAGTAGGCAAACGTTGTAGTGTTGCCACTAGAGCCAAGTATACTTTCATTTACAAATGCAGCACCCACTTGTGCTTCACCATAAAAACTTTCGGCAAAGAAATATTTCACGCCAACTTTTACAGGTATAGCATAAAGTTTATAACCGATAGACTTAGCGTCATCGTTTGATAAAAATTTGTTGTAACCCACAGAACCTGTAATAAAAGTTTTATCAGCTATTGGGTGGTCATATTTTAATGAACCGCCAATAACTAAATCAGAAACGTCTTTTGCATCGCCTAAAGGTAAGCCTGCTTCAAAACCAATGCTAAATTTTCCAGTTTCTTTTGATGATTGCGCGAATGAGCTGATCGAGATACCGCATAATACGGTTAATAGTAATAGTGCTTTTTTCATAATTTTATAATTGTGTGATTTTAAGTAAGGCATTGCAATACCGTATGCTTTGCCCGGTTTGTTGGCTATATGGACGCTAATACCCAATATTCCGTTACAAAAGAAACAAAAAAAAATATAAATCACTCTAAATGTGCTGTTTATTTATTGGTAAGATCGATAAATATATTCTCTAAAGTATTGCCTTTGTTGTTTCCCCTTAATTGCTCAAGCGTATCATTTGCAACAATTGTTCCCTTGTTAATGATAATCACCTGGCTGCAAACGGCTTCAACTTCCTGCATAATATGGGTTGACAGGATGATGGTTTTTGTTTTACCCAGATCGGTAATTAACTGGCGAATGCCTACCAATTGGTTTGGATCAAGGCCGGAGGTTGGCTCATCAAGTATCAGCACCTGCGGGTCATGTAATATGGCTTGGGCCAGCCCCACCCTTTGGCGGTAGCCTTTTGATAGCTGGCCTATCTTTTTATGCTGCTCGGGCCCAAGGCCGGTTTGTTCAATAACCTCGGCAATGCGTTTACCGGCATTTTGGAGGCCGTGGATGCCCGCCACAAAAGCCATCGATTCCTTTACATACATATCGGTATATAAAGGGTTACTCTCCGGCAGGTAGCCAATATTGCGTTTAACGTTTAATGGATCTTTACCAATATCGAACCCACATACAGATGCCGTGCCCGATGTTTGGGGAATAAAGCAGGTAAGCATTTTCATGGTGGTAGATTTGCCCGCGCCATTTGGCCCCAAAAAGCCAAGCACACCAACACCGGCCTCAAAACTAATACCATCCACAGCCTTTTGCTGCCCGTAAACTTTTGTTAACGCATCTACCTTTATGCTCATATGCGGTAAAGTTAGAAAAGAAAATAACGAACGCCGAATTTTGAACACTGAATTCCGAACGGTAAAACATTACTTCAGTATTTATAATCCGACATTCGTTATTCGATATTATGTCCTTTTACCTTTGGCCTTTAACCTTTCGCCTCTAAAAACTATCTTTGCCCCTATTATGAGCAAATCAACCGACGAACTTTTTAAAAATGTTATATCGCACAGCAAAGAATATGGCTTTGTTTTCCAATCGAGCGAGATATATGATGGCCTTAGCGCAGTTTACGATTACGGCCAAAACGGCTCGGAGTTAAAAAATAACATCAAAACCTACTGGTGGAAATCAATGGTACAAATGCATGATAACATCGTTGGGATCGATTCGGCAATATTTATGCACCCAACCATTTGGAAAGCAAGCGGCCACGTTGACGGCTTTAGCGACCCGATGATTGACAACAAAGACAGCAACAAACGTTACCGCGCCGACCAATTATTGGAAGACCGCGTAGCTAAACTGGACGAAGAAGGCAAAACCAGCGAAGCTGAAGAACTACAGATCGAGATGGACAATGCCCTAAAAGCCGAAGACCTACCGCGCCTTAAAGAACTCATTATCGAACAAAATATAAAATGCCCGGTAAGTGGTACTGCTAACTGGACAGATGTGCGCCAGTTTAACCTCATGTTTAGCACGCAGGTTGGTGCCATTGCTGATGAATCTGAAACGATCTACCTTCGTCCGGAAACGGCACAGGGGATCTTTGTGAATTACCTTAACGTACAAAAATCGGGCAGGATGAAGATCCCTTTCGGTATCGCGCAAATTGGTAAGGCGTTCCGTAACGAGGTTATAGCCCGCCAGTTCATCATCCGCATGCGCGAGTTTGAGCAAATGGAAATGCAGTACTTTGTACGCCCCGGCACACAAAAAGAATGGTTTGCCAAATGGAAAGAAACCCGTTTAAAATGGCACCTTGCTTTAGGTACTGATGCCGCCAAATACCGTTACCACGAACACACTAAACTGGCACACTATGCCGATGCCGCTTATGATATCGAATTTGATTTTCCGTTTGGATTTAAGGAGGTTGAAGGCATCCACAGCCGTACCGATTTTGATTTAAGCCAGCACGAGAAATTCTCGCGCAAAAAGATGCAGTATTTCGATCCTGAATTGGGCGAAGATGGCAAACCTTACGGCAATTATATCCCTTATGTTATCGAAACTTCGATAGGTTTAGACAGGATGTTTTTGCTGACCATGATCAACGCGTACGAAGAAGAAAACCTAAGCACTGAAGAGAAACAGGATAGCCGTACCGTGTTGCGCCTGCACCCTTGCCTTGCGCCGGTTAAAGCAGCTATTTTCCCGCTGACTAAAAAAGACGGTTTGCCTGAAAAAGCCCGCGAAATAATGGACAGGCTGAAACTTGATTTCAACATACAATACGAAGAAAAAGATGCCATTGGCAAACGCTACCGCCGCCAGGATGCCATTGGTACACCTGTTTGTATCACCATAGACCACCAAACGCTTGAAGATAACACCGTAACCATCCGCCATCGCGATAGCATGGCCCAGGAACGCGTACCTGCCGACCAATTAGAAAAAATAATCGGCGATATGGTGAGCTGGAAAAACCTGTTAGGATAGTTAGATAGTAAGTCGGTAAGCCCCAAAAGACCGAAAGATACGAGCGCCCTAATTGGGGCGCTTTTTTTATTGCATGCAACAGCCAACCAGGAAAAATATAATATATTTGAGCTAACCCTTATCCCCCATAAATGAAAAAAACTTTACTTACCTATCTTGCCATTATATTCCTTCCTGCCTTAACATTGGCACAAAACGAACCGCCAGTTATTGAAGACTTTGTTAAAGGAGCTAAAACATCAAATTCGTTTGCCTTTAACGACCACCTGAATATCATGCAGGTAACTACCGGTAATGATAGTTTCGACCTAATAGCAGTTAACGACAAAATGCAGGTGGTGTGGCGCACAACACTTGCCGGTTACGGTATAAAAACCGATAAACTTAAAGGTAAAGTGATAGCACTTGCATCATCAGATCACAGCAATTTTAAGGGTACAAATAACACTTTTGTTGCTTACGTATTAGACTCTTCAAACGGTAAGGTACTTGCAACTAAAACTGTTTATAAATCATCTAACGAGTATATTGAATATCCACAAATGTATACAGGGGATGGTTCATTTTTTAAACTTGCAGTAAGACAAACTGCTTACAAGAGAAAGCTTCATTTAGCAGGGCCCTCAATGAGTGTTTTTACAACGGGCGATTACTTCAGAAACGAATTGAACGACACACGCTCTTTGAAGGTAGTTGAGTTTAACGATAACCTGGATTCTGTTAAGGCCTTTAGCCCTGTAATATCTACAGGTAAATTTATTTCGCTTGCATGGAACAAAAGTGCCGATATGTTTATAAGTTGGTTGAACGGCCCAAGTATAGAAATATATAAGTACGATGCGGATAAAACTGCACCTTCTAATCAATTAACGGTTCCTGTAATTTTCAAAGAACGGGCCGACGCTATCTTAAGCGACTATTTTTATTTATTACCTGCCGAAAATCGTGATGAATTATATTATGGTATTACATACTCAAACCAAAATAAAGATCCTGAACTTGGCATTGGTAAACTTAATTTTGCAACAAGTAAAAAGACATATGTAGTACAAATACTCGACAGAAATAATCTTAAAACTTTAAAAAAGGCCTTTGTCCCTGTAACCAAGGATATTGATGACATTGATTTTGGCGATATACGCTTAATGGAAGTCAAATTTATGAGCGAAACATCGGGGCGTTTAATTGTTGCTGTAGCATCTACTTACACTGACGCAGTTGGTTCATCTAATAATTCTCATATTATTTTTTATAGATGCCAGGGCACTTTATTAATTAATGGCTTTGACCATAATCTTCAATTAAAATATCAACAGTTTTTGCCTGCTAATAGTTCATATTCTGATATCTGGTTAAAGACAGGTTATCATATAAGTAATAACAAACTTTATATAGTTGCCAATCACAAAAAGAGTTCCCCATATGGCGTGTATGGCATATTAGACGTAGCTTCTGGAAAATGGGATAAAATGGAGCGTCTATCAAAAAAGAATTTAGGCAGTCGTAGCTATTCGGCAGGCGAATCTATTCTTTGGTTTGATAACAATTTTATTGTTCCATATTACTCTCCAAAGATGTTTTCACCCAAAAGTGATATTTCGCTGCAATTGAATGCGAATTAATAAAGATTTATAATTGAAAAAAGCGCCATTGTTTTAGCACACAAGGGCCCTTTTTTATTGTCTCGAAACAATTCTCTCCTACGCTCCTTTTGTGTTTATATGAAAACACAACTACATGCAAGTAAAAATTAAAGATCAGCCCTTTTATATCCAAAGCACAGCGGTGCTTTTTGGGCTTATATTGCTGGTGTATGTAATGGTACAACTGGCCGATATATTAGTTCCCCTTGCCTTTGCGGCATTTTTAGCGGTATTATTAAACCCTTTGGTTAACCGGTTGGAGCGGAAAAAGGTGCCGAAAGTTTTGGCAATTTCCATTTCAATGCTGATAGCGATAATTGCGGTGGCTACCGTGTTTTACTTTTTGAGCACACAAATAGTACAGTTTGGCGATTCATTACCTATGCTGCAAAAAAAGTTTGAGTCGATAACCGTCGAGCTTAAAAACTGGATCCAGCAAACATTTGGCGTGGAGATAAGCAAGCAGGAAAAAATGTTGAAGGATGCGCTAAACAACAGCCAGGCAATGGTGGGTAAAACCGTAAATGGCTTGCTGGGCACATTAGCTATCATCTTCCTGCTGCCGGTGTACATCTTTTTGATGCTGCTTTACAAAACGCTTATCCTTAACTTTTTATATGAAGTGTTCTCTGAAGAAAACTCCAAAAAAGTAAGTGATGTGCTAAGCGAAACCAAAACAGCTATACAAAGCTACATCGTAGGTTTACTGATAGAGATGATCATCGTAGCCGCTATGAACTCTACGGCCCTTATTTTATTAGGCGTAAAATATGGCATTTTGATTGGTTGCATCGGCGCTATATTAAATCTTATCCCCTATTTAGGCGGCATAATAGCGATAGCATTGCCTGTGTTAATGGCTACGGTTACTAAAGATGGCTACACAACCCAGTTGGCAGTTATAGGCGCTTATATTGTGATCCAATTTATCGATAACAACATATTAGTACCACGCATTGTATCTTCTAAAGTACAGATAAACGCCCTGATGAGCATCATTGTAGTGTTACTGGGTAACGCGCTTTGGGGGGTATCGGGCATGTTTTTGTCTATCCCGTTTGTGGCGGTGCTAAAAATAGTTTTCGACCGGATAGACGACCTTAAACCCTGGGGCAAATTACTTGGCGATTACATCCCAACCCACCACATGGGCGAGCGATGGGGGAACCGGAACAGAAAGAAAGCGGTATTACCGAAAGAAGATCATAGTTAATGGTTCATAGCCGTATTATTAAATAACAAAAGTCCGCGATAAAACTCGCGGACTTTTTGTTGAAGCTATCATGAACCATCAACTATGAACTAATTAATGACTTACCGGGTTATCGGCTTTGTTTAACGTGCCATTTGTAAACAGTATTGGGTTTACCTTTTTAGGATCGCCCTGGTAAACCCAGATGATGTTTCCAATATATTTACGGAAAGCATCGCTTACTTGCGTTGGGGTCAATTTCTTTACATCCTCTGCAAGGGTTAAAGATCGCCTCCAGTTGTTATGCAATACCTCGTTAGATGCTATTGAACCTGCCTGCGCGGTGTTAGTTTCGTTTTTATAGTAAAAGCCTGTTAAGTAGGTCACTTTCATATCGGCAACATCTGCAACGTTAAAGCCGTCGCGTTTTAGCCGATCAACCAGTTTATCAAATACAGCAATGTACTTATTAGGTGAGGTAGTTGAGACAGAGAACTTGGCTACTGAAGTTGAACCCACGCTAAACCACGATTGCGGCGCGTAAGACAAGCCATTGTTGGTACGGATGTCCAGAAAGTGCTTATCGGCAAATATGCGCATGGCAACATTAAAGGCGTCAAAATCGGCCGTGCCCGGGGCAGGGCCGCTGGTAACACCCTCTACGTAGTTGGTAGCCAGGTCGCGCTTTTCAGCAGAGAAAGTGTTTTTATACGCCCTAAAGAAGGATTTCTTCAATTCGAACGGCACACCTCTTTTAATAGTGCTTAACATACCTTTTACCTTGGCTTCAATATCGGCACGGTCCAGATCAGCAACTACAACAACCAGCATGCGCGATTTTGTTAATACCGAGTGGTAATAAACTTTCGTTTCTTCGGCTGTTAAAGGCTGAATGGTTTCCGGGGTACCGTTAGGGTCTTTTGCATAATCGCGGCCGTTAAAAGCAACTTTATCAGCATACTTATCAATTGCCTCGTCCGGATTAGAATCTTCAGCCTTCAGCTGGTTTATCTGATCCTGTTTGATACGCGCAAATTCCTTAGCATCAAATTTGGGAATAGTTAATGCTTCAACATATAAAGGCCATGCGGTTTCAAAGTCGCTTTTTATACAGTTGATCTTAATTACCGAATAGTTTTTAAGCGCAACGCCATAAACGGCAGCACTAATTTTATCCAGCTGATTTTTAAATGCGTTTTTATCATGCTTTAAGGTACCGCACTCGTTAAGCGCGTTCATGGCCATGGCCTCGATACCGGCTTTGGCTGCCGGGTAATTTTGCACGCCACCTTTTATAATGGTTTGTATCTCTACAATATCGTTACCGCTCGGCTGAACAATAACTTTCACACCATCAACCATCATTTCGTAAGCTTTTTGCTGTGCCGCGGCAGGCTGTGCGCCCCCGGTAGCAGCTGCTACAAGCAATAGGTATATATATTTCTTCATTGTGGTTAGGTTAAATTATTTTGTTACAAAAAAAGATGCAGCATTTACTTGTTTGCTTAACTCCGGTGTGATTACCATCCCCGATACCATGGGCTTGCCTGCGATATATGTGTTTATGTATTTAGCAATATCGGCACGGCTAACTTTTTGATAGTTATTGTTAAGATCAGTGTAGTAATTGAATGATGTGCTACACCACTGAAAGCTTAACTGCGATGGCAGCGAAGACGGTTTCTCTAACTCGCGGCTATGGTTACGCAGCAAAATAGCTTTAGCATCGGTAAGTTGCTCATCAGTGTAGTAATCTGCTTTGCCCCACATGGCTATCTGGTTGCGCACTTCATCATTACACTCCTTAAGTTTTGTTGGGTTTGGTACCACAAACATATCTATCATACCGGTATAGTGGCTGGTACCATAGCTTACACTTGCTGATGAAGCAAGCCCTTTATCAATAAGTGCCTGCTGTAATTTAGACGAATTTAAGCCTACAACAGCAGTGAAAACATCAGCAGCAACGGTTGATGCAGAATCTGTCATATAAGCGGGGCCTTGCCATGCATACATCATCATAGGCGTACGTGCTATCGACATTTCCTTTACAAAAGCATCATTCCGGGCAAGCGGCGGGAACGCAGGGATAGGATACTTTACATGCGGATCGAAGCCGCTGTTTGGCCAGTCCCCAAAGATGTCTTCGGCCCTTTTAAAGGCATCGTCATGCTTTACATCGCCACATATTGTTAGCAAACTATTGTTGGGATGATAATATTTATTTTTGATGATGGTCATCTTCTCCGGTGTTGCAGTATTGATCACCTCGTGGATGCCAATGGCCATTTTGCGGGTAATGAGGTCGCCCCACATCCTTTTGCTTAACTCAAAATATAGCTGGAAACCTGGGTTACTCTCGTTACGCTGAAATTCGCCGTCAACAACCGGGCGTTCTTTTACCATTTCTTCCTGTTTAAAATCGGGGAAACGGATACATGAGTTCATTAAGTGCAAACCGCCGTCCAGGTTATCCTTACCAACGGTAAAGTAGTAGTTTACGCGCTCATCGCCGGTGGTGCCGTTCCAGATAGCGCCAAGTTCCTGTGTACGTTTCAGAAATTTCTCTTGCGAAGGGTAATCCTTATTCGCTTTAAAAAACATATGTTCAAACAAATGTGATAAGCCGCTGTACTCGGGGCCTTCGGTGTAGGCGCCATTTTTTACAGCAATTTCGATTGTAGTAAGCGGCACTTTGCTGTTTTCGATTACAACAACATCCAATCCATTTGGCAGCTTCTTGTAAAAGTAGCCCTCGGGTAGCCGGGGCTGGGCAATCGCGCACAGGGTTGTTAGCATCCCAACGGCGGTAACCGTTAATAGTTTAGTAATTTTAAGGGTCATATACTTGCTTTGATATCGTGTTAGAGTATGATTCCCCTAATATATTACAAGTATTTAAAAATAGCTAAGGGTTGTTACCGAAATTTAATGACCACCCTTTTAGCCGATACATTTTCTAAAAATGGTTTAAAAATCAAATTGGCATTCTCGCGGGCTTTGCCCAACAAGTTCATTTCGGTAGCGGTGGTTAGCATCTTCTTTTCGGCCAGTTTGTACACATCCTCTACCATGGCACGTGCCTTATCTGGAAACCAAACGCCGGATACATCGTACACCTTTGATTTTTGGTGATCAAGTTTAACGTAACATATCTCAGGCTGGGGCAAGGTTATCTCCATCGTGTCTTTACTTTGGTTAATGTCTGCACGTTTTACTTTAGTAAGATCTATACAGGCGGTCACCTCTCCTACTGCGACAAACAATACACGCGAATCGGGCAAGATTCGGTACAGTTCTTTCTTCTCCACCACATCTTTCATGGCGTATTTTACCAATTCCAGCTTACCCATGCTTATCACGCGCGATACCATGGCATCTTCGGTAACCTCTGTGCGGGTGGTGTTAAATTCATGTTTGATATAAAAGAAAAGGAAGATCAAAAACCCGGTAATGATTAGGGCGAAGACAAGGGTTAAGGATGTTTTGGAGCGTTGGGTATTTAACATGGGTAATAAATAAAAGAACCAAGCCATTGAGATTAAGGAAACAAGAAAGAAAATAATAACAGGTATTTTCTCTCTTGATTCTCATCTCTCTTGTTAAGCGTAAGTAACGTTTAAGGTAATTGGCACATTAAGTGCTTTAGATACAATACAGCCTGCCTTTGCGCCTTCTGCAACTTCTTTAAATTTAGCTTCGTCCACACCATCAATAACAGATGCTTTCAGTTCCAGGTGGATGCCTTTAATTTCTAATGCTTGCATATCAAGGTCAAGGATTGCATCGGTAGTTAAGTCGCCCGGGGTGATACCTTGCTGGGTTAAAGCCGCGCCAACTGCCATAGTAAAGCAACCGGCGTGTGCAGCAGCAATCAGTTCTTCGGGGTTGGTACCCACGCCATCTGCAAAACGGGTTTTGAATGAATATTGTGTTTTGTTAAGAATGGTGCTTTGTGTGGTTATTTCGCCTCTACCTTCTTGTAAGGTGCCATTCCAATGTGCATTTGCTGTACGTTTCATAATTTTATGTTTTTCTGAGTTTTTGCTAATTTAATATATGTTAGGCCGTTTTAAAAATTATACGTGTTAAGTAATCGTAAATTTCATCGCAGCTATCTTACTCACCCGACTACGCTCCGCTGGTCGACCCTCTCTGCTGCGCAAAGAGGGTAAAAATTTTTTTTGTAGCTGCTCCCTCTCCTTCGGAGAGGGCTGGGGAGAGGCTCTTACCATTTCGCACGTTCGTACTGCACGGGCCACTCCACCTCTACACCAAGTTCGTGCGCGGCACGTAACGGGAAGTGCGGATCGCGCAGAAACTCGCGGGCCATTACCACCATGTCTGCCTGCCCGGTTTCGATGATCTCGTTGGCTTGTTTGGATTCGGTTATTAAACCAACCGCGCCGGTAAGGATCCCGGTATGCTTTTTAATTGCTTCGGCAAACTCAACCTGATAACCGGGCTTAAGCGTGATCTTTGCACCTGCAACGTTTCCCCCTGTAGAACTATCTACCAGGTCAACCCCCTTTTCATTCAATATTTTAGCTAACGCGATGGAATCATCAATAGTCCATGCACCTTCCGTCCAATCGGTTGTAGACAGGCGTACAAACAGCGGGTATTCTGCCGGCCAAACCTCTTTCACGGCATCTATTACCTCTAACAAAAAGCGGCTGCGGTTCTCGAACGAGCCACCATATTCATCCGTACGCTTATTGCTATGCGGCGACAAAAATTCGTTGATTAGGTAACCATGTGCACCATGCAACTCTACAACTTTAAAACCCGCTTTAACAGCACGGATGGTAGCCGCTTTAAAATCGGCAATAACTTTGGCTATTCCTGCTTTATCCAGTTCTACAGGCACAGTTTCGCTGCTGCTGAAGGCAACCGCACTTGGCGCTACCGATTGCCAGCCATTTTCTTCGTTGGGTTGGATCTGTTTGCCGCCGTTCCATGGCTGGGCATGACTTGCTTTGCGGCCTGCATGCGCCAGTTGCACACCGGTTACAGCGCCATGCTCTTCAATAAAAGTGGTTATTTCTTTCAGCTTGGCAATGTGTTCGTCCTTCCAGATTCCCAAGTCGGCAAAGCTGATACGGCCTTCGGGTGATACCGCGGTTGCTTCAGTAATAATAAGCGACGCGCCACCCGTTGCAAATGCACCCAAATGCACAAGGTGCCAATTACTTGCAAAACCATCAACGCTTGAGTATTGGCACATGGGCGATACTACAATGCGGTTTTTAAATTCGATACTTTTTATTTTAAGCGGAGAAAAAAGATGCGGCATGTTGTGTTTGTTTGTTGTACAAATATGTACAAGTAACATGCATTAGGGTTCATGGTTTTGTCATGAACCCAATAGGCATCATTTATTTACGTAGGAATGAAGATTGGATATTATAGTGGCGTTACGGAGTTGAAACCGCGACAGGCAGTACCTTGCCATTAAAAAAACGGTGACCCGATAAGGCGAAATCGGCAATATATTTACCCATTTCGAACGCCATAACCGGCGATTCGTAACCCGGGAAAGCCTGTTCAAGCATTTCAGTTTGTGCCGATCCTAATGCGAGGCAATTTACTTTGATGCCTTGTTCTACCAGTTCTTGCGCAAGGCATTCGGTAAGCGTATGCAAAGCTGCCTTACTTGCCGAATAGGCCGACAAACCGTTAAACTTAGCACTTCCCTGGAAGCCGCCCATGCTGCCGATATTAAGGATATGCGAACCATCGCCCATAAACTTCAACAGGCTTTGAATAATACGCACGTGGCCTATGTAGTTACTTTGCAGCATTTCAACAAAATCGCTCTCCTGCAACTGAATAAATGGTTTATTAATGAGCACCCCGGCATTATTTACCAATGCATCAACCTTTCCATCAAAGTTTGCCGTTATAAACTGTTCCAATCCGGCATAATCATCATGCACTATATCAAAGGCGATAGCAAAAACCTCACAATCAGGATTTAAGCTTTTTGCAATTTCCAGCAAACGGGTAAGCTTTTCCTGCGATCGCGCAAGCGCCATTACCTTATGTTTACCCGATAATATCAATTCCAATACAGCCTCGAATCCAACGCCGCTGCTGGCGCCTGTTATAATGATGTTCATAGTTTAAATGGATCTATCAATTCCACTTTATTACCAAGCGATTTGAAGTCGGCAATATTATTTGTCAGCAAAGGTAACTTTTGGACTAAAGCAGTAGCATAAATTATTGCATCCGGGAGTTTAATGCGGTATTGTTTGCGGATGGCTATCGTAGCTTCTGCAATAGCATCTGTTAATGGAATAACCGGTAATACACCACATAAATCAACCAAAAGCTGGTGCTCTGCTTGGTTTTTAAACGCGTATCCTAAAGCTTCGATTTTAGTTATAACTGAAATTGAAGCCTGATTTAAAATGATACCTGGTAACGCAAGGGTGTAATTTGATAAGTAAATCAAGATGTTAGTATCAAAGATCACGATCCCATTCCTTTCTTATCTCTCGTTGCCATTCAACGGGGTCTTTAATATCTTTAAAAAGATCTTGCCCTTTAGCCTTATCTAAAATTGATTTAATACGCTCATACTGGGTTGACGGTTCTTTTAAAGATGCATTATCATTTTCAACAGCAACATCATGTACATACGGGATCTCACTCAATATCTTTTTGAGCGATTCCGTGCGGTCGTCATCTACTTTCACAATCAGCGTTGTCATATTCTAAATTACTATTTATATCTCAAACTATCAACTTCTCCTCTACCGGATGTTTAATGAGGTAAAGGCCATCGCTTATCAGTTTTTTATACTCGTGCTCGTTAGTTGCTTTTTGCTCCAGGAAGTTCCTGATCTCTCCTGCCAGTATTCGTTCTGCTTCTTCATGGCCCAAAAGCTCCAATATCTCCAGGGCGCAAAGCCAATCGTCATGATGGAATTTTTGGAGCGTCATCCATACATTGCCTAAAAAGCCAAGGTCGCCGCTTGTGTGGCGCCGGTTGCGCACCTGTTGGTATAGCTTATGCAACTCCTTAGTATTGTGATCATATTCGGAGTGGTGCGTTCCTGTTATCGACTTATAAGCTATCTCTAAAAAGGCATCCTTATCGGCCGCGCCGCAAAAAACCGAGGTTATTTGTTCCCCCACTGCCATGTCGTAAACTCCCCATGATGGGTCGAATAAGACATGCCCTTTTTCACCTAAAACCGTACATTTTTCGAAAGTGATCAGCACAATTTTGTCTTTTTCGATACTTATTTTCGTCACCTTACCAGACACAGTTATACCACTTTCAAAAGTTAGGGAAACATCGTTACCAACTTCAATCCCGGCGGCTATCAAATCATCCGGTGTAAAATCTTCCAACGGTTTATCATGTCCCTTAAGCTTACCAACCGGAGAACTAAACCCATCTTTATGGTAGCTTTTGCCATGGCCTTTCAACTGTTTGTTACCAACAGAAAGCGCAGTTTCGCCGGTGGTTTTGATAAATGTTGCCTCTCCATTTTCACCTGCTTCAAATTCGGTAAAAGTGCCTGAAACCTGCAGGCCCGAACTGTAAACCGCCGTACAGGTATTTTTACTGTCGATAGCCTTTTGCAACCCATACGCCCCGCCACGGCGGAACGACATGGTATCGGCAAACTGCTCCAATACATCTATCAGGTTTTGGAACGTTGGGGTTACAAAAAGCTGCGGCTGCGTTTTGGTGATATCGTAACTGTAATTTACAGCATCAATGGTATAAGGTAGTTTCTTAACCTCGTCCAGCATGCAACTGGCGCTTTCACCTATTGAAGATAGCAGGCCGGCCCCGTAGATCTTTGGCTTTTGCAGCGTACCTATCAGGCCGTACTCCACCGTCCACCAGTGCAGGCGGCTTAGGAGGGCCATTTCGGATGGTTCGCCCATGTTGTCCTGATACCAGGCAACCAGTTCGTCCGCTTTCTTAATTTCTGCTTCCTCGGCATCGGGCATTTCTTTTAGTATGGATAATGCGCGGATGGCCTCATACAACTCAAAATCTTGCGCGCTAAACATCGCCTTGGCCCCTATTGACCCAAAGTAACTCAGGTATTCGTGGTAATCTTTATCGGCGATAATTGGCGCATGCCCTGCCGACTCATGTATAATATCAGGCGCGGGCGTATATTCGATATGTTTTAACTGGCGGATGTCGGCAGCGATGACAAGTACGCGGTAAGCCTGGTACTCCATAAAGGCCGCGGGCGGTATAAAACCATCGACCGTAACGGCACCCCAGCCAATTTTTGCCAACGCGTTATTCATATCCTGCAGGTCGGGGATCTTCTCGATAGTCAACCCTGCTTTTTGCAAGCCGGGGATATACGGATAATACGCGACATCTTTAAGGTAGCTGTAGTTTTGGCGCATTACGTAACGCCACACGGCGTGGTCTACCGGGGTATAATGTTCGTAATGCTGGTCAACAATAAATTGCTTTAAATGGCGCGGCAATGCCGCAACCTGCGGGTTATTAAAATCATTAAAATCGCTCATTCCTCAAAATCCGGTTAATAACACAAACACGAAATTAGGAAATAAGGTTTAGCTAAATGCCGATTATACCAGATAAATTGCGGAAATATTACTTTTTATTGGGGCGAAAAAATCGCACCCGATATTAAATATTTTAAAAGGATTGATTTTCGGAATTATCTTCTGTTTTAGGCAAACCCTCTTCTAAACGGCTTGGGCGAATAACATAATATACACCCAACAAAGCGACAAGGAGCGATATAATATAGAATGTTCCCGGCAGGAAAGTAGCCAGGCTCTCGTCCATTGGGAAAACTTTAGTTAATTGAAGGAACACCGTTTCGCGGATCCCCGCACCGCCTATACTAATAGGAAGAATAGTTGCCAAAGCAGATATTAAGAACGACAATAAGTACGGAGAATATTTGCCGGTAAAATCCTGCCCTATCATTACAAAAACAATTGCAATTAGCTGTAGGCTTTGCACCCCTACAGCTTTAAGGTGTGCCTGCCAAAAATAGTGCGTGTACTCTTTAAAGAATTTGTAAGCCACAAAATAATAAACGACAGACGCCACAACAAATATACTCAGCGGGATGCCGATATGGATATCGATCTGCGGGATCAAAAATACAAGCGCTACAATAATCAGCCCTATAGCCCAAAGGCCGCTCAACCTGTCAAACATAATAGCCCAAAACACCTTTTTTGCTGGCAGCTTATAGTTTTTATGAAGCAGGTAAATCTTGTAACCATCGCCACCGATACCACCCGGTAGCAGGAAATTATAGAACAAACCCAGCAGGTATAAACGGAAATTAAAGCGCGGATCGAGCTTTAATTTGATGGATTTAAAGAAACTTGATAAACGCCACGACGAGATCACCATTGATGCAAAAAAGCTGACCAATGCCGCAAGCATCCACCAATAATTAGCGTGTATCAAACGGTACTTAACCTTTTCTAAAGGCACCTTTCTGAATACGAAGTACAACAAAACACCTGTAACGACAAATTTAAGCAGCAACTTGGTAATACTCCACAAACGTTGTTTTAAGGTTTTGGGGGCAACCAGTTCCTGTGCTTCGTCCTCTTCGGCTTGTGCTAAGTCTTTCATTAACTGCAAAGGTAATAAATTAGTGATTAGTTGATTTGTGATTGGAGATTAGTTAACATACCTTAACATTAGCATTATAAAATCACCCTAACTGCAGCGCAAAAGTTTACAATATAATGTGTGCCCAGGCTCAACTAATCTCTAATTATCTAATCACTAATCTCTAAAAAAACGGTATTTTTGCGCAAATTTCTATCAGATATGAGTAAGGTAAAAGTTGGGATAGTGCAGATGAACTGCACCGCAAACAAACAGGAAAACCTGGATAAAGCTATTATTAAAGTACGCGAGGCAGCCGCTAACGGCGCGCAGATAATTTGCCTGCAGGAGCTTTTTACATCGCTGTATTTTTGCGATGTGGAGGATTACGATAACTTTAAGTTAGCCGAGCCTGTCCCCGGCCCATCCACCGATGCTTTGCAAAAAGTAGCCGGCGAACTGGGTGTAGTGATCATCGCATCTTTATTTGAGAAACGCGCGCAAGGCGTTTACCACAATACTACCGCAGTTTTAGATGCCGATGGCAGCTACCTGGGCAAGTACCGCAAAATGCACATCCCCGACGATCCCGGCTTTTACGAGAAATTTTACTTTACCCCCGGCGACCTGGGTTACAAAGTTTTCAAAACCAAATTTGCTACCATAGGCGTACTCATCTGTTGGGACCAATGGTACCCGGAAGCTGCCCGCATTACCGCTTTGATGGGTGCCGAGATCTTGTTCTATCCAACCGCAATTGGTTGGGCCACCACGCAGGACGAAGCTACCAACGTTAAACAATATAACGCATGGCAAACCATACAGCGCAGCCATGCTATTGCCAATGGCGTGCACGTGGTAAGCGTAAACCGTGTTGGCGAAGAAGCCGGTGTTAAATTTTGGGGAGGCTCGTTCTTTGCCGATCCGTTTGGCGAATTATTGCACCAAACTACTGTTGAACAGGAAGAAGTGATCGTTAAGGAACTCGACCTTGCCCAGTCTGATTATTACCGCAGCCACTGGCCGTTCTTACGTGACAGAAGAATTGACAGTTACCAACCGATTACGAAAAGACTTTTAGACAACGATTAGTTAACCGACAATTCCCCCACTCGTCATTGCGAGGTACAAAGCAATCTCTACATAGGCAGGTCAGCCCTGTATAGCAAAGAGATTGCTTCGTACCTCGCAATGACGGTCTAATACAGTATTACTATGAGCCAACCATCAACCAATACATTCCCAAACTTAAAAGGCTTCCAATTTCCGGCTGAATGGGCAAAGCAAGACGCTATGTGGCTTAGCTGGCCGCATAAGGAGGCTTCGTGGCCGGGCAAATTGCCGCTTGTTTATCCGCAGTATTGCGAGTTCATCAAGGTGGTTTCCGAAGGGCAATTGGTTCGCATAAATACGGTTGATGCGCAAATGACCGCTTTTGCCAAACAGCAATTGCAGGCTGCCAGTGTAGATCTGAAAAAGGTTGATTTTTTTGAGTTTGGTACAAACGATGCCTGGTGCCGCGACCATGGGCCCGCTTTTTTGGTGAATTATAAGACCAACGAAAAGATAATTGTCGACTGGGGCTACAACGCCTGGGGCGATAAATACCCTCCGTACGATCTGGATGACGTTATCCCGACAAAAATTGGAAAGCAGTTTAACCTGCCCGTTTACCACCCCGGCATTGTGATGGAGGGCGGTTCGGTTGATTTTAACGGCGCGGGCACTTTGCTTACTACCACCGCTTGCCTGCTTAATAAAAACCGTAACCCACATTTAAACCAGCAGCAAATAGAAGGTTACCTGCAACACTATTACGGTGTAGAGCAAATCCTTTGGTTGGGAGATGGCATTGTTGGTGACGATACCGACGGCCACATTGATGATATTACCCGTTTTGTAAATACCGATACCGTGGTTACTGTTGTTGAGCATAACAACAACGACGCGAATTACCACCTGTTGCAAGAGAACCTGCAAACCCTAAAAACCATGCGCCTGCTGAATGGCAAACAGCTAAACATTGTGGAGCTGCCCATGCCCGAACCGGTAATATACGATGACCAGCGACTCCCTGCATCATACGCTAACTTTTATATTGCCAATGCCGCGGTGGTTGTACCAACATTCCGCTCGCACCATGACGATAAAGCGCTGGATATTATCCAGGGATGCTTCCCCGACAGAAAGGTTGTTGGCATAGATTCGACAGACATTATTTGGGGATTAGGGAGTTTCCATTGTTTGAGCCAGCAGGAGCCGGCGGTTTAGGGTTATTGTAGAGCCGTGAAATACATTTTATTATAGAAATGCGATACTACGCGCCTCACTTTAGAACGGTCACGAAATATTTATTAATCGCATATCACCAGATACGCGACATATCACGCTTCGAAGAAACACCCAACCTAATTTTTCACCGACAATTCCCCCACACTTACCGACTTGTTTAATCATATTGCCAATATTAGGTTTGCATATCTGCAATCTTAAGTTAGTTTTGGTTAAGATTAAATAGAACAACACCATGTCCAATCATATAGACGAAACAAACCGTACCCCAAAAAACAAGGTTTTAGCCGGGGTGATACTATTGGCAGTAGGCGGTATACTGCTTGTAAAACAATTTAACTTTTTCTTTTTCCCAAACTGGTTGTTAAGCTGGCCTGTAGGGCTCATAGTTATAGGCCTGTATTTTGGGGCTAAACATAATTTCCGTAAACCTATATGGTTTATATTAGTCATAATTGGTGCGCTCAATTTCCTTGACGATATTTTCCCAAGGGTTGACTGGGGCGACATCGCTTTCCCGGTGATCCTTATCTCTTTTGGTTTATGGATCATTATGCGTAAAAGGAACGAACCCGTTATCCCTAATAACGATTACTGGGATAAAAAGTACAACGCAAATCCATTTGGCACGCCCACTGGCGAAAAACCATTGGCAAACTTTGATACCGACGGCACAGCCGAACAGGAAACTGCCGAGCAGCCCATTGGCAACATCCCGCCACCCACACAAGATGATTACCTTAACGCTACCGCGATATTTGGCGGTGTTAACAAAACCATCCTATCTAAAAACTTCCAGGGGGGCGATATTACCAACGTGTTTGGCGGTACCGAACTTGATTTTACACAGGCGGATATCCACGGCCGCGTTACGATCGATATTACCCAAATGTTTGGCGGCACCAAGATCATCGTTCCGGCCAACTGGCATGTAGTGCCAGATCTGGCAGCCGTATTTGCAGGCGTAGACGATAAGCGCATTAAAACCGCAAAGCCCAACCCTGCCGAAAAGGTGCTGGTGCTAAAAGGCGTATCCATATTTGCGGGGGTAGATATCCGCAGCTATTAACAAAATTTATAACTGTTTTATCTAAGCCCTCTCCTTCGGAGAGGGCTTAGGTGAGGCTACTAAATAAAAAGCTTTGGCGGCATCACACATATCGCAATCAAAATTACTTGGGGCCTTCACGGTTTGTGGCCTGGTATGGGCTGCCCTGCAGGCATACATTATACATGGCTTCGGTTTCCCGTGGGTGACCGCAACAAGCGATGCGGGCATAAGTGCATTGCTTTTGGCAGGTGCTTGCTGGCTTATCAATAACAACCTGCGCTATTACCAGCCCGATAAAGAAAGCTATATCTACCTGCTGATATGGTGCGCGGCACTTGCCGGTGCCTGTATTGCCGGCATCCGTTACGTTATGCCTTTGTTCAATATGGGGCAGGTGTATTTTAACTTTCTGCAACAATCATTAGTGATAAGGTTTTTCACGCTATTTTTGGCTATCGGGTGGATGGCCATGATCAGCGCCCTGTGGTACTCGCAGCTCGACCATAAAAAGACTGTAGAACGAAAAACCGAGGCCGAAAAACTTGCCCGCGATGCCGAGTTATATAACCTTCGCCAGCAATTACAGCCGCACTTTTTGTTCAACAGCCTAAACTCAATCAACGCCCTTATTGGCTTTAAGCCTGATGAAGCCAGGCGAATGATCCACCAGTTATCAGACTTTTTGCGGGGAACCCTAAAAAAAGACGACCAGCTTTTGGTGCCCCTAAGCGATGAGCTTGCGCATTTAAATTTATACCTCGATATAGAAAAAGTGCGTTTTGGTCACCGCCTGCAAACCGAGATAAGCTGCGACGATAAATGTGGGGAAGCTGTGCTGCCATCGTTACTGCTGCAACCACTGGTAGAGAATGCCATTAAGTTTGGTTTATACGATACTACCGACGATGTTACCATTAGCGTACGTGCCGAAACCGAAGACCAATATCTCATCATTATGATCCAAAACCCTTATGATCCTAAAACAAGCAGGCGCAGCAAGGGCACCGGTTTTGGCCTAAGCGGTGTGCAAAGACGGCTTTATTTGATATTTGCACGTAATGATTTAATGGAAACTCACGCAAATGATAATATATTTACAACCATAATAAAAATACCGCAGTTATGATCAGCGCTTTAATTATTGACGACGAGCCCCTGGCCCGTATGGTTGTACAAGAATATTTACTGGATTTCCCCCTGATAACCGTACTGCAGGAATGTGGCGACGGATTTGAAGGCCTTAAAGCCATACAACAGCACCAGCCCGACCTGATATTTTTAGACGTGCAGATGCCCAAGATAAACGGCTTCGAGATGCTGGAACTGGTAGATAACCCACCCGCTGTAATTTTCGCCACTGCGTTTGATGAGTACGCCATTAAAGCTTTTGAGGCACATGCGGTTGATTACCTTTTAAAGCCTTTTAGCAAGGAGCGTTTTACCAAGGCGATAGAAAAGTTATTAGCCCAAGCCCCTGCCGGCCCTACCCCGGTAACCCGCACCAATCCGTTGTTAGAAGAAGCGGCACAATCGCCCGCGCAAAACGAGCGTATTGTGGTAAAAACCGGCACCAAAGTAAAGATCATATCTGTACAGGATGTTGAATACCTGCAAGCCGACGATGATTATGTAAGCGTAATTACTGCCGAAGGTGCCTTCCTTAAAAACAAGACCATGGCGTTCTTCGAGAAAACGCTTGACCCTCGGTACTTTGTGCGCGTGCACCGCTCCTACATCATAGCGATTCAGCAAATAACTCGGTTGGACCCATACGAGAAAGACAGCCACCTGGCGATCCTAAAATCGGGTGCTAAGATCCCGGTTAGTAAAACAGGGTATGTGAAATTGAAACAGGTATTGGGGATATAGCCGCTTATTACTTTTTATTGAGTGATCTTACTACGGCCAGTGCCTTCTCTGAATGCCCTGCGCCGCTCAGCATCGCCTCATATGAAAATGCGATCTTGCCCTTCATATCTACCACAAAAGTTTGTCTGCCACTCATAAAGAATTTCTTTTGAACGCCAAACATTTTGTAAACCTTATTATCGGGGTCGCTTAATAAAACAAACGGCAGTTTATAATGATCTGCAAAAGCCTTATGGCTTTGCACGGTTCCGCCATTTATGCCTATCACCTGCGCACCGGCCTTGGTATAATCGTCAAAACTATCGCGGAACGCACAGGCTTCTTTGGTACAAACCATGCTTTCATCTTTTGGGTAAAAATAAACGACCATGATATGCTTCCCAATCTCATCTTTAATGTTAAAAGCCTTGCCGTTTTGGTCTTTCAACGTAAAGTTGGGTACCGCATCCCCAATTGCTAAGGGTTTAGACGGGTTTTGTGCCGATGCAGCCATCGATATAAATAAAGTAAATGCAAACGTTGCGAAGATATTTTTCATGGAGATATTTTAAATAAATACGCAGTTTAATGCTAAAGCGATTTACGCCTAATCATTTTTTTCAAATAAACGGTCACTTGTTCCTGCGATAAGCCTGCCAGACTTATCTATCTCTCCAACTTCCATACCCTTTCAACAACACCTGCCTCGGCCAGTTCTCTTTTAAATTGGGCACAGCTTTTAAATTGTAGGGTAGTGAGCAACCTGGTTTCCAAAGTTAAACTAAAACTATTTTTTTCGAACGGCCAGGGTTTTATGGTAAGCGTACCGCTATCATTCTCCATCAGCTTATATTGTTTATCATTCGGGCCTTGGCTTACTTCTATCACGCGGCTTTCAGGCTGTACTTCATTTTGGGCGAGTAATAACGAAAAAGCATCGCACCATTCTAATAAACCATAAGCTCGGTTAGCTTCTTTTGAGGCGATTCCAAGTTCCTTAATCCATTGCTTTTGAAACTTTACCTGCTCCTCCAAAAAAGATCTTACTGCCGGGTTGGTGCGAGCTTCGTCTTTATGCAGGAAACTCATGTGGATAGATGTAAGCAGGGCTATATAGCGGCTTTTTGAGATTGAAAAATTGTGCAGCCTTTGGCAATGCTCAGCCTCAAACTTTTTCATACTAAAATCTATTGGGCCGCCTTGCGGGGTCAGCAGGTCGTCGGCTTCCAGTTCGGTTTGGGCATCGTCGTGGTCGGCAATTGCTATAAGGGTTTCTGTCCAGCGTTCGGGGTGTTCCTTTTCACGCCATTGCATTGCAATTTGCGCGGCGAGCAAGCCATGTGCCCTTTGCGTAATAATTTCCCAACCCTGTTCCGTGTAATTAACGATCATCAAAGGGATAATCATTAAAAAGGAAAATTGTTTACATAGCTGTTAATCCTCTAACGCAACCGCATACTCACCACGCCTTGCCGCGTTATTTATGCTAAGGCGTTTGTGTAATAGTTGCTGTGCAACGGCTACATTTTCGTCTTTACCTTTCCAATGATCCATAGCGGGCTGCTGAACAGCCCTTGCAAACGAGAAGGTGAGCGCCCAGGGCAGCTTATTTTTATATTTAACATGCATGGCGTTAAGGTGCGCGCTGGCATCCTGCGCCGATTGCCCGCCCGAAAGAAAAGCCACACCGGGTACAGCCGCGGGTACACTACGCAATAAACATTCAATCGTTAAATCGGCTACCTCATCGGCATCCGCCTGTGTTGGGGCATCCTTGCCGGAAAGCACCATGTTAGGTTTCAGGATCATTCCTTCTAAATAAACGCGCTGTTTTATCAGCACTTCAAAAACAATGTGTAAAACACGCTGGGTGACCTCAAAGCATCGTTCTATGGTGTGGTTGCCATCCATCAATACTTCCGGTTCTACAATGGGTACCAGCCCGGCTTCCTGGCAAAGGGCGGCGTATTGTGCAAGGGCATAAGCGTTGGCATAGATATTACCGTCGGTAGGTGTACCATCAGCAATAGTTATCACGGCGCGCCATTTGGC
Source organism: Mucilaginibacter sp. UYNi724 (assembly GCF_054057495.1). Taxonomy (NCBI): domain Bacteria; kingdom Pseudomonadati; phylum Bacteroidota; class Sphingobacteriia; order Sphingobacteriales; family Sphingobacteriaceae; genus Mucilaginibacter; species Mucilaginibacter sp. UYNi724. The sequence continues at coordinate 18,299 of NZ_JBSRZI010000003.1, read as the reverse complement.
AAACTTTAAACCTGCAGCAGCGTAATCTTTTAAGCGGTCGCGCAATCCGTCCAAACCTTCGGTAAGTTTTTCACCGGGAAAAGCGGGCATATCTTTAGCACCTTCGTCCAACTTAATACCGGGAATAATGCCGGCTTTTACAAGTACATCTATAAAAGGTGTGCCGTCTGTAGTAGCTTGTTTAGTGGTTTCGCTAAACAGGATCGCTCCGCTTATGCAATCGCCAAGGTGGGGAGTGGTCACGATCATTTCGCGGTATTTGCGGCGGTATTCTTCCGTTTGTGGGATGCCTGCTTCTTCGAAACGTTTGTTGGCTGTAGGGATACTTTCGTCCATAGCTAAAAGGCCCTTATCGCCTGCCATTAACCGTTGTGCGGTGGTTTTTAAACTTTGCTTATCCATAGGTATCATATATATGTAATGGCAACGTTATAACATCAAGTATTGTTGCAATTATAACATCACCCGCATGTAAAACTACATCAGGAGCACTATCCAGGCCTCATTCACCAAGCCATCATGCAAAAGTTGTTTTGCTTTTAGGTGCAGTTGTAGGTCGCGGGTTTGGCTATCGCCGATGGTGGCGTCAAAAATTTCTTTGATCTCATCGCTTTGCGCGTAGGCCTCAATGGCTTCATTCGTTGGTAATTCCTCTACATTACCCAGTTGCCCAAGATTATTGCCGGTAAGCACCTTTGAGTTGCGGATGGCTGAGGGAATAGCATCTACGCCAATACCAATCGTGCGCACGGGCTTTGCAACCTTAAACAGGTTATCGGAAGTAACTCGGCAGTACCAGTCGCCGCCAAGGCGGGCCACATGGTCGGTTTTATACTGGTCTATCGCGCCATCGGCATCCAAAATATCTTCGCTAATGTGGATGAGTTTTATTTCGGCTATTACCAAGTTGCCAGCGCCGGGGGTATCGCCAAGGCTAATGATCTCTTTCACCACGCATTCGAACTGGATCTTTGATTCGGCCACGCGGGGCGGCTTTACAAGTTCGGAGGGCAATTGAGTAAGCCCGGCCTTTATAAACTCGTTTACCCCGGCAGCATACTCCACGCTGGATAACGATACCTGCTGCACCATATCGTAATTAACAATATTGATGACACACTCGGGCACTTCCTGCAGGTTCTGCAGCGTATGCTTGGTGGTATTATCCCTTACCCTGCGGCTTGGCGAGAACACGCACACCGGCGGGTTAACGCTAAACAGGTTAAAAAAACTAAACGGACTTAGATTTATATTCCCCGCTTTATCTACCGTTGACGCCAGGCAAATAGGCCTTGGCGCAATGGCGCTGTTCAGATAAGCCTGGATCTGTAACGGGGTAAGGTCGTTAATGTTCAGTGACAGCATGTTCTTCTCCACGCGTCATTACGAGGTACGAAGCAATCTCTTTGCTATACAGGGCGGCTCTGCCTGTGTAGAGATTGCTTCTTACCTCGCAATGACGGTCTTTAATTATTTATTTCTTCAACCCTAAAATTGAAAACTCATCTTCACTTTTTTTAATAATATTGCCCAATACACCTAACCCGGTTATATCCATTTCAACAAGATCATTGGGTTGCAGCCACTGGGGTTTATAGTTAGCATCATTAAGCAAGCCGGTGCCGTTAAGTTCCAGGAAACAGCCTGTACCAACCGTGCCCGAGCCAATCACATCACCCGGCAGCACATCGCAGCCGTAAGCGCAACGTTCTATGATCTCGGCGAAGGTCCAGTCCATATCGGCCATATTGCCGCTGCTGACTTCTATGCCGTTTACGTGGCATTTCATAACCAAATTATAAGTAACGCCTGTGTGGCCTTCTTTAGGGTTAGTTTTGTATTGCTCCAACTCGTCGGGCGTAACCAACCACGGGCCTATCACGGTCGAAAAATCTTTGCCTTTTGCAGGGCCAAGGTTTAGCAGCATCTCTTCCATTTGCAGGGTGCGCGCGCTCATGTCGTTCATGATCATGTAGCCGGCTATATAGCTATCCGCATCGGCAGCTTTAATGTTGCGGCCTTTTTTGTTGAGCACAACGGCTACCTCCAATTCAAAATCGAGTTTCTGGAAATGATCTGGCATGCATTCGATTTCACCGGGGCCCTGTATAGCGTTATGGTTGGTAAAGTAAAATATCGGGTACTGGTCAAACTCGGCAATCATATCCACCTTGCGGTTGCGGCGGGCGGCGGCCACATGCTGCCTAAAGGCATAACCGTCGCGGCACGATGTAGGGTGTGGCACGGGCGCTATCAATTCATAAAACAATTCTTCCTTACCTTCTAATTTTCCGCTTTTAATAGCCTCATTTACATTTTTGGCATGCTCCATCAACTCATCGCCACCCCATAAAAATTCGTTCATGTTATCGGGTATCAGCTTATCGCACGAGTTTAGGTTATAGATATGGCCATTGATATAGATGCCCAAATGCTCCCGGTCTTCGGTTTTGTAGGATACTAATTTCATAAGGTATAATTGGTTTGTTGGAAATCAAAAGTAGTTATTTTGGTTGACTGATGAGTAGTTGCCCCTACACCTATCGGGATTATCGGTTAAATTAGACATATCATTAAAGTTTATATAGATGGTGGCATCATTTTGTCAGTATCCTTTTTTTTCATAAATTCTGATTATCAAGCACTTACAAAAAAATACGCGTGTTCACGGCCGTGAACGTGAACATTTGCCTCATTTTTGCCCCCAATTACGCCTACATAGGATTCTTTTTACTAATCACTTCTCGATAGCTATCGGGACAACCAATCACCACTCAACAATATTATGCTTGCATATTAAATTCCTATACCGTAATTTTGAGCATAATGATGAGCATTAAAAAACAGTTTTACTTTTCCCTCGGGCTTACTTCTATGAGTAACTCGTCTTCTTTCAGGGATGCTGTGCTCTCTAAGATCGCTTTGGCGCAATTCTAATTTTCTTGTTATAAAGTTTAAGGTTGGCATGTTTTCTTTCCGGCCACCAATTCTTAAAACTATTCTAAATTTTTAAATGTTTGATTTTTAAAACGATAAGTAAAAGTTCAACTTTTCAACCTTAAAACGTTTCAACATTTCAACTTCGAAACATTCCAACTTTTAAACCAAAAAAGAATGCCTGTTTACCACACTTTAGGGACTATCCCGCATAAGCGGCATACGCAATTCCGTAAGCCAGATGGCACTTTATACGCCGAAGAACTGGTATCAACCGAAGGTTTTTCCAGCCTGTACTCACTGGTTTACCATGCTTACCCGCCAACCATTGTTAAAGAACTGGGCGAGCCGTATTCTGTTGAGCCGAAAATCGCGCGCGAAAAGCACCTGAAACATACCAGCCTGATAGGCTTCAATATCCAAACCGAAGACGATTACCTGAAAAGCCGTAAACCGGTGTTGGTGAACGCCGATCTGCACATCTCACTGGCGGCCCCGCGCAAAAGCATGACCGACTATTTTTATAAGAACAGCCAGGCCGACGAGGTGATTTTTATCCACGTAGGCTCGGGCACTTTAAAAACAGGTTTTGGGAAAATAAAGTTCGAGTACGGCGATTACCTGGTGATTCCGCGCGGCACCATCTACCAAATGGAGTTTGACAGCGAGGACAACCGCCTGTTTATTACAGAAAGCTTTAGCCCTATCCGTTCGCCAAAACGTTACCGCAACGCTTATGGCCAATTAATGGAGCACTCGCCATACTGCGAGCGTGATATTAAACGCCCCACCGACCTGGAAACCATCGACCAAAAAGGCGATTTTAAGATCCTGATCAAAAAACAAGGGCTTATTTATCCATACATCTACGGCACCCACCCTTTCGATTTTATTGGCTGGGACGGTTTCCATTACCCATGGGCACTATCTATCCACGATTTTGAGCCTATAACAGGCCGCGTGCACCAACCACCACCCGTACACCAAACGTTTGAGGGCCACAACTTCGTGATCTGCTCGTTTGTGCCAAGGAAATTTGATTACCACCCACTATCTATCCCCGCGCCATATAACCACAGTAATGTGGATAGCGATGAGGTTTTATACTACGTGGATGGCGATTTTATGAGCCGCAAAAGCGTTGTAAAAGGACAAATTACCCTGCACCCGGGCGGCATACCCCACGGCCCTGCGCCGGGCTCGGTGGAAAAATCTATGGGCAAGGAATTTACAGATGAACTGGCCGTAATGATAGACCCGTTTCGCCCGCTGATGCTGACAGAAGATGCCGTAAATATTGAAGACGGAAATTATTATAAAAGCTGGGTGATTTAATAGAACCAGGACAATAAGACACAAGAATCAAGAGACACACCTGTTATTGCGAGCGATAGCGTGGCAATCTTAGCATATCCAAATATCCTATGAGATTGCTTCATACCTCGCAATGACACATTAAATAAAGATATAATCAAATGGAAACATTAACATTAGATACAAAACCAACTACAACAGACTTTTTGCCACTTAACGGTACCGATTATGTTGAATTTTATGTGGGTAATGCCAAGCAGGCTGCCCATTATTATAAAACCGCATTCGGTTTCCAGGACCTTGCTTATTCGGGTCCTGAAACAGGTGTGCGCGACCGCGCTTCGTATGTTTTACAGCAAGGGAAGATCCGTTTAGTATTGACCACGCCGCTGCATTCAGACCACCCTATAGCAGAACACATTAAAAAACACGGCGACGGCGTAAAGGTATTAGCCCTTTGGGTTGATGATGCTTACGATGCTTTTGAGCAAACCACCAAACGCGGTGCCGAGCCTTATCAGCAGCCACAAACCATTACCGATGAGCACGGCGAAGTACGTACCAGCGGTATAAAATTATATGGTGAAACCGTTCACTTGTTCATCGAACGTAACAACTATAATGGGCCGTTCCTTCCGGGTTATGTGGCGCATCAAACCACCTACCAGCCACCTGTTGCAGGCTTGCTTTATGTAGACCATTGTGTGGGTAACGTGGGCTGGCACAAAATGGACCAGTGGGTTAACTTTTACGAGGATACCATGGGCTTCCGTAACATCCTTTCTTTTGATGATAAGATGATCTCAACCGAGTATTCGGCCCTGATGAGCAAGGTAATGAGCAACGGCAACGGGTACGTAAAGTTCCCTATAAATGAGCCTGCCGAGGGTAAAAAGAAAAGCCAGATAGAAGAGTACCTGGAGTTTTATGAAGGTGAAGGCGTGCAGCACATGGCCTTAGCTACTGCCGATATTGTTAAAACCGTTACCGACCTGCAAAGCCGCGGCGTTGAGTTTTTAACCGTACCTACATCTTACTATCGCGAATTAACCGCGCGGGTAGGCCATATTGACGAAGACCTTGGCCCGTTAGAAAAACTGGGTATTTTGGTTGACCGTGATGACGAGGGCTACCTGTTACAGATCTTCACCAAACCGGTGGAAGACAGGCCTACCCTTTTCTTTGAAATTATACAGCGTAAGGGTGCAAAGTCTTTTGGCGCGGGTAATTTTAAAGCCCTGTTTGAAGCTATTGAGCGCGAACAGGAGCTAAGAGGAAACTTATAACAAAATCAAATCATAGGCCCTCTTCTTTGGAGAGGATTGGCTATGCTAAGCCGGGTGAGATCGCCCGGTTTTTTTATTTACATTTAATTTAAACCTATCCTAATTTAGTTTAAACATTTTAGGAATAAACAGGTTTACACCTTGTACATGAAAACCAATAAAACCGAAACCAGATTTCGGCCTTTTGCTCTTATTATTAGTTTATTAATTACCCTTTCTATCGGGGTAGTGGCCGCAGCATTTACACGCCCCGAAATTGCAGGTTGGTACACTACTTTAAAAAAGCCCGACTTTACACCACCCAACTGGCTTTTCCCCGTAGCGTGGACATTGCTGTATATCCTCATTGGCATCGCTGCATACTTAGTTTGGCAATTACGGGATGGCTCGCGCACGTATAAAACCGCGGCAATCATTTACATTTTTCAGCTGGCACTAAATTTTTCATGGTCGATTGTCTTCTTTGGCATGCACGAGACATTAGGCGGATTAGTCGTTATCATAGCCCTGTTGGTAACTATTATCCTTAATATATCATGGTTTGGCAGGTTTAGCATTGCCGCTGCCTGGTTATTGGTGCCCTATTTATTATGGATTGGTTACGCCATGTTATTAAACCTCACTATTTGTGTGATCAACAAATAATAAAAACGCTATTTTTATTGCACGTTTATTGTGCCTAAAATGAAAAGAACATTCCTTACCTGTATCCTTGCAATTATCACCGCTTTCTGTTTTGCGGATACCATTTCCATAAATCACTTTGTAGTTAAAGAGAACCCCTTTGCTAAAGACGAGTTTGCCATTGTAGCAGTAGACACCGCAGGCACTATCCAGGAAAAAGTAAACGGCTTATTTACTTTTACAGTAAACGGCTTTACCGAGCAAATGACGTTTGATAAAGGCACGGCCTTTTACAGGCATAAAATGGAAAAATCAATGTTTGTTTATGCCCGGCATGAAAACGACAACGGGACACACTCCATGCTATACTATGTTTACCGGCACGACGGCAAGCTAAGCCCTGTTAAAATAAGCTGGATAGTACTTATATGCATCCCCTTAGGGTTGGTTTTATTAGGTTATTTATTTAAACGTTTTATTATTATAGCAATAATCATCTTCCTGATATTCCTGTATTTTAATCACAGCAACGGGTTAAGCATCCCAACCTTTTTCCAGAGTGTTATTGACGGACTGAAGGGGATATTTTCGTAGCAGTGATTTAGTTAAAATCATAAATAGCCAATTCTGTTTTAAAAATCGATAGTCACTTAGTTTTCTTTTCAGTTTAAATCAAATCAACAAATCACTGATTAAAAAGGTAGCCCTATACCAAAATTCAACTGCATAAAGCCGTAATTTTCGCCGTTGGTTTGCTGGTATTGGGTTTTGAAAGGGCCCCCGCCAAACACTTCCCCAATATGTTTTACAAACACCCATTGATCAGACCCGGTGAACTGAGGGTCTTTAAACTTAAAGGCTGCGTCCAGGCGGAAAATGAAGAAGGCCAGATCGAACCTTAAGCCTGTACCGATACCAATAGCAGTAGAATTCCAAAGGTTATTAAACCTGAACTCCCCGTTAGGGTTTTCTATTTGTTTATGCAGGCGCCAAACGTTACCGGCATCAATAAAAAATGCGCCTTTCAGTTTAGTCCCAAAGAAGTTGTCGGCCAATTTATAACGGTACTCGGCATTAGCAACAATTTTTATCTCACCAAATTGGTCAAGATATTTTAAGCGGGCGCGGGCGGTATCTGCTGCGCCACCCATCCCGTAACTGGCGCGGTTAAATTGGCCTGGGCCAAGGGTCCGCGGCAACCAGGCACGAATATCATTTGCGCCACCCGTATAAAAGTTCTTTTCAAATATCAACTGCTTACTGTTGCCATAAGGGATGCCTATGCCCGGGTTAAAGCGGAAAATGAACTGTTTTTCGCCACCGAGGCTGCGGTACCAGCGGTAGTCAATTTCGGTTTTCACATACTGCGAGAACGCGTAACCAAATATGGTACGCTGCCCAAGGGTATCTTTGGGTGCATTCACAAGCCTACTTAACAGGTTCAGCGTGTTGCCGCCAATGTCCAGTCCTCCGCGGAAATAAATAAAGTTTTTGTAGGAATTTAATTCCTGCGCGTTATACTGAAACGTGTATTGGCTGCTTGATGTAAATGTGGTACGGCCAATGAGGTACACATACGAGTAACGGTTTTGCTTTAGCAATTCAGCTTTGGCGATCGGGTCAATTGTGCCACTGGAGAATTCGATACTCAATGGCGTAACTGAATGTTGCTTACGCGCGGTCTCAAAAAAGTCGTAAGTGATGGAGTTTATAAAGCTCCGGCGTTCAACCAGCCCCTTTTGATAAAACAGCTGGAAGTTGGTAGAAAATGTGGTGTGTGGTACGCCAAACTTAGCCAGGTTTGGAAACTGGAACGGCAACAATAACCTTGGATAAATAACGCTCACCCCTGCCCTAAAATCTTGGTTTTGTATCCCTTGGTTAACAGCCGAATTGCCGTTATCAAACAAGATACTCCAGTTTAATTTCACCTGTAATATAGCCGCCTGTTTGAATATGTTACGGTTGGTAAAAGTGTTACCAAGGTTATATCCGAAACGCCCCTGGTTAAACAAAAGCTCTGCCTCTACACGGTCAGTCATGCGTTTTAGAGGTACTATATCAATTTTAGAATTTAAACGATTGGTGCTATCCGGCAGCTTCTCATATGTAGGGTTGGGTACGTTACGAAATACATTTAACTCCGAAAGGCGGGTTGTGGTTAGCGTTTGCTTATCAAGATTATAAATCTCACCCTTCTTCTGAAAAGTATAATCGGTAACCGTGCGCGGTTTAAACCTGCCAGAGTAATCAACAAACCTAAATTGCGAATCTACCTGTATGGTGTCGGCTTTTCCGGCATTGCGGCCATTGCTTCTCGAAATGCTTATCAGCGTATTATTTATGGTATAGATGGGGTGCTCCTTTTTATCCGCAGGGTTATCGATGATCATCACCAGGTCCACCACGCTTTTGTTATAACTCGAGTCGGGCGTGTAATTGATGTACTGACGGTAAAAATCGTAATATCCGTTACGTTTCATCACCTGGTAAAACTGATCACGGTCGTAAGCTAAACTATCCGTATCATACCGGCTTCCCTGGTTCACATGCGAGTATTGTTTACGGGTATCGCGGTAAAGCTTCTGTACTTTAGGGTCGTAAATACTATCCTTGAAATTACGGATCTTAAACAACGGGCCCTGGGTGGCTGTAAAGTAAAGCTGTGCCTTTTTCTTTTTCACCACGATAGAATCTGCCACCTTAGCTTTCAGATATCCTTTATTTATGAGGTATTTTTGAATCTGCAGGCGCGAAAACTCTACCAGGTTACTATCCAGCAACGCCGGGGCCTCGCCTATTTTACGTTTGCCTTTATTGCTAAACAAGTAGTAAAATTGCAGGTTGAGCCAATTATTGGGTTGCTGTTCTTTATCAACGTAATTGATGGCAGCTTCAGAAAATTCTTTATCGATACCTTTAATGGTAACTTTGCGCACAATGGCCTCGTTATCTTTGATCCCGCGTGTAACACTACAGCCGGCACCAATAATAACCATCAAAATACTTAATATTGCAAGACGGAAATTCCCGGGTATATATGCTTTCAAAATCACAAATAAGTTTACTAACGTCCTTACAACATAAAAAGTTTCGCAGGGAACATGGTTTATTTATGGTAGAGGGATATAAATCAATAACTGAATTTATCGATTCTGATTATCAACTCCACACCATATATCATACGCCTGATATTGCCCCAAAATTGCTTAAATTATCCCAAAAAATAAACTTTCAGGAGATTTCTTTAAACGACCTGCAAAAAATAAGCTCACTAAAAAACCCTGCCGATGCAATTGCCACGGTTAATATACCCCAATGGAGCGGATTAAACCACACAACCCTAAAAAATAAGTTTAGTTTGATACTTGATGGTGTCCAGGATCCCGGCAATATGGGTACCATCATCCGCACGGCCGATTGGTTTGGCATCAGCAATATCATCTGTTCTGAAGACACGGTAGACGCTTATAACCCCAAGGTTGTACAGGCTACGATGGGCTCGTTGGCGCGGGTAAACGTTACTTATACCAATTTGGTGGGGTTTATTTCGGCTGCTAAGTTACCTGTTTTTGGTACTTTATTAAATGGCGATAATATTTATTCCACAAATTTCGGAACGGAAGGGTTGCTGGTAATGGGAAACGAAGGGAACGGAATTAGGCCTGATATACAGGCATTAGTGAATAAGGCCATCACTATTCCGCGTATTGGCAAGGCCGAATCATTGAACGTTGCGATAGCTACAGCGATATGCTGTTCACAACTTGCTGCAAATCCTTTAAATAAAAATTGATTGACAACAAATAATTACTATTTTTGCAATCCTTAAAATTGGTCGGGTGGCCGAGTGGCTAGGCAGAGGTCTGCAAAACCTCCTACAGCGGTTCGAATCCGCTCCCGACCTCAAGGTTAAAAACATTTAAAATAAAAAGTCATGGGCGTTACTCGTTTAAAAAGAAAAGATAGAAGGAACAAAACTACTTCACGTTTAGAAGTTCAGTTTTTGAAATTAGCTACTAACATTGAGTTAGGTGATCGTTCTACGCAGAAAAAAGGCAACCAAATTGATAAAAACAACGAGGTTTTGGCTAAAGCTGCTGCAAACAACTAATTCTTCTTTTTTAAGAAATTAAAAAAGGCGTACCGATAAGTCGATACGCCTTTTTTCGTGTGCTTATACTTCGCCTATAATAGCTTCCCCACGGGGAAATTCTCTTTATTGTAGATCTCTTTCCAGTAATCGCGCACAACCTTAAGTCTTGGTACGCTGTGCGATTCCTTAACCAATTCCAAGAAATCGGCCTTTGCCTGTCCTTTTGCCAAGCGGCCTAAAATGGCATCGTTATATGATGCAACCACCAATTCAAACACGTGGAATTTGGTTTCGTCATCCAGGTCCGTACTTTTATAATATTTAATAAACTCGGCCACCCTTGTCGGGTCCGAGTTTACTATTCCCCAGTCCTGCATATCGCCCGGGTCAAATTCCATCTTTAAGGCTTTACAAACCTTTTTTAACGATTCTTCTACACTCATTACTTTTTATTCAATATTTCCTTATTTATTCTTCCTATTAATGCCGGGCCTTCGTAAATAAAACCAGTGTACAATTGCACTAACGACGCCCCGGCTGCTATCTTATCCATCGCATCCTCTGCCGAGTGGATGCCACCTACCCCAATGATAGGGAACGAACCACCCGATCTTTTATATAAGTACCTGATCACCTCGGTAGACCTTTTGGTTAATGGTGTACCGCTTAAACCACCCGTTTCACCTTTGTGCTTAGATATTAACCCCTCGCGGCTGATGGTGGTGTTTGTAGCTATAATACCCGCTATGCCGGTTTGTTTTACAATATCGGCAATATCATCCAGTTGCTCGTTAGTAAGATCTGGCGCTATCTTTAGTAAAATAGGCCTGCTAATACCCCCCTTGTTGTTGCGTTGTTGCAGGGTGTTTAAAATATGCATCAGCGGGGCTTTTTCCTGCAACTCGCGCAGGCCGGGTGTATTTGGCGAGCTTACGTTCACCACAAAATAATCTACCACGTCAAATAACCTGTCGAAGCATTTGATGTAATCACTTACCGCATCCTCATTGGGCGTTACTTTATTTTTACCAATGTTGCCACCAATTATCAGTGCCTGTTGCCCTGGCTTAAGACCTTTCCGATACGCCGCGATGCGTTCGGCAGCTACATCAACACCATGGTTGTTGAAACCCATGCGGTTTATCAACGCCTCATCTTCGGGCAGGCGAAACATGCGTGGTTTATCGTTACCTGGCTGCGGCAACGGGGTCACTGTACCAACCTCCACAAAGCCAAAACCAAGGTTGCCCATCTCGCTTATCAGCTCGGCATTTTTATCAAAACCGGCGGCAAGGCCTACAGGGTTTTTAAATTTAAGGCCAAAAAGCTCCCGCTCAAGCCGCTTATCATCAACCCCCCAAAGGGCTTTGCTAAGCACCGTACCGCCCGGGAACCGGTTAAAACGCCTGAGGTTACGCGTTACAAAATAATGCACGTTCTCCGGATCGAACCGAAACAACAGGGGCTTAAGCAATTGATACATGCCGCGAAGTTAGCTATTTTGACAATTAGGCAAAAGGTTAAAGGCAAAAGGTTAAATGTCTAATCTCACCTAATAGCGGTTTTATTTAAACATCTGCAAGTCAAACCTTTCGCCTTTTACCTTTCTGCTTTCACCTCTAAGGTCAAAATCGTATCTTTGCGCCGAAATGATAGCTATAAATGACCTTACGTTCGAGATTGGTGCGCGCGCCCTATATGATGAAGCCAACTGGCACATTAAACCGGGAGAAAAAATTGGCCTAATAGGCGCTAACGGCACGGGTAAAACCACGCTGTTAAAGATCATTGTAGGCGATTATAAGCCTACATCGGGTACCATTTCTATGGCTAAGGACCTTACCATGGGCTACCTTAACCAGGATCTGCTCTCATACTCGTCAGACAAAAGCATCGTACACGTTGCTATGGAAGCCTTTGAGCGCCAAAACCAACTGCACGACGAGATAGAAGTACTTCTTAAAAAGCTTGAAACCGATTACAGCGAGGACTTGCTGAATAAACTAAGCGACAAACAGCACGAGTTTGAACTGCTTGATGGTTACAATATCGAATACAAAGCACACGAAATTTTAGCGGGTTTAGGTTTTACCGAATCTGATTGCGAGCGTAAGCTAAGCACTTTCAGCGGTGGATGGCGGATGCGTGTAATGCTTGCTAAGATCCTGTTGCAGGCACCGGATATTCTTTTACTGGATGAGCCTACCAACCACTTGGACTTACCTTCTATCCAATGGTTAGAGGATTATTTGAAGGCTTTTAACGGCGCCATCGTTATCGTATCTCACGATAGGTGGTTTTTAGATAAGGTTATCAACCGTACGGTAGAATCTCGTAAGGGCAAGCTTAATGTTTACGCGGGTAATTATACTTTTTACCTGGAAGAAAAAGCCCTTCGTTCAGAAATTCAGCGTGGCGAGTTCAAGAACCAGCAATCAAAAATAAAACAAGAGGAGCGTTTGATCGAACGTTTCCGTGCCAAGGCATCTAAAGCAAAAATGGCGCAATCGCGTATCAAAATGCTCGATAAACTGGAGCGTGTGGATGATGTGGATGATGAAAACCCGGAGGTTAACTTCAGCTTTCGTTTCAGCAAGCAATCTGGCCGCCATGTATCTACTTTAGAGCATATCACCAAAAAATATCCTACAATTGATATTTTAGATGATGCCGAAGTTATCATAGAAAAAGGTGATAAAATTGCCCTAATAGGTGCCAACGGTAAGGGTAAATCTACTTTGCTGCGTATTGTAGCCGGTGCCGATAAAGAGTTTGAAGGCACTGCAGTTACAGGCCATAATGTTACGCAAACTTTTTTTGCGCAGCACCAACTTGAGAGCCTGCACCTGGAGCATCAAATTTTACAGGAACTACAGGCATTCGCCCCAAAACATACCGATACCGAGCTACGCTCGATATTAGGTTCATTTTTGTTTACCGGCGATGATGTATTTAAGAAAATAAAGGTATTGTCGGGTGGCGAGAAATCGCGCGTGGCATTGGCGAAAGCCCTAACAGCCGATGCAAACTTCCTGGTACTGGATGAGCCTACCAATCACCTGGACATGGCATCTGTTAATATCCTGATCCAGGCGCTGCAACAGTATGAAGGCACGGTAATAGTGGTATCTCACGATAGGTACTTCCTTGATAATGTTGCAAACAAGATCTGGTTCATCGAAAACCAAAAGATAAAACAATACCCGGGCACTTACGCCGAGTATGATGAGTGGAACGCTAAACGCAAGCTTGACCCAAAGGTAGAAGCGCCCGCGCCTCAGCCTAAAAAGGAAGAGAAAAAGCCTGAGCCTGCTAAGCAGCCACAAACCGAAAACAAAACACAGCAGCTAAAAAAGCTTAACCAGGACCTTACCAAAATGGAAGAGCAGATAGCATTTTTAGAAAAAGAAGTAAAGGCAATGGAAGCCCAACTGGCCGACGACGGCATTTACAACCAGGCCGAAAAGCTGAAAAAGATAAATGATACCTACCAGCTTAAAAAAATGGAGTTGGGGGAACAGCAGGCACGCTGGGAAGCCCTTGCCGACCAGATAATGGAGCTGGAAGGATAATTTAAGAAAATAAGGGGCGTTTAAGCCCCTTTATATTGTAATAACTTTGTATTCGTTGAGAGTATGTTTATTGATTAGTGTAACAAAATGAGGAAATTACAATCCCAATATTTTTAACTACCTAATCTAATGTAATTCTTCAAGAAATATTCACTTGTTATAGGAATACTTATTTTTTTACTATTAATCACCATTGCTGTCTTAATTTACCCAGGCGGATCGTTTTTTGATCATCATTCTGTGGGCTTTAATTTAAGGCAAAACTTTTTATGTAACTTATTCGGGCCTCGAGCACTGAATGGTTTAGATAACCCTTCAAGGATTTGGGCAACTGCAGGCATTATATTGCTTTCAATAACTTATGCAATTTTTTTCTTCAATTTTTCAAAGAAAATCCCGGACAGAAATGCTGCAACTATTATAAAATATGGTGGTATCGCAAACATCCTTCCTACATGTTTAATTGCAACCGGATTACACGATATTATGTTAATTATACATACTTCTTTATTTTGGACTTGTATAGTTATCGTCACAGTTTTTATATTTAAAACGAGACTTCATTTATTTAAAGTCTTTTTTCTAATTTCTCTTTTACTATTTTACTATAGTGTGTTCCTTTGGGCCACAAATAACTGGATATGGTTAGCTATCATGCAAAAAGTAAACTTTGTAACATCAACTTTATTGATTTTAATATTACAGTACTCCACCACATCTGATGACTTCACTCATATCGGCTTAAATAGATAGAAGGTTAAATAGGTATATAGACCCTAATTTTGAAAAGTTACCATACTGTCTCGTCCAACTCATATATCGTTACCTTAATTATTTAGCATAAGCAGGGGCCCGCGTCAACGCTTTTATCGAAATAAATTCTCCATCATCTGCGTTTTTCCTACCTTGTACCGAATGAAAAATTATTTCTGCGCCTTTCTTTTATGCATGCTTGTAAGCACCGGCTGCTTGGCGCAAACCGCACCGTTTGGTAATAACGTTTACAAGCACGAGATAAAAAGCGTTGAGTTTTATAATTCAAAAAAGGCGGCATCGTTCCCGGTAATAGACCTTGGTGGCGGCGAAACCGTTACCCTTGGCTTTGATGACTTGAGTGGCGCCAGCAGGACATTTAACTATACCATACAGCATTGTGATGCCAACTGGAACCCGTCGCGCCTATCCCCTGCCGAATATCTTGAAAGCTTTACCGACGACCGCCTGAACGATTATACTTACTCATCCGGCACGTTCCAAAAATACACGCATTATGAGGTTAAGATCCCCAACCGCAACATCATCCCCAAAATATCTGGCAACTACATCCTAAAAGTTTATGAGGATGGCGACGTAAATAATCTCATCCTAACCCGCAGGCTTTACGTGGTAGGCAAAAGGGTTTCGGTAAACGCCAATATCATTAGCTCTAATAATGTAGCTGCAAGGCGTACTAACCAAAAGGTAAACTTTACTATTGATTATAGCGGCCTACAGGTGCAGAACCCCAATACCGACATCCGCGCATTTTTAATGCAGAACGCAAGGCCCGAAACCGGCATCATGAACAACGTGCCTACCTACATCCGCGGTACGCAACTGGTTTATAACGATGTTAACATCAATGATTTTTCGGGCCGCAACGAGTTCAGGCATTTTGATACCCGTACGCTAAAGCTAAACTCGGAACGCATTTCCAAGATCTATAAAGACACCGCAAACACAGTTGTACTTTTAGGCGACCCTAATCGCAACCTGCCTAATTATACCCTGCTTTATGATATAGATGGCAAATTCTTTATCTTGAACCAGGACGGTAACGATGCCCGCCGTGATGCGGATTATGCTCACATGTACTTTAGCCTGGCGGCCAATAAATCGCCCGAGGATGGCACCCCTTACCTTGTTGGTCAGTTTAACGATTACAAGCTTGACGACCGCAGCAAACTTACCTTTGACAGCCGTGGCCGCTGGTACACCGACTTGCTGCTTAAACAAGGCGTATATGATTACCAATATATTTGGGTAAACAAAGCCACCAACAAACCGGATGATGTAGCTTTAGAAGGTAACTATTTTGAAACGGAAAACGAATACCAGCTATTGGTTTACTATCGCCAAACAGGCTCGCGTTACGAGCAATTGGCGGGCTATAGTTTGCTTAGTACTGTAAGGCCATAATTTAAAATCCTGTAACAAGTACGTGGAAACATACTCTAAATAACATGAGTAAAGCAAAACAAATTTCTGCAGGCGCGATGATCATGATCACTTTTTTGGTTTACCAGTTTGGTAAGGATATCATGAAGATCGGTATCAAAGATGGCAAGGCTACCAAAACGGCCATGGCTTAGAAGTAAGCGTGCGTAACCTTTGATTTACAGGGCTTTTAGAGCCGATACTTTCGGGGTAAATTTTATATTTGCAGTATGAAAGGAAAATCGCCTCAAGAATCATTTACCATTATGAACGAGTTGGTATTACCCAACGATACCAACACCTTTAATAACCTGATGGGCGGGCGCTTACTATATTGGATGGATATCGCGGCCGCGATATCGGCACAAAAACATTGCAACCGCGTGGTCGTGACCGCATCGGTAGATAATGTATCTTTTCATCACCCTATCAAATTAGGCGATGTGATCACTATCGAGGCAAAGGTAAGCCGGGCCTTCACAACATCTGTTGAAGTGAAAATGGATGTATTTGCAGAGAATATCCCATCGGGCACGCGTAAAAAAAGTAACGAGGCTTATTATACTTTTGTGGCGTTGGATCAGGACGGCCATACCATCCCGGTACCGGCCCTTTTACCGCAAACAGAAGCCGAGGTTGAGTTATTTGAAGGTGCATTACGCCGCAGGCAGGTAAGGCTGATATTAGGCGGCAAAATGAAACCGGATGACGCTACCGAGTTAAAAGCGCTATTTTTTGGTGCAGAAGAAAAATAACTAGTCGTTTTTAATTAAGTCAAAATATTGATACGTAAAAGCCCAAAGGTTACCAAGAATTTTTTCTGGTGACCTTTGGGCTTAATATGCAGATTTTTATAGTTAAACCTATTCTGCTGCCAGTTCTAATATCCTGTCAAACTCCTCGCGTGTCATACCCATTACGGATAGGCGCCCCTGTCTTACTAAGCCAATATCTTTGAGACGCTCGTCGGCCTTTATTTGCTCCAGGGTCACGGGTTTTTTAAGGGGCTCAACGGGTGCCAGGTCAACCACTACCCAGTTCGGGTCTTCGGTTGTAGGGTCCTGGTAAAATTCTTTTACAACTTTGGCAATGCCTACAATTTCTTTGCCTTCGTTACTATGGTACCACATCACCAGGTCGCCCTCTTTCATCAACTTTAAGTTGTTACGTGCCTGATAATTGCGCACGCCATCCCAAAAGGTGCGGCCCTCTTTGTTGAATTTTTCCCAGCTATATTTAAACGGTTCCGACTTTACTAACCAGAATAGTGGGTTTTTGATACCGTGAGGGCTGTTTTTCATAGGGTAGGTGTCAAGATAGGTGTCAAAAATAAGAAGATTTTGGTTAGTAAAGCGGTTAATAATGCCTTTTAACATCACGGCTTTTGCTATATTTGCATCATTAGTTCCAAAAACAAGTGGGCTAAGTGGTAAAAAAAAAAGCTGAAATATTCCTAAGCTAAATTTAGTTTATGAGTAGTGTGTAAATCGGCTGATTTTTAAATCATTTAACCTTAAAAAAATGGAACTAAAAGCCAAGAAAAAAGACACATCTGTTGTTATTCAAACGTGGGGTGACTACGAATTCAAATTATTCCCCGGAACTAAAAGCACTAAGCCCAACGTTAACTTCCTTTTTCTAAACCCTGATACAGGAAAAAACGAACGCCAACGTAAACTGACAGGTTTAAAACCCGGTTCAAATATCACTGTATTAAAGAAAGATGCTAAAGATGTAGTTGCTGCTTTAATAAACCTTTTGTCTAAAGGATGGAACCCGATATCCGGCACTTTCAATGACCTGCCTATTACACCACTATCCCCCATCAAAGACTGCATCCCTTATTGGTTAAAGCAACGTGAACTAAAAGTTGAGAATCAAGCAATGAAATTAAAAGCATTGAAGATGAATCAATACTTAATGGCATTTTTCACGGAGTGGTTAACAGATAGAAAATACCTGATGCGTAAACCAAGCAACTTCACCAAAATTGATATTGACCATTTTCTTGAACACACTGCCCTTAAACGAAAATGGGGAAAGGTTAGCTACAATTGTTACCGTGTTGACTTAGGTACCTTTTTCAACTTTTTAGTAACGCTAAAAATTGCAGATGAAAACCCGGTTCAACTTTCAAGTAAAAAAAATACCAAAAGGGATTCATCAAGATTTAAGATATATGTGGATATACCGCTGATATTGACCACCCAATTCCGGCGGAATGTGACCAGTGATTCCGCGTCAAATTGACCACCCCATTCCGGGGCAAACTGA